>JBGVFN010000081.1:0-15516 GCA_045121095.1 Lachnospiraceae bacterium | reverse complement strand
TTTTGAAAGGATGTACAGATAAGACTTGTAACATCGTCAATGAAACAGCAGTAGACAGGAATTTACTTTACAGAGCTGCCATATAGTCAGCTCTTTCTTGACAATCACCAGAAACCATGCTATCATTTCACATATGCATCGGTTGGGCAGACATTTCCTATATGTCCATGCTCTGCTGACCGGTCACAAACATATTATGAAGTAGAGGTTGCGTGTGTTATCAGTACGTTATCTGACGGTGCAGTGCCGGATGAAGAAGCGGAAAGGAACCCACGCCGAAGGTTGTATCCTGCTGCGGGCTGCATCCTGGGCGTATGGTTAAGAGCCATACGACTGTCACGCAAGTGGAGAGCTACGCATAAGTCCTATTATGTATGAACATTACTATGAACATGCTGTTACAGGAGTTACTCGCCACGGCGGATAACTCCTTTCTTTCTGCGTCTAGTCAAATTCATATTTCTGCAGGAAATTATGAATGATGACTGCGCTGCTGAATAAATCTTATTCAGTTTGACAGAACCAAACTGCTGTATTTAACTATTATTTAAAATTTATAGGAGGATATGAATATGTCTATTTTTACAGGAGCCGGCGTTGCAATCGTTACGCCCATGAACGAAGATTTCAGTGTAAATTATGAAGAACTTGCTAAAATGCTGGATGACCAGATTGAAAAAGGTACTGATGCCATCATCATCTGCGGTACCACTGGCGAATCTTCCACGCTGACCATGGAAGAACATGCAGAAGTAATCCGCTTCACCTGCAAACATGTTAACAAACGTGTTCCCGTTGTTGCCGGAACTGGTTCCAACTGCACCATGACTGCCATTGAACTTTCCAAGGATGCAGAAAAAGACGGCGCAGATGCACTTTTAGTTGTAACTCCTTATTATAATAAAGCAACCCAGAAAGGTCTTATCGAACATTATACCAGAATCGCAGAATCTGTTTCTATTCCGATCATCATGTATAACGTTCCCAGCAGAACCGGCTGCAACATTCTCCCTGCTACTGCTGTTGCTCTGGCAAAGAACGTTCCCAATATCGTAGGTATTAAAGAAGCATCCGGTAATATTTCTCAGATTGCTGATCTTGCTATGATGGCAGATGGCTGCATCGATATTTACTCTGGTAATGATGACCAGATTCTTCCGATTCTTGCATTTGGCGGAAAAGGTGTTATTTCTGTTCTTTCTAACGTAGCACCTACTCAGACTCATGATATCTGTGCCAAATTCTTCGCAGGCGATGTGGAAGGCTCCAGAAAACTGCAGCTGGATTACCTGCCTCTGATTCATCAGTTATTCAGTGAAGTAAATCCCATTCCTGTAAAAGAAGCTATGAATCTGCTGGGCTGGAATGCAGGCCCCTGCAGAATGCCTCTGACTCCCATGGAAGAAGGAAACAAGGCAAAACTGGCAGCTGCCATGAAAGACTGCGGACTTTTAAAATAAGATAACGGGCAAAGGAGAGTACCTATGACACGAATTATTATGCACGGATGCAACGGCCATATGGGCCAGGTTATTTCCGATATTATTGCAAAAGATGACGATTGTGTAATGGCTGCAGGTATTGATATCAATCCGGATGCAGTTTCCAATCCCTATCCGGTATTTACTTCTTTAAAAAACTGCAATGTGGAAGCAGATGTTGTCATTGATTTTTCCAGCGCAAAAGCTATTGACGGACTGCTGGAAGACTGCATTGCAAAAAAACTGCCTCTGGTTCTGTGTACCACCGGTCTTTCTCCTGAACAGCTGAAAAAGACCGAGGCTGCCAGCCAGGAAATCCCCCTGCTTCGCTCCGCCAACATGTCTCTTGGTGTCAACACCATTATGAAACTGGTGGCTGCAGCTGCCACAGTTCTGGCAAATGCCGGATATGACATGGAAATTGTGGAAAAACACCACAATAAAAAAGTGGATGCTCCCAGCGGTACAGCTCTTGCTCTGGCAGATGCCATGAATGAAGTTCTGAACAACGAATACACTTATAAATATGACCGTTCTCAGGAACGTGTAAGACGTTCTGAAAAAGAGATCGGTATCAGTGCCGTACGCGGCGGTACCATCGTGGGTGAACATGAAGTGTTCTTCTGCGGCCAGGATGAAGTAGTAGAAATCAAACACACTGCTTACTCCAAGGCAATCTTTGGTAAGGGTGCCGTTCAGGCAGCCAAATTCCTGGCAGAACAGAAACCTGGCTATTATAACATGAGCAATGTAATCGGCTAAACAGATTCCTTGAGCGTATCTGAAAATGCTCTGACTATTTCCCCGGAAAGAATTACAGCAATTCTTTTCGGGGATTTTTTTGTAACTATTCAGCAGAGCATGATTTTAATCGAAAATCGTATTCGTCGTTTAGCCGAATGAATAATTTCCGCAGGAAATTATGAATGTCTGCTGAATTTATTCAAGACAGTTCAGCCCCCGCTGAACTGTTACTTTTTTTGAGTTTAACAGACCGACACGTTCTAAAACACATAAATTTCACAGTTCCATACCCGTTTGAACACAGTTTTATCACAAAAAACATTTATCTTAGTCTCATATGCATTGCCGCATGAATTATTCATCCGACAAAAAAACATAACAGGAGGGAATTATGATAGAGGTAAAGAATCTTACAAAAATGTATGATGGCCACCTGGCGGTGGATCATCTGAGCTTTACCATGGAAAAAGACCGTATCTATGGTTTCCTGGGCCCCAATGGCGCAGGTAAATCCACTACTATGAATATGCTGACCGGTTATCTGGCTCCCAGCGAAGGCAGTATTACCATAAACGGATTTGATATTCTGGAAGACCCGGAGGAAGCCCGCAAATGCATGGGGTATCTGCCGGAGCAGCCTCCGCTCTATATGGATATGACGGTTATGGAATATTTAAAATTTGCCGCTGGTCTGAAAAAAATTCCAAAGGCAGAAGCTGCTGATGCCATTGAAAAGGCGATGGAGGTTTCTGGTACTGTGGATGTGCAGGAACGCCTGATCCGCAACCTGTCCAAAGGCTATCGCCAGCGTGTAGGGCTGGCTCAGGCCATTCTGGGATTTCCGGATATTATTATCCTGGATGAACCCACTGTGGGTCTGGATCCCATTCAGATGATCGAAATGCGTGATACTATCCGCAATCTTGCCAAAGGACATACCGTACTGCTCAGTTCTCATATTTTGTCAGAAGTCAGCGCCATCTGTGACCATATTATGATCATTTCACACGGAAAACTGGTTGCCAGCGATACCCCCGAAGGGCTTGCTGCCATGATGGAGGGCTGTAATACCTTAAAGCTGACCGGAAAAGGAACGGAAAATCAGCTGAAAAATATCCTTGCACAGCTTTCTGATGCAGATCATATTTCTGTTACAAATACAGAAGATGCGCATCTGGCCTCTGCAGAGATTGAGTATGGCAAAAATGTGGAAATCCGGGATGAACTGTTTTCTCTTCTCTGTGACGCAGGTCTCCCCATTTATTCCATGGAAGTAACCAGCCGTTCACTGGAAGATATCTTTATTGAACTGACCGAAAGTGAATCGGAATCCATGTCAGAAAGTTCAGATGACGCAGATCACTCAGACAAAGCGAACCTCAGCGAAAAAAATGCTTCTGTAAAAAACACAGCTGCCGATGCAGATACATCCAACGCAGATTCCGACAAAAAAGGATTCTGGAAAACCAGAAAACAGAAAAAGGAGGACGAAGACTAAATGTTAGCGATTTATAAAAGAGAGTTGCAGAGTTATTTCAACTCCGTTATCGGTTATCTGGTAATGGCGGTCATGCTGCTGTTTATTGGGATTTACTATATTTTTATCAATCTGACTTATGGATATTCTTCCTTTTCAACTAGTTTGTACAGCGTCAGCTTTATTTTTGTTATTGTAATCCCCATCCTGACCATGCGCAGTCTGGCAGAGGACCGGAAAAATAAGACGGATCAGCTTTTACTGACCTCTCCGGTTTCTGTTACGGGCATTGTTATGGGTAAATACCTGGCCATGGTTTCCGTATTTGGCCTGGTCTGCCTGATCAGCTGTATTTTCCCTCTGCTGTTAAAGTCACTGGGTTCTACCAAAATGCTGGCTTCCTACTCCATGATCCTGGTATTTTTCCTGTTCGGATGCGCAGCCATTGCCATTGGCATGTTTATTTCCTCATTGACAGAAAATCAGATTCTGGCCTGCGTAGGTACGATTGGCGTCATGCTGATTCTGGAACTGATGGACAGCATCAGCTCTCTAATCCCGGAAACTGCTGGCGGTTCTTTTGCAGGACTGATTTTTGTCGTGATTCTTGCAGCTTATCTGATCACCAATATTACCAAAAACTGGATCATCGGCTGCAGCGGCGGACTGATTGGATGCGGTATTCTGACTGTTCTGTATCTGGTAAAAAGTTCTTTATTTGAAACTCTACTGCCGAATTTCCTGAACAGCCTGTCTCTTTCTGCCCGTCTGGACAATTTTTATAATGAAATTTTTGATGTATCCGCTATCGTTTTCTATCTGAGCGTCATGTTCGTTTTCCTGTTCCTGACTGTTCAGACCATTGAAAAACGCAGATGGAGCCGTTAGGAGGAGAGAAATATTATGAAATGGACGAAAAAATCAAAAAAACATGGTTCTTTTAAGGCATATGCTGCTTCCATGTTCCGAACCAATTCTTTTCATCACGGTTCCTACAGTATCCTGCTGTCCTGTATCGTAATCGCGCTGGCAATTATTGTAAATCTGGTGGTAAGTGTTCTTCCCTCTTCCATCATCAATCTGGATCTGAGCAGCAGCAAAATTCTTTCCATCAGTGACCAGACGAAAGATATTGTAGAAGATCTGGAACAGGATGTGACGATTTATGCATTATATGAAGGCGATACCCAGGACGATACCATGATGCAGCTTCTGGATCGTTATAAAGAATTATCAGACCATATTAAAGTGGAGGTAATTGACCCGGTTGCCAATCCTGCTTTTACAGCAAACTACGATGCTTCCAGCCTTTCCACCGGCAGCCTGATCGTTGAAAGTGAAGATCGTTATAAAACCATTGATTATTACGATATTTACGAGAGCAGCTATTACAGCGACAGCTCCAGCTACTACGGTTATTCTACTACCACGGAATTTGATGGAGAAGGCGAGATCACCTCTGCCATCGATTACGTAACCTCCGCTGATCTTCCCGTCCTGTATTACACCACCGGACACGATGAGATCACTCTGGGAGATACCACCACTTCTGCTCTGGCAAAAAGCAATTACGACATGCAGAGCCTGTCTCTCATGTCAGAAGGTTCTATTCCTGAAGATTGCGGTGTTCTGATGATTCTGGCTCCTCAGGCAGATTTTTCTTCCGATGAAGCGGATATGGTCATCGATTATCTGGAAAATGGCGGCAAAGCGCTGATCCTGACTTCTTATACTGGCGAAACACTCACCGAGTTTGAACGAATTCTGGATAACTACGGTCTGGGAACTTCTCAGGGTATTGTATTTGAAGGCGACAGCAGCTCTTATTACCAGAGTCCCATGTATATCATTCCTCAGTACGAAAGCCATGATATTACAGCAGATGCTTCCGATTCCAATACGCTGGCTCTGATCATCCAGGCTGCATCCCTCGAACAAAAAGAGGTCCGCAGCAGTGTCACTCAGACACCTCTGCTGACCACCTCCGAAGATGCTTACGAAAAAGTACCGGAAAATGGTCAGTTTGCTACTACAGAAAAAGAGTCTGGTGATAAGGAAGGCAGCTTCAATCTGGGAATTCTGGCAGAAGAAACCGTTTCTGATGAAGAAACCACACAGCTGATCGTATTCTCCACTCCTTATCTGACAGAGGAATCCTTTGTCTCCAACTATAATAGTAATGTGGATATTTTCCTGAACTCCATCGGTTATATGTGTGAACACGAAACCTCCATCTCCATTGATACCAAATCCATAGATGTGGAAACCGTTACTCCCAGCGCTGCAACCGTCAGCATGCAGTCTGTTCTGTTTGTCGTACTGCTTCCTGCAGGACTTCTGATCGCCGGTATTGTAGTCTGGTTAAGAAGGAGAAAAAAATAAATGAAACGTAAAAAACAAAGACGTCTGCTTCTGATTCTGCTGATTTTGCTGGCAGCAGTCTGCGTTGGCTACTTCTTCCTGCTGCGTTATAACAAACAGCAGGAGGAAGCTGCGCAAACAGAAGAAGAAGATACTTCCATTACTATTTATCCGGAAGATTTTGACAGCAGCGCAATTACTTCTCTCAGTTATTATTATGAGGAAGAACCTCTCTCCTTCTCCCTGCGTGAAGAAGAAGAAACCTGGCAGTACGATGCAGATACCAAATTTCCCTTAAATCAGAGTTCTCTGACCGGTATGAGCACTCAGCTTCAATCTCTGACTGCTTCCCGCCAGGTTCAGGATAATCTGGATAACGCCGCTGACTATGGCCTGGATGATCCCATTCAGCAGGTGACTGCCACAGACAGCGATGGTACCGAATTTACCATTTATTTTGGTGACACCAACGATGTGGCAAATGTCACTTATATTTACACCAGCAGCAGTGAAGCTGTTTATACCATTGATTCCGGTTTACAGGACTATTTCACCCATTCTCTTCTGGAAATGATCGTGGAAGACGAACTGCCGGAGCCGGATGCAACTGCCGTTTTCCAGAATATTACCGTGACACAGGGCGAGAAAACCAATACCTTTGAGTATAAAGAAGAGGGTGATCTCTCCATGGATTATCTGAATCGCTGCAGCTGGTTCATGGATATGGATGGCGAACAGTTTGCTGCAGATGATGCTTCCATCTCGGACCTGACCAGTGTTCTGAGCACCTTAAGCACCTCCGGATGCGCTGCCTATGATATTTCCGAGGAAGAAAAAGCACAGTATGGTCTGGATGAACCTTCTGCAGTCATTACCATGAATTATACCCAGCAGGAAACCGTAGAAAGCGAAGAAGAAACCTCTGAAGCTTCGGATGATGACACAGCAACGACCAGTGAATCCGATACTGAAACAGAGGCAGAAGAAACGGAAGAAACCGAAGCAGAAACAGTGGAGGTTCCTTACAGCTTTACATTAACCATTGGTGATTCCGTTGGTGATCACTATTATGTGACCTGGAATGATATTTCACAGGTATATCTCATGAGCAAATCCACTCTGGACACTCTCCTGAACTGTGAAAAATCTTCTCTGGTTTATATGGAACCTTTTAATTTCATGCTTTCTTCCATCAGCGGCATGGAAGTAAAATACCAGGACCTTACCTTTGATTATAAGATTACTACTTCCACAGAAACCGTGGAAACCACCGATGAAGATGGCGAAACCACCACGGAGGAACAGGAAGTGACCACCTACTCACTGAATGAGGAAGAAGTCGAATCTTCTGAATTTACCGATCTGTTTAACATTCTGCAGGATGCATCTGCTGAAAAATTGTATCCTTCCGATGAAGAACATGCACCGGTTGGAGATGAAGCTGTTACGATCACATTTTCCCTTGACCGCAAAGAGCGCAGCCAGGTGGAAATGATCCTGACACCTTACGACAACAATTACTATGCCTTATATGTGGATGGAACGCCTGTCTATCTGATGAACAAAAATGATGTGGCTGATTTTATCGCAGCCTTGCCTATTACCAGATAATATGCAGATGCCATCCCCTGCAGCATCAGAGCGTATCTGAATCTTAAATGATTTTTCAGACCGCGTTTAGCATAATATCATAAAAAAGGATTCGGAAAGCAGTTTAAAATGGCTGTTTTCTGAATCCTTTCATTCTATCATACCTGCTATAATACCTGTCTGCCGATCAGTGTCCCAGCTTACTTACCGATACCTCATAGGCAACCCGTTTTTCACTCTGATTTTCCCCCACACTCTTGGTGTATTCCCGGGACTGCACCCGGCCCCAGAGCTCGATATTGCTTCCCACAGAAAAACCTGCCGCATAGCGCGCATTCCTTCCCCAGGCAATACAGGGTATGTAATCGGATTTTCCGTAAGAACGATTGACCGCCACCAGAAGGTCCGTAATTTCCCGGCCCAGAGGTGTTTTTCGATATCCGGGAATTTTGCAGATGTAACCATTCAGATAAATCTGATTGGTTTTGGTATAATCTGTAAATTCTTCAATAAACTCAATCTCCCGTACAAACACCGATAGGATCAGGCGGTTTTTGGCACCTTCATGGTAGTTGTAAGAACGAAACTGACCGTTTACTTCCACAGTCTGACCGATGTAATCCTGCGTGATATCGATGAGACGCTCCGAAATCATCAATGGTATCATATCTACCTGGTCACTGAGGCGGTTCACTTTCAGAGAAGTCATGTAAAATCCTTCTCCGTAAACCTCATGACTATAGGTAAATCCTTCAGCAATTTTTCCAATGATGCTGACTTTGTTATTTTCAATCATTTTGTCCGGCATTGTATGTCCTCCTTAAATTCTCTGAATATCCACAACTCTACCCTATTCTATTCCTGCCCTTCTCCGGATATGCCGTTTTTCTGCCGGGCTTTACTTTTTCCCTGCTCTATACTAAAATAGACCTGTTACAGAAAGGATACTATTATTATGAATACTGTTGATATTATCGTCCCCTGCTACAATGAAGCAGAAGGACTTGAACTGTTCTACTCTGAAACGCTGCGCACGCTTCAAACATTACAAACAGATGCAAAAAAATTTCCAAATATTCATGAAAACTATGTTTTTCGCTTTTTATTTGTAAATGATGGCAGCAGCGATTCTACGCTGGAAGTGATGACAAATCTGGCCAGACGCTTTCCAAGGATCAGTTACCTTTCTTTTTCCAGAAATTTCGGAAAAGAGGCAGCTATGTATGCCGGCCTGCAGGCTTCTACTGCAGACTATGTGATTATTATGGATGCAGATCTGCAGCATCCGCCGGAATTGATTCCTAAGATGATCGCTTCTCTGGAAGCAGGACATGACTGCTGTGCAGCCATGCGAACCAATCGAAAGGGCGAATCTCCCATCCGCAGCTTTTTCTCCCGTTCCTTCTACCATATCAACAATCGCCTGACGGATGTTACCCTGGCTTACGGTGCGGTGGATTACCGGATGATGACCCGGCAGATGGTAGACGCCATTTTAAAACTGTGTGAAGTACAGAGATTTTCCAAGGGTATTTTTGCCTGGGTGGGATTTGATACGGAGTGGATTCCCTACGAAAATGTGGAACGTACCGTCGGCACCAGCAAATGGAGCTTTCGAAGCCTTTCCCGCTACGCTATCGATGGGATTACTGCCTTTTCTGTCGTTCCCCTGCGTATTCTGGCATTATTTGGCGGTGTCATCTGCTTTGCAGCGTTTATCTATATTCTGATCACGCTGGCGCAGACTTTTATTTACGGTATTTCTGTTCCCGGTTACGTGACCACTCTGTGCGCCGTTTTGTTTCTGGGAGGACTGATTGAATTATCCATCGGTGTTCTTGGCGAATACATCGCCCATATTTATCTGGAAACCAAACACCGGCCGGTATATCTGCTGAAAGAACGCTGTATCAATGTTTCGGATGCCCCGGTGAATTCCGTTTCAAAAGAAGATCTACCTCCTGCAGCTGTATACAAAAATGTGAAAAAGGAGGATCCTGACCAATGAAACTAAAAAAAGAACTGATTTCCTACCTTTTTTTCGGCGTATGTACGACGGCGGTCAATTATATTGTTTTCTTTTTATTAAAACATTCCATGGATTACCGTATTGCCAATGCGCTTGCCTGGCTGGCTTCCGTGCTTTTTGCCTATGTAACCAACAAAATATGGGTATTTGAAAGCCATTGCCGCGGCTTTCGGGCAATTCTTAAAGAATTTTGTACGTTTGTGGGAAGCCGTGTGCTGTCCGGCCTGTTTGATATGGGATTTTTAATTCTGGCTGTGGAATGGATGCATATGAACGAATGGCTTGCTAAAATCATTGATGGCGTTGTTGTTGTTGTTCTAAATTATATTTTCAGCAAATTACTTGTTTTTCGGAAAGGAGCTCACTCTCATTGAATACGCTTAAAAAATCTGCAAATTTCCTTCGCCGGAAACTGCACTCCGACCGTTTTTTAATCTTTTTTCTGGGATTTATTCTTCCGGTTCTTTCCATGCTCTGCATTTTTGCCGGCAACCAGATTTATCCCTTCGGTGACAGAAGCTTTCTGCGAACAGACTTATATCACCAGTACGCGCCTTTCTTCGCCGAACTGAGCCGCAAATTAAAAGAAGGCGGCAGCCTGTTCTACACCTGGGATATCGGCATGGGAACCAATTTTATTTCCCTGATCGGCTATTATCTTTCCAGCATCTTTAACGGACTGATCCTGTTCTGTTCAGAAGATCATGTACTGGAATTTGTCAGCTATCTGGTTATTTTTAAAATGGGACTGGCTGGCCTTTCTTTTTCCATCCTGTTGGATACAAAAAGCAGCAAACCGGATTTTAAAATTCCCTTTTTTGCTCTTTTTTATGCCATGTCCGGCTATCTGGCTGCCTACAGCTGGAATGTTATGTGGCTGGACTGCATCTGGCTGACACCCTTAATCTTACTGGGACTGGAGCGGCTGGTCTATCAGAAAAAATACCTGCTGTATATTATTACACTGGCCATGGCAATTATTTCCAATTACTATATTGCCATTATGCTGTGTATCTTCTGTGTACTGTATTTTCTGATGCTGCTGCCGGGACTCTCTTCTCATGCTTTATCGGTAAGTCCCGATTCCATAACGCAAGGACAGGAATTTACCGCAGAAAAATCATATCCTGCGGCGCAGAACCAAAAATCCATCACCGTTTTCCTGCGTTTTGCTCTCAGTTCCCTTATGGCTGGTGCCTTATCTGCCATCATCCTGATTCCGGAGATCAAGGCCCTGGGACTGACTGCTTCCAGTGATATTAATTTCCCTACCGAATGGAATTCTTATTTCTCCATTCTGGAAATGCTGGCCAGACATCTGATGGATGTAACCACGGAATGTGGACTGGATCACTGGCCCAACATTTACTGCGGTGTGGGAATCCTTCTTTGCCTGCCCCTGTATTATGCCAGCAAAAAAGTCCCCACCAGCGATAAGATTACACGAACAGCCCTGATTTTTTTCCTCCTGTTCAGTTTTTCCGTAAACGTTCCAAACTTTATCTGGCACGGTTTTCATTATCCCAACAGCCTGCCCTGCCGCCAGTCCTTCCTCTATATCGCCATTGTCCTGATCATGTGCTATGAAGGACTGCAGAATATGGATGAAATTACGGAAAAAAAGGCTGGTCTGGCCTTTGCTGTGGGTGCGGCATTTATTATCCTCTGTGAATCCATCGTAACAGATGATGCTTTTACCTTTGATGATTATTGGGTCAGCCTGCTGTTTTTAGGTATTTACGCTGTAATTTTACTGGTGTATCTGAAGAAAAAACTGGCTCGTGAGATTCTTTTTATAATTCTCCTGGTGGTGGTTCTGGTGGAATCCACCATTAATATGGCAGTCACCAGCGTCAGCACCGTCAGCCGCAGTGAATACCTGAATTACACCGAATCCTATCAGGAACTGATCGAACGAATCCAGGAACTTGACCCGGATTTCTACCGGTTTGAAAAAGTGGCGCGGAAGACCAAAAATGACGGTGCATTTGTGGGATATCCTTCCCTTTCCACCTTCTCCAGTGTGTCTTACGGTGCCGTATCGGATTTCTACGAGCGACTGGGTATGGAAAGTTCCATGAATGCCTACAGCAACAACGGTATTACTCCGCTCATGAATTCCATTTTAAATGTGAAATATATTCTGACTACCACAACACAGGATGAATCTCAGCTCATGACCCTTTGTGAACAGAATGAGGACTGTTATATTTATCAGAATCTTTACACACTGTCCGTTGGTTTTATGCTTCCAAAAGGATTTAATCTGGACTGGGATACAAGCTACGGCAGCGCCATTGACCTGCAGAATGAATTCAGCTATCAAAATGGCGGTGATACGCTGTTTTACGAGATTTATGATTGTACTGAAAGCGGCAGCGACATGGAAATCTATGTGAATGAAACCTGTCACGTTTTTGTACAGTTGGATAACAGTTCCATTGAAAATGTAACGGCTGACATCGGCGGCACATCCAAAACCTGGAGTCATACGGACCGCGGCTTTTTACTGGATCTGGGCTACTGTTCTCCCGATGATACCATTACATTGAGCACCAGCGATGACACCAGTTTTCATGGAACCGCTTACTACCTGAAGGAAAGCGCATTGATCAACCTGATCCGTGACCTGCAGGAAGAACAGCTTCAGGTTACTTCCTTCTCAGACACGACCATTGAAGGAACCATTGATGTTCAGGAAGATGGTCTGTTCTTCCTTTCCATCCCCTACGATCCCGGCTGGACCTTGTACGTAGATGGTGAAAAAACAGACTACTACACCTTCCAGGATGCGTTTATCTGCCTGGATCTGGATGAAGGGACACATGACATCCGCATGACCTATATCCCCGACGGATTCATTCCCGGTGCAATGATCAGTATTGGCGCACTGCTGCTTTTGATCGCCTTTGAAATTCTTCGCCGCCGTCCTGAATACAGGCAGAAGATTTCCGGAATTCTTTTTAAGAAAAAAGAGGACTAATACTACAACGAACTTTGATTGTGTAATTTTATAAGGTAGTGAAGGCTCCATTACAGAGCTACATTACACGGAGACGCGCTCCCGCTCTGCCCAAACGTAGCGGACACTAAACTCTCGCCTTTCTTTACAGAAAGCCGCTCGTTAAGTGCCGACGTTTGACCAAAGGTCTCCTTAGCAATGTGGCTCTGTAATTCCGCCATTTACGTTTTTTATAAAAATTCAAGTAATATTTAAAAAGTTCGCTCTAGCGAAACAGGAGGGCAAGATGAGCAGAAACAGAATTTTATTAGTGGATGATGAGCCGCGTCTTAGAAAGATGGTAAAGGACTTTCTGAAACGGGCGGATTATGATGTAATAGAAGCGGAAAATGGCAGACAGGCAGTGGATATTTTCTTTTCGGATACCAAGATCGACCTGATTATTCTGGATGTTATGATGCCGGAGATGAATGGATGGGAGGTTTGCCGTACCATTCGTAAAGAATCGACTGTTCCGATTATCATGCTGACAGCCAAGGGCGGCGAAAATGATGAACTGCAGGGATTTGACCTGGGAGCAGATGAATATATTTCCAAGCCCTTCAGCAATAAAATACTGGTGGCCAGAGTTGGAGCGATTCTTCGCAGAACGGGAGAAGCGGACAATGAAGAATTAAGCGCCGGCGGCATTCGGATCGATAAAATCGCCCATCAGGTATTTGTAGATGATCAGGAGATCGAACTCAGTTACAAGGAATTTGAGCTGATGTGCTATTTTATTGAAAACAAGGGAGTTGCCCTTTCCAGAGAGCGGATTCTCAATAATGTATGGAACTACGATTACTACGGTGACGCCCGTACCATTGATACCCATGTGAAAAAATTAAGAAGCAAATTAGGGGACCGGGGCGAATCGATTATTACCATTCGAGGAATGGGATACAAATTTGACCCTGCGGAAGTGAAATAGTTATGGAAACGAATAAAAATGGGACAGGGCTGAAAAAGCGGCTGACTCAATTGAAACAGTGGCTGCTGCAGCTGAAAAAGCGTGCCACGGAAAATCAGTCCATGCGTGTGAAATTTACCCTGTTTTTTATCTGGGTTATGATTCTCTCCACCGGCATTTGCATATTGGCCAATCTGTATTTTCTGGAAGATTATTATCTGGAACGAAAGCTTGATTCTGTTGTGGAAGAAATTACAGAAATCAATGAAACGCTGAACCGGTATGAATTTTCCGGAAGTAAAAAGGATATCGACGAATCCATGCGTGAAGAAGTGGAAGATATTCTGCGCAAATGCTGGATGCAGTATAACATCAGCGTGGTGATTGTTGGTACGGATAATCAGGTATTATTTCAGTCCTCCTCAGAGATGTTCGACCTGCAGCTGCGTCTGCGGCAGTATCTGTTCAGCGAAAATATGGATCTGACACCGGTCTATGAAAATGGGGCGTATCGGGTAGTTCTTATGAATGAAGAACATGGCGGCGCCCGCTATATGGACGCATTTGGCTTTCTGGAATCCGGTGCCATCTTTGTGCTGAGTACCCCGGTGGAAAGTATTCAGGAAAGTGCAGCAGTTTCCAACCGATTTTTCATGGTAACCGGACTGACCGCCGCACTTATATCAGGCATGTTTGTATTTTTCATGATGAAACACATGACCCGGCCGGTGCTGGAACTGTCCGAAATCGCCGCGCGCATGGCAGAACAGGATTTCCGTGTGCGTTATAAAGGTGACTCCGCCGGAGAAGTAGGCGTTTTAGGCGAAAGTATGAACCATCTGGCCTCCGAACTGGAGAAGACTATCAACGAGCTAAAAGCCGCCAATGAGCAGCTGCAAAAGGACATTGAGGAAAAAATCCAGATTGATGATATGCGAAAGGAGTTCCTTTCCAATGTATCCCATGAACTGAAAACGCCCATTGCCATTATTCAGGGCTATGCAGAAGGTCTGCAGGATTGTGTCAATGACGACCCTGAAAGCCGGGAATTTTACTGTGAAGTCATTATGGATGAAGCCAATAAAATGAATCAGATGGTGCAGAAGCTGCTGAATCTGAATCATCTGGAATTTGGTGATGGTTCCTGTGAAATGATCACATTTGATCTGTCAGAACTGATCCACGGCATGATCGACTCCACCAGCATTTTGCTTCAGCAAAAGGAAGGAACCCTGGAATATCGGGAAAATGCCGCCAGCATGCTGGTAATTGGCGATGAATTTAAGATGGAAGAAGTCCTGAAAAATTATATCAGCAATGCCTGCAACCATCTCGGCGGTGAGCGAAAAGTCCTGATTACCGCAGAAGACAGCGGTCCCAGCCGTGTACGTGTCAGTGTCTACAACACCGGTGAGCATATCCCTCAGGAATCCCTGGACAAAGTCTGGGTGAAATTCTACAAAGTAGACAAGGCCAGAACCAGAGAATACGGCGGAAGCGGCATCGGACTTTCCATCGTAAAAGCCATTATGGACCAGCACGGATGCCCCTATGGAGTAGCAAATACCAAAGATGGGGTGGTGTTCTGGTTTGAGATGAATAAGGCGAAAGCGGAAGAAATCGTAGATGTAGAGTAGAATATTCTCAAACACCTTGACAAACTTCCCTCCAATGTATAAGTTATCTTCGAATCATTGACATCTGTCTAACTTTTGATAAAATGAGTATCATCAAAACTTTTACAAATGTCAATGGAGGGATAGAATACAATGATTCAAATGATAATTACACTTTGCATTGTAATCAGCGGCATCTGTTGGTCTGCTGTATATACGGATTCAATTCGCACTGGTTTTAAACAGAAAACTTACTGCATGCCTTTATTCGCTTTAGGCCTGAACATTGCCTGGGAAGGAATTTATG
>JBGVFN010000080.1:0-2048 GCA_045121095.1 Lachnospiraceae bacterium | reverse complement strand
GGCTCTTTTCCTATCAGGTAACCGGCCTGCCGCTTAATGATTTCCTCTGAAATACCAATCAAAGTTTTTCTTCTCTGTTCCACTGCATTTACAATCTGTCGGGCGCGCTGCAATTTTTTCTCGAAATATTGCCTCAATTCCTCGTCCTGTGCTGTTTCCAGCATATGAACATAAAACTCATTGATGCCAATACTTCCCGTCCACTGATCGTTCAGACTGATTGCCCACTGATTATTATGGCAGGTTAAAATAATGTCCGGAAATATGTACTGAACGCGTTCTTCTCCATATCCATTTAATGGACGCGGATTCAGACCTTTTATGACCTGAATCATTTTTCTCACTTCTATGGTAGACACTTTCAGTGCTCTGGAAATATTGCTGATTTTACCTTCTGCCACATCCTGCAAGTGATTTTTTATAATCATTTCCAAAAAACGCTCTTGCTCCATTCCCTGAATTTGCAAAGCAAGACACTCTTCTAAACCGGAGGCAAAGATTCCACGCGGTTCCAGCGTTTTCAATTCCGCAAGCACCGACTCAATCACTTCCGGCTCCTCCCTCAAATGTTTTGCAATTTCTCTCACTGAAATAGCAAGAAATCCCTTCTGATCAAGGGAATGCACACAGAATTCCACGATTCGTTTTCTTCTTTCGGTCAGCTTATCCCATGCAAGCTGCATAATAATCATGTCTTCCACCGACTGCTGGCTGATTTCCCCTTCGTAAAGGTCATGTTCCCCCTCTTCGCCATCCGACACACGATTGTAAAACTGGTCATGGTCGCGATACACCGCAGTAACGCCACTCACCAGACTTCCGCCCGTGTATTCTACAAGTGGATTTTCAATTTCTTCCTTTTGCAGAAACTCCTGAAGTTCAGTCATAGACATGGCTAAGATGTTTAATGACTGCATCTGAACCTGTGACAAAACCTGTTTCGTTTGCAAAGCAATGTCTATTTTCATATCTGAATATTCTCCCCCCAATCATCCAATACACCTCATAAGACACTCTCTAAAAGATGATTACAAATTATATCACAATTCGTTATTTTTATGCAACCATTCCGACATTTTCATGTTTTCCACCATTTGATTCCGTCAAAAAGCGGCATTTTTTTCCTACAAGGAAATTTTTTCCGCATGTTCTTATTTCATTTTCCAGCCTGCAAATAAAAAGTCAAGGCTAAATTGAAGAAC
Source organism: Lachnospiraceae bacterium (assembly GCA_045121095.1). Lineage (GTDB taxonomy): Bacteria > Bacillota > Clostridia > Lachnospirales > Lachnospiraceae > TWA4. The sequence continues at coordinate 846 of JBGVFN010000080.1, read as the reverse complement.
ATTGAAAATTTTATACAGGTTGAAAAAAGGTATCAAAAAGAGACCACCACGTTGTGCTGGTCTATCAGAAAGGTATGTATAAGTTACTCTGATTGAGGAAGTGATGCAAGATATTCTTTCACTCGCCCGTAATAGATTCTCAAAAATTTATTGGCTCCTGCAGTCATGTAAACGTAGTAAGGCTTACCTTGAGCTCGTTTCTTGTCCAAAAACTGATATACAGGATCGTCTTGTGGCATTGTTTTGATAAGAACATCCATCACAAGGAAAAGCGTTTTTCTGAGATCAGAAGAGCCACGTTTTGAAGTAGGAACACTTTTTTGAGAGTATGTTCCAGATTCATTTACTCCAGGATCAACACCTGCAAATGCAGTAATGGCTCCTTTGTGGGTAAAGCGAGTAACATCTCCGATTTCAGCCATAAGTTGTGGACCAAGAGAAGGACCGACACCGTTCATTGCCATAACAATAGGATATTCAGGGAGCTTTAAAGCTGTATCGTTCATCAAGGTGCGTAGTTCCTCGACAGTAGAGGAAGCACTATTGAGTTGGTCGGCAGCTTGTCTGATGATTCGTTTGGTCAGTTCATCCTTAGGAAGTACAGGAACAAGTTCCTTAGCTTTTCCATAGATTTCTTCAGCTTTTGATTTACTGAAGTTGTACTTCTTACGTTTGCACCATTTCTGATAGTGATCAGTAAAGGCATTTAAAGACATTTTACGAACACAGTCTACATGCCAGTATGTAGATGCAAAATCAACCCATTTCTGGCTGCCGTCACTTCGTGCAGGACTGTCGAAGTAAGTATTTACGCCAGGATAAGTCTGATCAAGGATGCCGATAAGG
>JBGVFN010000079.1:0-8193 GCA_045121095.1 Lachnospiraceae bacterium | reverse complement strand
AAAGCACTTAAGTCCGCATGAAGCCTAATTAACGTAGATAAGGTGCGTGTTGTTCCCGTACCATACGGGAGATCATTCGCTCCCGCAGGCAACCTCGTCATCACTGACTCGGATTTTAGTAACTCTCTTATAAAATAACGTGCCCCAATGTTGTAACTGGCATTGAGGTCACAATGATAGGTCTTTCCGTTCGGGAAGACACAGATCGAATAATTATATCTGGTTTCGCCATTTTGGACGCAGCTTCCCCTTTCGACCTGCCCGCTTCCGTCATAGGCCAGCCGCGAGGTATTCCAGGCGCAGATCCGACTGATACGCATACCGTTCTTATGGGCGTTATGTTCCACGATACGCTGGATTTCCTGCTTACGCCATAAAGCCAGACGCTGTTTCCTGCGTCCACGCTTCTTTCCTTTGCTGTCCAAATGCTCGAAGACAATGACATCCACGTTATAAAGAACTGCAAACTCCATAATCGCTTTCGCTGTCTTACGGCTGATCTCCCGGTTGATGTCATTGACATGTTTCCACAGGACCGGTGTTTTCCGGTTCCCGTGCTGCTGGGCTTTCTTCTGTCTGCCTAATGCTTTGTACAAATGGTCTTTTTCAGTAGGGAAGTTAATGAACTTCCTTGCTACGACAGTTCCATTACTCTGCATAATGGAGCAGACAGCGTTCTGATTCAGTCCTAAATCGACCGCACAAACCAGACGTTCCCCGATTGGGACGTCCGCAAGCGAAACGCTTCGTTCGAAAGGAAACACCAGATACCAGCGTTTTCCCTGTTTTTTCAGTTTTGGAGACAGCATTTTATCCTCTTTGCAGTGTTTCTCGATATATCGGATATCCTGTTCGTGAAGGGCTGCGTCCAGCCATACCCAGTCGTTTTGATGAAAGATCTTGATGCGGGCTGTGAGACGGTCGGTACGTACAAACATATGCGGTTTATATAACACCGGCATGGTATTTCGGACAAAGGTCAGCTTCGGTTCTCTGCCTTTTTGTCCGTTTTTCACCCAGTTTTCGTGATTGGATGCATAGGAGCTGTAATCTCCCAATGCCTCCTGAATGGCTGCTCGTCTTAAATAAGACGGCATCTTATAACAGCACTGGTTGAGATCATACTTCGGCTCCGGATTTCGTTTCGTCCTGATCGTCAGACGCTCCATGTAATTGTTGCGTTCTTTCAGTTTTAACGGCTCGATATCGGTCCATTCCCTGTCACAGACATGAAGAAAGAAAGCCACTGCCTTTTGATAGGCACTGACCGTTTCATCCAAAATGTGATGATAATATAAAATTTTTACTTTGTAGGATGAAATAACCTTCATGGCTTTCTCCTTTAAATCGCTCGAATATTGTATGTATACATTTCCTAAATATAGTATATATCCGTTGCCCTTATTTTGCAATAGCAAATATTTACTTTTATGAATATTTTTGTGTTTTTTATATAGCAATGGTGATGAGAAAACCTTACGATATCCTACGTCCCATTAAAACAAACATGAAAAGAATGAGGCATGAAACGAACCGCGACCATATCCATTATATGATTGAGACAGCACCGACGGCGGTCATTTCAGATCTGGTACGGAACCGGAAAAACTATACGACTTATCCTATTGGGAAACTATATCGGTTTATCTTACAAAAGGAATTCTGGAATAAGCATACGTTCTGGAGCGATGGTTACTTTTACTGTTCGATTGGCAACGTCAGTGAACGTATGCTAAATGAATATATTGAGAACCAGGGCTAATATCCAGCCCGTTTTTTGGCTGCCTTGATCCACAAACTGAACCTTATGGGATTGCGGCAGTATGCATTTTAAACAGCAGGAAATTGCCGTTTGCTTCTGCCATATAGATCATCTGACCACCGCTGTTGAAACGGTATTCCACGTTGTCTTTGGTGGTGATGGTATAGGAGCTGTGAATGGTGACTGTTTTTTCCTTCTGTCCCACGCCAATGGTGTCTTCTTCCGGAAGTTTTAATTCTTCTGTTTTATCTTCCTTTTTCAGGTTGATATATTTTCCAAGGGTGGAAATATAATGCGACACCAAAAAAGGCTACCGAAATCCGATAACCTTTTCTTGAAAAAATCCTGTTTCACAACGCTTAGGCGATTGCTGAATCAGCTTAAATTTACTCAGCAGAGCAGTGTTCTATCCAAGCGGACATGCCCGCTGAATACAATAGCCCTTACATATGAATTACTCTTCCACTTCGTCTGCCGCTTTTCTATCCTTAAATGCCTGTCTAACGCAGCTCCATGCCGCGATGATTCCCAGCACCAGGCCCACAGCCAGATCTTTAAAGAAATCTCCCCACAGTTCAAAATAACTCATAATGTCAGGGAAGTTTTCCAGTACCTGCACCAGTGTGACACTTCCTGCTTCCAGTTCATTGAAAGCATCGGTGATATCCCATGCCATACCCAGGGCACAGGCTGCTGCTGCGGTCAGCACGGAAATAATCAGGCATAATACGATTGCGCCGGTATTGAGTTTTTTGCCAAGAAGCTGAAAGCCCTTGAAAGCACAGAATACGATGAGCCAGCCTGCGATTCCTGCCAGATAACCGAAATGATACAAAAGTACCCATACCACTCCACCGATCAGAGCTCCTACAAGGGCGCCCAGGAAACCGGGGAGATATCTTGTTGTCTTCACTTCTTCACACATTGTTACATTTTCCTCTCTCGTAAGTATTTATTTGCAGCTGTTTATCATGTTTCAAATCATCCCTTCGGTGACAAGAGGATCACTCAGAAGATCGCACAACAGATAACGCAACTATCATAATTCTTACTTATCTGAAGACAATTTCACCTGTTTTTTCATCCATGCTTTCTACAATTGCCAGTGATTCCAGCTGTACGCCCATATTGCGGATTGCATCGCCGCCTCTCTGGAAGCCTTTTTCAATGACAATTCCAGCGCCCACCAGTTCTGCGCCGGCATCACGCACCAGATTGATCAGTCCTTCCAGTGCTTTTCCGTTGGCCAGGAAATCGTCGATCAGCAGAACTTTGTCATCGGGACCAAGGAATTCTTTTGATACAATGATATCGTAAACTCTGCCGTGGGTGAAGGATTCTACTTTGCTGGTATAAACTTCCCCTGCAATATTTTTTGTTTTATTTTTCTTTGCAAATACAACGGGACATCCAAAAGACTGAGCTACTATGCAGGCAATGCCGATTCCGCTGGCTTCGATGGTAAGAATTTTGTTGATTTCTTTCCCTTCAAAACGCTTTTTCAGTTCTTTTCCAATTTCAGAAAACAGTTCCACATCCATCTGATGATTGAGGAAACGGTCTACTTTTAATACATTGCCTTCTTTGATCACGCCATCTTTTCTGATTCTGTCTTTTAAAATCTGCATAAATAAAATCCTCCCTGGTAAATAAGTGATGCTCATAGATTGAATCAGTTATACTATTTTTTACAAAAATAGTCAACAATCTCCTGCAGAGATTCTTCGGTGTCTGCATCTGCCAGTTCCTGCTTCTGTTCTACCGGACAAAAACAGCAGTCTTCCTGCAAAAGCTTGTTTTTTCCAAAACGGCGGCTGTTTCCAGCCGCCATTACAATAAAATCGATTTTCATAGTATATTACCGTTTAAAATACCATATTTTCTGCCAGTACTTCCAGTACCTGCTCACAGCGTATGATGTCCGCGCATTCCACATATTCATTGGGTTTATGGGCCAGTTCCAGATTTCCAGGGCCGTAGGACATACAGTTGCGATTTCCCAGGATTCCTGCAATAACTGCGGTGTCGGTGTAGCCGGGGAAGAATGATACTGCAGTGTCCCGTCCTGTTACTTGTTCTACGGATTCTTTTAATTTTTCCAGCAGCAGGGAATCCGGGTCTTTTTCTACCGCAGGGCGGCTTCCGGTGATTTTATAGCTTCCTTTACAGCCCGGAACTGCTTCGCAGGCCCGATCCAGTGCTTTCTGAACCAGTTTTTCTGCTGCTTCCTGATCTGTGGGCGGTACCAGACGCATATCTACCCAGACTTTCGCATGGTCCGGTACTACATAAGGGCGATATCCGCCTTCAATCTGCCCAAATGTCACAGTGGACATTCCCATGTCTCTGTGGGGCGGACAGTTCTGGATTCCCCGCCAGATTTCATGTCGCAGGCACCGCGGCCATAGATTTTTCCGTCTTTTAAAATGGCTCCGAAGGGTGGATATTCTTCGGACCACCCCTCTCCTGCTACTACGGTATCCATATGACAAATGAAAACCAGAGCGGGGCCTTCCCGATAGCCGTCCAGACGGGCCATGACATTAAAACGGCCAGGGAGCACCTCTTCTTTTGTGGTCTGGATTCCGCGCTCTGCAAACCAGCTGCAGATAAATTGAGAAATTTCTCCTTCATAAGCACCAGGGTCTGTACTGTTGATGCGGACCAGGGATTGAGTCAGAGCGATGGTTTCTTCTGAAATAGCAGAAGCAAAGGGATCGTCCTGATTATGAAATGTAAAAAGGGGCATAAGGGCATCCTCCTTAAAATGTCATTGGCTGAATATCTGCTTATTTACTCAAATATTCATGTATACTTTTTGCTCCGATTTTGCCGGCTTCCATGGCGAGGATGACAGTGGCTGCGCCGGTTACGGCGTCTCCGCCTGCAAATACACCGGGGCGGCTGGTTTGTCCGTTTTCGTCTGCGGTGATGCATTTCCAACGGTTGGTTTCCAGTCCTTTGGTGGTGCTGGAAATCAGGGGGTTGGGGGATGTTCCCAGAGACATGATGACGGTGTCGGCTTCGATTTCATAGTCGGAGCCGGGAACTTCTACGGGGCGTCTTCTGCCGGAGGCATCGGGTTCACCCAGTTCCATTTTCCGTACGATGACGCCTTTTACCCAGCCTTCTTCGTTGGTGAGGATTTCTACCGGGTTGGTGAGCAGGTCAAAGATAATGCCTTCTTCTTTTGCGTGATGGACTTCTTCTGCACGGGCGGGAAGTTCTGCTTCGCTGCGTCGGTATACGATATGGGTTTCTGCGCCCAGACGAAGTGCCGTTCTGGCTGCGTCCATGGCTACGTTGCCGCCGCCTACTACGACTACCTTCTTTCCTCTGGAAATGGGTGTATCGTAATCGTCACGGAAGGCTTTCATCAGGTTGTTTCGGGTCAGGAATTCGTTGGCAGAAAATACGCCGTTGGCATTTTCGCCGGGAATTCCCATGAATTTGGGAAGACCTGCGCCGGAACCGATGAAAATGGCCTGGAATCCTTCTTCGTCCATGAGTTCGTCGATGGTGACGGATTTGCCGATAATTACATTGGTTTCAATTTTTACACCCAGTTTCCGTACATTGTCAATTTCAGTTTTTACAACCGTCTGTTTCGGCAGACGGAATTCAGGGATACCGTAGGTCAGTACACCGCCGGGTTCGTGAAGAGCTTCAAAAATTGTCACTTCATAGCCCATTTTGGCCAGATCGCCGGCACATGTAAGGCCCGCAGGTCCTGCACCGATTACAGCTACTTTCTTTCCGTTGGTGGTTTCTGGAGCAGCGGGGACAAATCCATTTTCTCTGGACCAGTCGGCTACGAAACGTTCCAGCTTACCGATGGAAATAGGGTCGCCCTTTTTGCCGCGGATGCATTTGCCTTCGCACTGGCTTTCCTGAGGACATACACGACCGCATACTGCGGGAAGTGCAGAGGACTGGGCAATGATTTTGGCTGCTTCTTCAAAGTTTCCTTTTTCTACTTCACCGATAAATGCGGGAATATTGATGGAAACAGGACAGCCGCTGATGCACTGGGCATTTTTCTTACATTTGATGCAGCGGGCTGCTTCTTCCATGGCTTCTTCCACGTTATAGCCAAGGCATACTTCTTCGAAGTTGGTGGCTCTGACTTTGGGATCCTGTTCTCTTACAGGTACTTTCTTCAGTACATTCTTCTTTGCTACGTTTTTCTCTGCAGCATCCTTCTCTGCTACGTTTTTCTCTGCTGACACACCCTTTTTCTCCAGAACAGCATCCTTCTCTGCCAAATTCTTCTGCTCTAACATATCCTTCTTCATCTCTGCCATTATTCGTCACCTCCGCAATGTCCGCATCCGCCGTGATGTGTTGCACCTTCCTGTGCTTTCAGCATGGCGCGCCCTTCTTCTGTTTTATACATCTGCTGACGTTTCATGGCTTCGTCAAAGTTTACCAGGTGTCCGTCAAATTCAGGTCCGTCTACGCAGGCAAATTTTACCTGGTCTCCTACGGTCAGACGACAGGCTCCGCACATACCGGTTCCGTCTACCATAATGGGATTCATGCTGACGATGGTGGGAATTCCCAGCTTTTTGGTCATGAGACAGGTGAATTTCATCATGATCATGGGGCCGATGGCTACACAGACATCGTAGTGTTTCTTCTGATTTACTACCAAATCTTCTACTACGGAGGTTACCATACCTTTATTGCAGTAGGAACCGTCATCGGTGGTAATGTAAAGATTACCTGCTACGGCACGCATTTCATTTTCCAGAATGAGCATATTTTTGGTTTTAGAACCTACGATAACATCCACATCAATTCCATGCTCATGCATCCATTTGACCTGGGGATAGACCGGTGCTGCACCAACACCGCCTGCTACAAATAAGAATTTTTTATTTTTCAGAGTTTCCAGATCTTCTGCTACAAATTCGGACGGGCGTCCCAGGGGACCTACGAAATCCTGGAATGCATCCCCCGCCTGCAGAGCAGACATTTTTAAAGTAGATGCACCTACTACCTGAAATACGATGGTAACGGTGCCATTTTCCCGGTTGTAGTCACAGATTGTCAGAGGGATACGTTCTCCCACTTCGTCCATTTTTACAATTACAAATTCGCCGGGCTGACAGGATCTTGCCACTCTGGGTGCTTCCACTTCCATCAGGTAGATCTTCTCAGCCAGACACTCAGCCTTCAAAATTCTGTACATTATTTCCTCCTGTGGTCCCGATACAGACATATCGGGATTTTTACATTTTTACAGCCCTCCGCCCACAGCTGTCGGCGGCGGCTGCTTATCTGCAATCCTGATAAGTACCTCTGGGGATATACTGGCCCAGGTTGGTTTTTACCACCTGATGGTTGTCGACTGCCAGCTAACCAATTATTCCCTCATCCGGTACTTTATCGACACAGAACAGGCACAGTGTACCACATTTTGGTATGTTTTTGCAATTCTTTGTCTGATATTTTTTTATCAGCACACTTCCAGAGTGTATGCCAATGACGCCTTCCTCTCTGATACAGTGGCATCGTTTAGAAATTTTAACAACGATTTTTATTCTGCTCTGCTGAATAAGAACAAAAAAACATCAAAATCTGTCATTGAGATTCAGCGATGATGTGATATACTAGAGCGTGTCTGAAAGATATTGCAAATTAATGAAACGTGAGGAATATTATTATGAAAAAGATTTTAAGTACAAAAAATGCACCCGCTGCTATTGGACCTTATTCACAGGCAATAAAAGCCGGCAACATGGTATTTGTATCCGGTCAGCTTCCCATTGATCCTGCTACCGGTGCATTTGCAGGCGATGATATCAAGAGCCAGACCCGTCAGTCCCTTACAAATATTAAAAATATCCTGGAAAGCGGCGGTTTCAGCATGGATCAATGCGTACGAGTTGGTGTATTTATGAAAGATATGAATATGTTTGCTGACATGAACGCTGTTTACAGCGAATTTTTCCAGGGTGAATGCCCCGCGAGAGCTGCTGTAGAAGTTGCAAGACTTCCTAAAGATGCACTGATTGAAATCGAAGCAGTTGCTTATGTAGAATAATATGAAATAGTTCCATATACAACCTATTAAAAACTAATACTCCATCCAGTTAGAAATCGAAGTTTTGGTTAGCATGTTTTGCGTCAGTGCTAGAGCGTGTTTGAAAAAGGCTTTATGCAGGATGTGCATCCCATTTTGAGATAAATTTCTCTCAAATGAAGGAGGCGTAGCGGGCTACGCTGACTGAATCTGAGAAAAATTTAGCCAAAACTGGGGTGTGCAGACTGCATGAATGATTTTTCAAACACGCTCTAGAGCGTGTTTGAAAAAGGGGCCGTTGATTTACGGTCCCTAAAAAATCACCCTTTTATAATACGGTCTGCTCAATCACTTAATGAATCGGCAGGCTTTGAAGTAATTTACATATCGAACCGGCACGGAG
>JBGVFN010000078.1:0-31752 GCA_045121095.1 Lachnospiraceae bacterium | reverse complement strand
GGATACCATAGATCTTTCAAAAGAAGATATTGATTCCATAGTTTATGAAGTTGTAAACGCAAAAGCTGCTTCAGCCGAAAATAAGGATAAAAAAGCACCAGAACCAATTTCGCGAAAGAAAAAGTCTACTCAGGATTAGCAATGCTAATTTGAAACAGGCTTCTATTTAGCGTGGATTATACTAGTGTAAAAAAGGCAGGTTATACCGCTCCTTCATTTCGCATATGAATTAATAGCATATTACATTATTTTCACGAAAATGGAGGTTAAGCTATGGAACAGTTTACTGATTATGATATCTATCAGGATATCAGTGCCCGGACCGGTGGTGAAGTCTATATTGGCGTGGTAGGTCCTGTGCGAACCGGAAAATCCACTTTTATCAAACGCTTTATGGATCTGATGGTGATTCCTCAAATTGAAGATCCTCATGTGCGGGAACGGACACGGGATGAACTTCCTCAAAGTGCTGCCGGAAAAACCATCATGACCACAGAGCCGAAATTTGTTCCCAAAGACGCGGTTCCCGTTTCTTTTGGTGAGAACAGCCAGGTTCTGGTCCGCCTGATCGACTGTGTGGGCTATATGGTGGATGGTGCCGCTGGCCATGTGGAGGGAGATACGGAACGAATGGTAAAAACACCCTGGTTTCCTTATGAGATTCCATTTACAGAAGCAGCCAGCATTGGCACCCGAAAGGTCATTACCGATCATTCCACCATTGGTATTGTGCTGACCACAGATGGCTCTTTTGGTGATCTGGGACGGGATGCGTTTATTCCCGCTGAAGAACAGACCATTCAGGAATTAAAAGAACTGGGAAAACCTTTTATAGTTCTGTTAAATGTGCAAAAACCTTATACGCAGGAAGCGGCAGCTCTGGCGGAAAGTTTGCAGAAAAAATATGATACGGCGGTTCTTCCCGTCAACTGTGAACAGCTGAAAAAAGAAGATATTGGGATGATTCTGCAGTCAGTGCTTAATGAATTTCCAATTTCTTCTATTTCTTTTGATGTTCCCCGGTGGCTTGAGCTTTTATCCTTATCGCATCCGGTAAAACAGGAACTGGTTCAGATCTGCTCTAAACTTTTCAATCAGGTGACGCATATGCGGGATGTGGGCTCCTCTCCCGTTTCCATCACCTCCCAGCAGGTGAAAGAAATGCGGATTTATCAGAAGAACCTTTCTGATGGAACGGTTCATTTTTCCGTTACCATGCGCCCTGGACTTTATTATGAAATCATCAGCGAATATGCAGGCATCGACATCGCCAATGAGCGGCAGCTGATGCAGACCATCCGCGATTTTGCCAATATGCGCTCAGAATACCAGAAAGTTTCCAGCGCCGTTGCCAGTGCAGGTGCCCGGGGCTACGGTGTCGTTACACCTGTGCGGGAAAATATCCGTCTGGATGAACCGAAATTAATGAAACATGGGAACAAATTTGGCGTCCGCATGCGTGCGGAAGCCAGTTCCATCCATATGATCCGGGCCATGATCGAAACAGAAATTGCTCCCATTGTGGGCAGCGAAAGCCAGGCCAACGATCTGATCGCCTATATTAAACAAAATTCAGAAACCAGTAAAGAAGGAGTCTGGGAAACCAATATTTTTGGAAAATCCATTGAACAGATCGTAGACGATGGTATTCAGCTGAAAATCTCCCAGATGACCGATGAATGTCAGCAAAAATTACAGGAGGCACTGCAAAAAATCATTAACGACAGTAACGGCGGTATGATCTGTATCATTATCTAACTAAAAAAACATATCACTGGCGCGTCCAGGTGTTTATACATTGAATTTCTTTCTTATATATAGTAAAATCGAAGAAAACGGATATGCTATATTCAAATCTGAAAAAAAGAGGCATATTTTCCGGGTACTTCGTGAAACCGAAAAAGTCTGGCCGTTGGCTCAGGCTTTTTCGTTATAAGTCCCGGACAACTATGATGCCCGTAGAAAGGAGTTCCTATGCTGAGTTCAATTCAACTAAACCAAACCCTTCCCAAGGAGGAATACAAAGCAGCCATGGACCGGCTGGCTCCGGAACTTTCCCTGCTGCAGCGCCAGATCCGCGCTGCCGATATTCCTGTCACCATCGTTTTTGAAGGCTTCGATATGGCTGGCAAAGGCGTTCTGATCAATGAACTGATTTCTGCCATGGATCCCAGAGGCTATAATGTCATTTCCACAGAACGTGAAACGGAAGAAGAACAAAAACATCCATTTCTCTGGAGATTCTGGAAAAATCTTCCTGCCAAAGGCAGAATCCGCGTATTTGACCGCAGCTGGTATCGAAAAGTCATGCAGGAGCCTTTTGAAAAAACACTATCTCATAAGGACCTGGATACTGCCTTTAAGGAAATCAGCAATTTCGAACGGCTGCTGACCGATGACGGCATGGTCATTATTAAATTTTTCCTGGTGATCTCCGAAAAAGAACAAAGCAAACGGCTGGCGAATCTAACCGATAAACGTGAAACCATGTGGCGTGTAAAAAGCGAGGAAGTGGAACATAACCGACACTACAAACGATACCTGAATATCTGTCAGGACATGCTGGTGCGAACAGAAAGTGATTTTGCTCCCTGGACCATTGTAGAAGCCACGGACAAACGATTTGCTTCTGTTAAGATCATGAATCATGTGGTAAAGGTGCTTCAGCAGGCTTTAAAAATGCATGAAACCCAGGCTGTTTCCCATCCCAATGCCCTTTGTGACCCTGACCGGCTGAATACCTCCATTTTAGACGGTATGGACCTGTCCAAAGCCCTGACCCGGGAGGAATATGACAAACGTATGAAAAAGGTTCAGAAACGGCTGGAGAAGCTTCACAACCAGCTTTATGAAAAACAGATTTCCGTTGTTCTGGCCTTCGAAGGTCAGGATGCCGCCGGAAAAGGCGGTGCCATCAAACGTCTGACAAAAAAGCTGGATCCCAGAGGGTATGAAGTGATTCCCACTTCTGCTGCCAATGCAGTAGAAAAACAGTACCATTATCTGCGGCGTTTCTGGACCCGCATGCCCAAAGACGGACATATTGCTATTTTTGACCGCAGCTGGTACGGACGTGTTATGGTGGAACGCATTGAGGGCTTCTGCTCCGAAGAAGAATGGAAACGTGCTTACCGGGAATTAAATGAAATGGAAGAATCCATCGCATCCCACGGAACTATTATTCTCAAATTCTGGCTCCAGATTGATAAAGATGAACAGGAACGCCGTTTTAAAGATCGTATGGAGACACCGCAAAAGCAGTGGAAAATCACCGATGAAGACTGGCGCAACCGTGAAAAATGGGATCAGTACCGCGTTGCCGTGGATGAAATGCTGATAAAAACTTCTACTTCTTATGCCCCCTGGATTGTGGTAGAAGCAAATAACAAATTATACTCCCGGATTAAAATTCTGGAAACCATTGCAGATACATTGGATGCGGCCGTTAAAAACTAGTGTTTTTATATAATCCGCCTGATTTTGATACGTTTTTTGGCTTTTTTTTATTATTTCCGTGAATTGCATTTCACCCCAAGTATAGGTATAATAATCTTAGCTATGAAAATAGCTGGTGGGTTTTTGAGTCGACCCCCCTGTATACCCCCTGAGCCCTGGAGTCAATCCAGGGCTTTTTCTTTCGAATTTTTATCCCTATTTATTTATTTTGTTTATCTATAAATGTATTTTTGGCACTATACTTATAGATGTATATTTTTCTGCATTTACAAATAAAACATTTCTTTTTACTTTTTATGACTTTTTTTTCTTATTTACTCCACTTTTTCCGGCTGCTAACCTGAATGTCAAAGCTTCTGCAGATTGTTTTCCCAACCATAATATGATAAGCTCCAACTACTGCACCTTCTTCTGCATCTTTACATTCCAGATACCAATTTCCAGATAAAGACTCCCCTTCTTTTATCAGCATGGAAAACGGATCAAACATCATTGTTGTCTCTATTTTCTCCATACCATTTTCTTTTCCTTTTGCATTTCGCACCGGAACCAGATAGTCTGACGGATCCTCTTCCACGCCCTTTACCTGTACACAAGAATAATTTTCCAGTCCATAATTCACCAGCGTATTCATGTCCTGCCATTTTAATGTTTTGGAAGGCGGCCAGCCACAGGCCAGAAGCGCCACGATCAAATAGATTCCATCCTGGTTCACGGCTCCCACATAGCAATATCCTGCCTTACTGGTAAAACCAGTTTTTCCGGAAACAGCCCCATCCTTCATATCCAGATAGCTGTTATGATTATTACAGGAAAAACTGCGTTTCTTTTCCTCATCCGTAAAGCTTACGCTGCGGGTCTGTGTCAGCTCTGTAAATTTCTGGGATTGTTCGGAACCGGAAAGACAATAGCGCATGATCAGAGCCAGTTCACGGGCAGTGGTGCTATGTATGACATTTTCCTGTCTTCCATTTTCTGTTGTTTTCGTCCCCTCAGCATCCAGTCCATTGGGAGTAATGAAGCAGGTATTTTCACAGCCAATGGACTCCGCTTTTTGATTCATCAGCCCGGCAAAAACCGAAACCAGTACTTTACTTTCCTCCAAAGACCGCTGGGAAGCATCTTTTGCCTCTGCTGCTTCGATCTGCTCCCACTCCTCTTCGGTCCACATTTTTTTTATCGTTTCTCTATCTGTTTTTAATGAAATTGCTGCAATATGCTCCGCAATGGCCGCCGCCGCATCATTGTGGCTTTCCAGCATCAGTGACAGCAGCAGATTTTCCAGACGATACTGCTCTCCTTTATTGATATTCAGCTGCACATCGGGCATGGAAGCCGCATAGGCGGAAACTTCCACCAGATCCTCCAGATTTCCATACTCCAAAGCTACGATGCAGGTCATAATCTTGGTCGTACTGGCCATAGGAAGCACCTGAGATGCATTTTTTTCATATAATACCCGCCCTGTATAACCGTCCATCAGCACCGCTCCGGCTGCATGAAGATTCAGCGTGACCTGCTCATTTTCCGATATTGCAGCTTCTTCCAATACTGCTGTATTTTCCATTACTGTATTTTCTTCCATCACTGCAGTTTTTTCCAGCACTGTAGTTTTTTCCATTACTGTGTTTTCTTCCATCACTGCAGTTTTTTCCAGCACGGCAGTTATTCGCTGCTGTTTTTCTGCAATCTCCATCTGCACTGCTTTCACAGCAGAAGATTCTATTTGCTCTATCTGATGCATTCCAAACACCGCCAGCATCAGCACAGCAAGTATAACCGCCCATTCCTTTCGATTCCGGCTTTTGCTTTTTCGAAAGTTTCCATTTTTGTCCCGTCTCATCATTTTATGACCCAACTCTGTGGTAGTATCTCTACATTATATTCACCCCCGAGGCATTATTTTCTCTTTACAAAAACAGATTCTTTGTTTATACTCTAAAGAGTATGCCTGCTTTCAGCAGACAAAAGAGTACCTGCAAAAGGCATACATGCTATAAAAACGTAACAGAAAGAGGTTGGAATCATGGCATTATTAGATGAATGGCAGAAACTTGCTGAGGCAAACAGTGCAAATCAGCAGACATATCAGAATTTCTGGAATCAGTATTTTGAAGTTGAAAAAGGTATATATGAAAAATTACTGCAGGAAACCGAAGTAATCAGCGGTACTGTAGCAGAGCTGGCAGAAAGATATGGTGTAGAGCCTGTTGTTATGGCTGGTTTTCTGGATGGAATCAACGACAGCCTGAAAGAAGCAAATCCCATTAACACCATGGAAGCAGACACCGTTGTCAGCCTGGATTATGATAAAGAAAAACTGTATTACAACATGGTTGGTGCAAAAGCTGAATGGTTATATGAACTGCCCCAGTGGGATGCACACCTGACCAAAGAAAGAAGAAAAGAACTTTACAAAGAAGAACATGCTTCTCACACCATCGTAAAAGGTCCCAAGGTCGGACGTAATGATCCCTGCCCTTGTGGAAGTGGTAAGAAGTATAAAAAATGCTGCGGACGTTAATCTCCCCGGCGCTTCAATTGAAAAACCCCGGCATACGCCGGGGCTTTTTTATGCCAGATCTCCACGCTGTGCATGTTCTCGAATGATTCCATGAATTTCATTCCAGATTCTTCTGGACCCATCTGCAGTTCTGGCATTGCGTTTCATGGGTTGTTCTTTCCGAACTCCATGTTCTCTCCAGGAACGTCCACCTGTAGCATGATTCAGCATAAGCGGCTGCAGGTTATCCAGCGAATGGGCAAAACAGGCCTCAGGCGTCTTCCACTCTTCAAATTCATCCCACAGCTGGCGGATCTGCTCTGCCTGATCTTTGGGAAGCAGGTGAAAAATCCGATCTGCCGCCGCCTGCTCCCGCTGTTTCTGGGTAGCAGTACCTGCAGAATCATAGGCATACGTATCCCCCGCATCAATTTCCACCAGATCATGGATCAATACCATACACATGGTTCGATAACAATCAATGGACTCATTGGCATGTTCAGACAGCAGCATCACCATCAGGGCAAGATGCCAGGCATGTTCTGCATCATTTTCTTTTTTTAGGGAAGTCTTATAGGTTTGACGGATAATTTCCTTTTCTTTATCTGCTTCCAGAAGAAATCTCAGCTGATTCTGCAAACGAAGCCGCTTCTGCAGTTCCTCCACAATAGGCTCCACTTCTTCTACTTCCAGACAATGTGAAAACGCATTGGATTTGACCATACGAAGCAGTGTATCTGCTTCCATCCACATCACATCTGAAATTTCACTTTCCTGAAAATGAATTTCATGATCCTGCGGAATCAGTTCCAGCATATAAACGGAAACAATCTCACGATTATGAAACGTTTCGCCATAAAATTCATGCGTGCGGTCGATTTTATGCAGGCCCAGAGGCTGCAGCTCTTCTGCACTGGCACAAATCCCCAGTTCCTCTCTCAGCTCACGGATCGCTCCTTTTAAAAAATCCTCCCCTGGATCCAGATGTCCCGCAGAGGAAATATCATAACAGCCAGGGAAAGAATCCTTGTCTTCACTTCTCTTCTGCAAAAGCAGTTCCGCCTTTCCATCCACCATCCGATAAACCCAGATATGCGCTGCGCCATGCAGGTCTCCATCTTTATGAACCTGACTTCGCGGCTTTAACCTTCCTGACAATGTACCGTCTTCATTTAAAATTTCAAACATCTCTTCCATCTTTTCACGCGTTCCTTTTCCCTGCAAATAATTATCTGTCATCCCACATGTCTGCTGACCCAGACATCTCCATAGATGAAAGTCGATTGTTTTGCACTTCGTGCTTCCACAATCGCCACACATAATAAAACAAAAGTGCAGATTCTGTAGACTGCCCGTAAGCCCCTCATACAGCTCTGCACTTTATCTTATCATTTTTGTCATAATCTGTAAATCTTTCTAATCTCCAAATCTTATGTAACTATTCAGCAAAGCTGAACGGTTACAATCTAATACTGCTGCTGCTTCCGGATATTCGGGAAGTAATTCCAGCTCCAGAATATCTGCAAGACCATTTACACGCATCATTCTGCCTTCTGCTTTTTCCAAAATAGATTCCGGCAGATACATGATATTCTTCTTATCTACCAGAATTTTTTTCTGTTTTACACGCATTTCCTTCAGAGTCTTTTTATCCACATAACTTTCCGGTTTCACATAAACAGAAGTTCTGTCGCTGTTGGTGTAATACCAGGATAATACCTGACTTTTCAGATTAAACGCATCCGGTAACTGTGCTGCACCATTTTTCACTTCTACTGAACAACTTCCAATAATAAACATCTCGTACACCCCTTATATTTTCTTTAATTACTTTAGTAACAATTTGAGTCTTTTGAAATTTAGGATCGATTTCTTAACAGGAATTTTATCTACTTTTTTTTCAATTCCTTTCATGTTTTTATATATATCACACCAAACAAAAAAAGTCAATTATTAGAATTTTTGGTCAAAAAACACTTTTTTATGGCACTGTTGTGTATTAATTCCAATTTTTCAACTATTTTATAGTGCATTTTGACTGTATTTTTTAAAGATTTTCTTTACTTACAAAAGCCCTTTTTGGAAGAAATAACCTTTTTTTACCCTTATTTTTTATAAAACTTACCATCTTACAAATTCAGGTTTCGAAAGCAATACTTTCTTTTAGAGAATCTTTTATTATATTTTCAATTTTCCATTATTTTATCTACAAAATACACAATTTCTTTCAGAAATTATTCATTTGACTAAATGCCAAATACGATTTTCTGGTAAAATACCGTTACCTAAAGGGCACACGGTCATGCTCAGCTGAACGGTTACAAAAAAAGGTTCCCCACCGGAGAAGGACTTTTTGTGTCTTACTTCTCCCATAGGGAACCTTTTTATCTACTGCAAAATGCTGTTATCCATGTTAAACTTTCATTTATGAAGACGTCTGCATCCACAGACATTTCCGATTAGTGATGGAACAGGCGGATTCCAGTGAATGCCATGGCAATTCCATATTTGTTGCAGGTGTCAATGACATGATCATCGCGGATGGAGCCGCCAGGCTGTGCAATATACTGTACACCACTCTTATGAGCACGTTCAATGTTATCACCGAAGGGGAAGAATGCATCGGAACCAAGAGCAACACCTGTGTTGCCAGCCAGCCATGCTTTCTTTTCTTCTCTTGTGAATACAGCAGGTTTTTCTGTGAAAATCTTCTGCCATTCGCCTTCTGCCAGAAGGTCTTCGTATTCATCACCAATATAAAGATCAATGGCATTGTCACGGTCTGCACGGCGCAGATCTTCCTTGAAAGGAAGATTCAGTACCTGAGGTGCCTGACGAAGATACCAGTTGTCTGCTTTCTGACCTGCCAGTCTGGTACAGTGAATTCTGGACTGCTGTCCTGCACCGATGCCGATGGCCTGTCCACCTTTTACATAGCAGACAGAGTTGGACTGTGTATATTTCAGAGTAATCATGGCAATTGCCAGGTCGATGGCTGCCGCTTCAGGAATCTCTTTATTTTCAGTTACCAGGTTGGTAAAGGAATCTTTATTGATATCCAGTTCATTTCTGCCCTGTTCAAAAGTAATTCCGTATACCTGCTTGCATTCAACAGGAGCGGGTTTGTAAGAGGGATCAATCTGAATTACATTGTAATTGCCTTTTCTCTTGGTTTTTAGCAATTCCAGTGCTTCCGCAGAATAGCCGGGAGCGATGACACCATCAGAAACTTCACGGAAGATCATCTTTGCAGTATCCAGATCACATTCATCAGATAAAGCAATGAAATCACCGTAGGAAGACATACGGTCTGCGCCTCTTGCTCTTGCATATGCACATGCAAGGGGAGAAAATTCACCCAGATCTTCTACCCAGTAAATCTTTTTCAGCGTATCATCCAGAGGAAGACCTACTGCTGCACCTGCGGGTGATACATGTTTAAAAGAAGTTGCTGCAGGAAGTCCGGTCGCACGCTTCAGTTCGCTGACCAGCTGCCAGCCATTTAATGCATCCAGAAAGTTAATATATCCGGGACGGCCGCTTAAAACCTGAATCGGCAGTTCGCCTTCTTCCATAAAAATGCGGGAAGGTTTCTGGTTGGGATTACATCCATATTTTAATGCCAGTTCTTTCATCTTCAGTCTCTCCTTTTTTACTGATTCTTGTTTACGATCTTACTTGTATACTCGCCAGTTGCAATATCAATATAACGTACAAATAAAGATACTTTATTTTCTTCATTCAGGCTGTTCCACAGAAGGTCTGTAAACGCTTCCATATCATTGGGAATTTCTACCAGTTTGGGTTCACCTTCAAAACTGGGCAGAGGATTTCCATCACACTTGTATGTATGGATGAAACGTCCTTCGCCTGCAGGACAGTCATTGTATGCAAATGTATAACGATTGCAGGAAGAAGGATCACCGTTATTGCTCTTTAAGATAGACATGGCAAAGCTGTATTTGCCATCTTCAACATGCATAATACCGGAAATTCTAGGAGTGTAATTAGGTGCATCGGGTTCAAATTCACGAGTACGTAATGCCTGTTCAAAGGTCATCTGTTTATCCATCAATTCATAGATGGTATCTGTCTGATCACCATTGGTTACGATGGTCTTATTACCCAGTACACGAACCGGTGCATAAAAAATCAGGCTGGGATCTACCAGTTTAGAGGGATCAAATGCCTGTGTACGGATTCCGTTTCCGTCTTCTACAAATACACGATTTCTGCTGTTTTCACTTCTGCCCATAATAAAATAAGCAGTTACTGCTTTGGTGCCGTCTGCGCTGCGGCCAATAATGATTCCACGACCAGGATATGAATTCTCTTTCAGTTCTTTTTCAATTGATACTGCGTTCATGTTATCTCTTACTCTCCCTTCCTAAAAACGGGTTTTCCTTAATTCTCTAAAATAGTGTACCCCGTCAGGAAAAATCTTGTAATTTTCCTCTGACGGGGTTCATTATAAGTGATTTTATTCTTAAATGCAACCAATAGTTCAAATTCTGGCACAGTTGTACGCTGTTAAGTTCATTTTTCACCCTTCCGACTGTGACTTTGTACTATATTTTCACCACATTTATCCTCTTGGCCAGGGAAGTACAGGGGATTCAATCCGTTTATCACGCAGCATCAGATCATGAACCGCATCTGCTGCAGGTTTATTCTCAAAAAGAACCTTATTGACTTCTTCCACTAACGGCATATGAATATAATATTTATCCGCCAGTGCTTTGGCTGCTTTCGCTGAATAAACGCCTTCCACAACCATCTTTACTTCATCCATGGCTTCTTCCATGGTTTTTCCCTGTCCGATGAGAATGCCGGCACGACGATTACGGCTGTGCATGCTGGCACAGGTTACGATCAAATCACCGATTCCACTCAATCCATACAAGGTCTCTAAATGGGCACCCATAGCCATACCAAGACGGGCAATTTCTGCCATTCCGCGGGTAATCAGCGCTGCTTTGGTATTATCACCATAGCCAAGGCCATCTGCCACACCCGCTGCCAGGGCAATGACATTTTTTAAAGAACCGCCCAGCTCAATTCCCTTGATATCCGGACTTGTATACACACGGAATACTTCACTCATAAACAGGTTCTGCAGAAACTCTGCTGTTTTCTGGTCTTTTGCTCCGATGACACAGGTGGTGGGAACTCCTCTGCTTACTTCTTCTGCATGACTGGGACCGGAAAGAACCGCCACATTGGCCTGAGGGATTTCTTCCTCAATCTGCTCACTGAGCGTCATCAGAGTTCCTTCTTCAATTCCTTTCGCCACATCCACAATGATCTGTCCCTGCTTTACATAGGGCGCCATTCTGGCAGCCGTACGTCTGGTAAAAATACTGGCAACTGCCATAACCAGAACATCCGAAGAAAAAATTGCAGCTCCCAGATCAGATTCCAGCTTGATTTCTTCGGGAATCTTTACTCCGGGAAGGTTTTTATGTTCATGGGTTTTGCGAAGCATTTCAAGCTCATCTTCCAGTGCAGACCACATGGTAACCTCCGCACCATTATTATGCAGCAGCACGGCAATCCCCAGTGCCCAGGTTCCTGCTCCTATAATGCTCACTTTTGTCATGATTGCATCATTCCTTTTTTATAAAATTAGCAGTCGTTCAGCGGAAGCTGAACTGTTTTAAATTGATTCAGCAGACATTCCTAATTTTCTATGGAAATTGTTTCTGCTTTTATGCCTGTTTTTTTGCGCCAAGCTTATTTTCTGTACCTGACAGCAGACGTTTGATATTGGTGCGGTGTCTGATAATAGCCAAAAGCGCAATAATCAGCACAACTACACAGGATTCCAGCCGTACAGAATCTGCCAGATTGTTTCCGCCCGTCATGGTAACAACTGTCCATGCCAGGAAAAATGTGGTCGCACCCAGCATGGAACCCAGAGAAACATAACGGGTAATAAAAATAGTAGATGCAAACACGATCAGGCAAATCAGAAATACTCTCCAATCCAGAAGGGAAATAATCAGTCCTGCTGTAGACGCGATTCCCTTTCCGCCTTTAAATTTCAGGTAAACAGGATAATCGTGTCCTAAAACAACGCCAAATCCCGCATAAATTACATAAAGCAGTTCCATTTCCGGCTCTTTTGCGCCAAACAGCAGACGTGCCAGAACGCAGGCCAGCACACATTTCAGCAGATCGCCGGCCAGAACCGTCGCTCCCGCCTTTTTACCCATAACTCTGAGCGTATTGGTTGCACCGGAATTGCCGCTTCCATGCTTTCTTAAATCGGTACCATGTACCTTTCCGTAAAAATATCCTGTCTGCACCAATCCGCACACATACCCAATAACCAGACAGATGATTCGTTCCATGCTATTTCTCCTTTCGCTCGCGAACGATAAACTTCAGCGATGTGCCCCGGAATCCGAATGCTTCACGGATCTTATTCTCGATGTAACGGGTGTAGGAGTAATGCATCAATTCCTTATCATTTACAAAGAGTACAAATGTGGGCGGTTTGACAGCAACCTGTGTCATGTAGAAAATCTTCAGACGACGTCCTCTGTCTGAAGGAGGCTGCTGCAGCGCCACTGCTTCCGTAAGAATCTCATTCAGTACACCAGTAGCAATTCTGAGGTTCTGATTTTCAATGACTGTATCGATCATGTCAAACATCTTTAACAGACGCTGACCAGATACCGCTGAAACAAACATAATTTCCGCGTAGGGAAGGAAGGAAAGGATCAGGCGGATCTTTTCTGTAAATTTCTTTACCGTATCATTATCCTTTTCAATGGCATCCCATTTATTCACAGCGATAATAATACCTTTTCCCCGTTCATGAGCAATCCCTGCAATCTTGGCATCCTGCTCGGTTACACCTTCTGTGGCATCAATGACAACGATGACCACATCTGCACGTTCTACAGCTGTTACAGTACGGATAATGCTGTACCGCTCCAGTTCTTCTTTAATCTTATTCTTTCTTCTAAGACCTGCTGTATCAATAAATACATAATCTTTTTTGTTGTGGCGCACTACCGTATCAATGGCATCGCGGGTGGTACCGGCAATATCCGATACAATCACACGCTGCTCACCGGTCAGGCGGTTAATAATGGAAGATTTACCCACGTTGGGTTTTCCTACGATTGCCACGCGGGGACGTTCATCTTCCTCTTCTTCCTGAGAACTTTCCGGAAAATAAGCTGCCACTGCTTCCAGCAGATCACCGATTCCCAGACGGCTGGCTGCAGAAATCGGAATGGGATCACCAATTCCCAGATTATAAAATTCATAAACATCCGCCATAAATTTCTGGAAGCTGTCCACCTTATTGACAGCCAGAATAACCGGCTTTCTGGAACGGCGCAGCATATCTGCCACTTTGGAATCCGCATCCTGCATACCCTGACGTACATCTGTCAGGAAAATGATCACGTCCGCCGTATCAATGGCAATCTGTGCCTGAGAACGCATCTGGGAAAGAATCACATCTCCGCTGTCGGGCTCAATACCGCCGGTATCAATCAGGGTAAATGTTGTATTCAGCCAGGTGCAGTCCGCATAAATTCGGTCTCTGGTTACACCAGGTGTATCTTTCACAATAGAAATATTGCTTCCTGCTATAGCATTAAATAATGTAGATTTGCCCACATTGGGACGTCCTACCACTGCTACAATTGGTTTACTCATCTGGTACCTCCTGTTTTTCTGTCTTTTATCTATATTTCCATTCAGGCTTTTGGTTCGTAAGGACGGAAACGCTCTCCCTGCATATCAAAATCCGTTTCCTGCTCCCGAACAAATAAATCACTGGTGTCTTCCTCTGAATCTTTGATAATCAAAGCTTTCACCAGATCGTATCCGCTTGATTTTACACTAACAACCGGAACTTGTAAAGCCTTTTGTATCTGAGACACCGTCATATCATCCAAAAATGTTTCCTCGCCGCTTCGCAGCATATTCATCGGAATCAATACTCTGCTGCCCAATTCTCTGCCTTTTAACTGAGCCAGCAGATCCTGTCCGGTTACCAGACCGGATACTGTAATCATCTCTCCAAAAAAGTCATTTTGAACAGGCACCAGTTCCACATGAATTGCCGGGAATTTCTTTTGTACCAGATCTACGCAAAGTTTCAGATATGGTACTGCCAACTTGCCGGTGGCGATGGTCAGTGTATCCGTACGATCATCGCCTTCCAGCTGTTCAAGCGCTGCTTTTGCCTCCTCCATGAGAAGCCGCAGCATCCCCACGCCATTTTCCAGCTGCAGATAACCGTCATATCGTTCTTCCTCCGGCAATTCTCTTCCCGCCAGAACATAAAATTCGTCACTGGCATGAACAAAATGCAGACCGAATCGTTCCATGCACACCTTCTGAACCGCCTCAATCTGATCGATCACAGCGCCTGCTTCTTCCGGAGTAAAAGGCTGTAATGGACAAAGCCCTTCCCGGTATTTGGTCAGACCTACGGGAACAACGGAAACACTCTGCATAACCGGACAATAGGCCATCAGATCCTGCAGGGTCCGCTCCAGTTCCTTTCCATCATTATATCCTTTACAGAGCACAATCTGTCCATTCATTTCAATTTCATGTTCAAAAAAATAATCAATTTTTTTCAAAGCATCACCGGCAAAGCGATTGTGCAGCATCTGACAGCGAAGTTTGGGATTGGTAGTATGCACGGATACATTAATGGGACATAAATGATAGCGTACGATACGTTCCATGTCTTTTTCTTTCAGATTGGTCAACGTAATATAATTCCCCTGTAAAAAGGAAAGCCGTGCATCATCATCTTTAA
This sequence comes from Lachnospiraceae bacterium, assembly GCA_045121095.1. Taxonomy (GTDB): domain Bacteria; phylum Bacillota; class Clostridia; order Lachnospirales; family Lachnospiraceae; genus TWA4. The sequence continues at coordinate 16,999 of JBGVFN010000078.1, read as the reverse complement.
AATACAAAGTTTCCCTCATTCCCGGAGGCATCTGATCAATAAAGCAGAAAATGCATTTATTGCTGCAGGAACGATACTCGTCCATCAGACCATTTTCAAATACCAGTCCGATATCCTCACCGTATTCTTTTTCAATTTCCAGTTCCCACTCCTCACCATCCGGTTTACGAATCAATAACGTCAGTTCTTCATCTTCTGCGTAAAACTGATAATCCAATATATCTTCAATTTCCATGCCATCAATCTGCAGGAGCAGATCCCCGGGTTCTATTTCCATTTCTTCCGCAATCGACCCGGGAATAATGCCGGAAATGATATGTTCCTTTTTTTTCATCTAATTCATTCCTTCCACGCTGCATCAGCAGCTCGTCAATTCCCAAATGCCATTGGCACTTCTTTTTATCATACCAATTCCACTGATTTTTTTCAAGGATTGAAAACCAGAAACCTGGGAAAAGATGCACAAAACCGTTTAAAATTGCTCTTTTTTCAAGAATTTTTTATAGTTTTTCTGTCAGAATAAAAGAGAAGCCGATTTTTCACTTGACCTAACTCCAAGATAATGTTATAAAGATAATGAAGTATTGTGAGTGGCCGGCAGCGTACTTACAGTCCTGCCGGAGAGGGAGAAACGAATATGACGAAAGATTATACTTTTGGTGATGCACTGCCAGTGGCGCCTTTACGCATTGCAGCTCTGAACAGCTGCCAGGAACTGGGTAAGAAAGTAGATGATTATATCGTACAATTCCGTAAAAACGATTATAATCAGCTTCTGAAGACACACGACAGCACATTAAACATCCGTTGCTATGACAGAGATAGCTACCTGGTTGAATGTGAATGTCCTCGATTCGGCAGCGGTGAAGGAAAAGGCGTTATTACATCTTCCGTACGCGGAAGCGATCTTTTTGTTATGGTAGACGTGACGAACCACAGCCTTACCTACAATGTATGCGGTAATGTAAATCACATGTCACCGGATGATCACTTCGCTGATTTGAAGCGTATCATCTCAACAGCAGCACCCAGTGCTCATCGTGTAAATGTTATTATGCCTTTCTTATATGAAAGCAGACAGCATAAAAGAACCAAAAGAGAATCTCTGGACTGCGCTTATGCACTGGAAGAACTGGTAAATATGGGTATCGACAGCATTATTACTTTTGATGCACATGATCCCAGAGTACAGAACGCAATTCCTTTATTTGAATTTAATAATTTCATGCCCACCTATCAGTTTGTGAAGGCATTATTCCAGGCTGAACCGAATCTGAAGATTGACAAGGATCATGTAATGGTAATCAGCCCGGATGAAGGCGCTATGTCACGTGCCGTTTACCTGGCCAACAACATCGGCGTAGACATGGGTATGTTCTATAAACGCCGTGATTACTCCCGTGTTATCAACGGACGTAATCCTATTGTTGCTCATGAATTCCTAGGCAGCAGCGTAGAAGGCAAAACCGTTATCATCATCGACGATATGATCGCTTCCGGCGAAAGCATGCTGGATACCTGCCGTGAACTGAAAGAACGCAAAGCAGGCAAAGTGATTGTTTTATGCACCTTCGGTCTGTTCACCAACGGATTCGAGAAATTCGATGAATTCTACAACAACGGTTATATCGATCGCGTAATTACAACCAATCTGAATTACAGACCTGCTGAGTTATTCCAGAAACCCTGGTATGTGGAAGCAGATATGAGCAAATATCTGGCTGCCATCATCAACACCCTGAATCATGATGCATCCATCTCTGATCTCATGACCAACACAGCAAAGATTCAGAAAACGGTTAAAGCATTTAACGAAGGCATTTACGTGGCTGATTAAAGCCTCTTTTTGCAATATTTTTCTGCCAGTCAGCCCAGTTTCCAGCGCATTGGAAATTGGGCTGATTTTCTTTACGATTCAGCAGAGCATGACCATGTGCCCCTTAGGGTATTTTAGACGAAAATTGCGAATGCTCCGCGTAATCATTTCCTTCTATAAAACGAAAAGAGACACTGCAAGATTACAGTATCTCTTTTTATTTTACTATTTTTTTGATTTTTCAGCGTGTCCGAGAAATCCTCTTCCACCTTTACATAAAGCTGATGATATCCTGTGCCGGCTGGATGGTCCGGTGAATGTCGGATGCATACAGAACCGGTCCTTCTCCTTCGTAGTCCTTCCAGTATTCGATATGAATCTTAGCGGTCACTTCTACCCAGTCACGGTCTGCAAATTTATCGGCCTTATTACTTTTTACCACAAAACCGAAAAATGCCATATCATCTTCACAGCAGGTATTCACCAGACGGCCGGGAACAAATGCATTTTTCGGGAAATCTCCGGGATGCATCACCAGACCTTTATAACGAACAACCTTGCCATCATAACGGCCGGGATTTTCCAGTGCATCCATGTACCAGATGGCATAAGCAGGACCTTCCAGTTCAATGATATCCGCATTCAGATCGTAAGGCAGATCTTCTTCGGTCATTTCCTGTACTTCGCCTTCTTCGTCTTCAAATACCACTTCTGCATTCATATTTACCGCCTGAACGGTTCTGCGCAGCGGTCCCAGGTCTTCGATCATATCACAGCGGTTAAAAATAACCATATCGGAATTTTTTACCATTTCACCAAAAAGTGATTTCATATTTTTATAGTATACTTCAAATGTGGAAGCATCCACATGAGTAATCTGCTGCTCAATTTCCCAGTTAGCCGGAAGAGTTTTGTTGCGCATCAGCCACATGCCGTTGTATTCAATAATAATACGCTCCGGATGATGTTTTTCTGCAACAGCAGCCAGATGTTCCGGTGTGAATTCTGATTCTTCTTCTATTAACTCCACTACCGTATTGGAAGCCTCCAGAAGCTCTTCATCGTATTCTTCCATACCTTCTTCACACATGATCAGCAGCGTCTTTCCTTCGATCTGGAAATAGTCCTGTTCCAGAGTAAATGCAATAAAAGAAGTTTTGCCGCTTTCCAGGAAACCATTGATCATATATACAGGTACTGTAACATTTCTTTTAAACATAATTTACGCCTTTCGATTATTCCAGAAACAGTTTCTTAACTGCTTCTTCTTTTACGCCGGAGCCGATTACAACAATCTTGCCTGTAATATCTGCACCGCCAGTACGTACTTCCATTTCTTCCGGAACATAATCAAAATGAATCCATTCTTCCCCTTCTGAAGATGCAACCATACCTTTTGCACGAAGAATCATACCATAAGTATCCACATCTGCCAGTTCATTCAGCTTCATGGCAATATCAATCTGTGTATATTTACGAATGGTCTCCATGCCAATACTTGCAAACACTTCATCTGCATGATGATGGTGATGATGATGTTCATGATCATGGTCGTGATCATGTCCACAGCAGCATTCTTCTCCATCTTCGTGATGGTGGTGATGATGGTGTGCATGTTCTTCCATTTCTTTTAACAGCTGTGCTGCCAGGCTTTCTTTTTCGCCTTCCATAACATTCAGAATCTGTGCACCGGTCAGCTGATCCCAGGGAGTTGTGATAATTTCTGCGGTGGGGTTCTGTTCACGAATTAAAGCAATGGCTTTTTCAATTTTATCCTGTTTCATGGAACCGGTACGGCTCAGAATAATGGTTCCAGCTGTTGCAATCTGATCATTGTAGAATTCACCGAAGTTTTTCATATACATTTTTGCCTTTGATGCATCTACAACTGCTGCTGCACTGTTGAACTGTGCATCTGCGTCTTCATTCAGAACGCTGACTGCACGAACTACATCAGAAAGCTTGCCTACACCACTGGGTTCGATAATAATACGGTCCGGATGATACTGGCTCATCACTTCTTTCAGAGAGGTTTCAAAATCACCCACCAGTGTACAGCAGATACAACCGGAATTCATCTCACGGATTTCGATGCCGGCTTCTTTCAGGAAACCACCGTCAATTCCGATTTCACCAAATTCATTTTCAATCAAAACCGTCTGCTGGCCCTGCAGTGCTTCAGAAAGCAGTTTTTTAATCAAAGTGGTTTTTCCGGCACCAAGAAAACCGGAAATAATATCTATTTTTGTCATGATGACACTCCCTTTCTCAATTTAAACACATATCTCTGCAAACACAGATATGACTTTTACAGCCATATCCCATTTTCCGATGAACCCTGGGGCATATGGATTCCACAGTTCTTCGGATTTTTTTCAAATACGCCTCAGACTATAGCACAATCTTACAGGAAATTCAAGTGTGCACCTATTCCTGTGCCAGCTCGTAAGGTGTTTCCTGGTACACATAGAAGTTTAACCAGTTGGTATACAGCAGATTGGCATGGCTTCTCCAGGTCAGCAGAGGAAATGCATCCGGATTGTTGCCCGGATAATAGTTTACCGGAAGGGCCGGATCCAGACCACGTCCCACATCGCGCTTATACTCTTCATTTAAGGTCATACGGTCATATTCCGGATGTCCAAATACAAAAATTCGTTTGCCATCTACGCTGGTTACCAGATAAACACCGGCTTCATCGGATTCTGCACAAATCAGCAGGTCCGGATTTTCCAGAATCTCTTTTCTTTTTACAGTAGTATAGCGGGAATGGGGAGCTGTAAACTGGTCATCAAAACTGCGTACCAGAGGAATCTTCCGGTCTGTTACCCGCTGTGTATAAATACCGGAAAGTTTCTCCGGCATCAGATGCTTATTGATGCCATAATGATAATAAAGTCCTGCCTGCGCACCCCAGCAGATGTGAATGGTGGAGGTTACATGGGTTTTGGTCCATTCCATAATGGTGGTCAGTTCTTCCCAGTAATCCACCTCCTCAAAAGGCAGCTGTTCCACCGGCGCACCGGTAATGATCATTCCATCAAAATGTCTGCGCTTTACATCTTCAAAATTCTGATAAAATTTATTCAAATGACTGATGGATGTATTTTTAGAAACATGATCGGTCACATTTAAAAAATCCACTTCCACCTGCAGCGGTGTGTTGGAAAGTGCCCGATAAATCTGTGTTTCTGTATCCTGTTTAATGGGCATCAGATTCAAAAGCAGAATCTGCAGAGGACGAATATCCTGTGCCTGTGCCCGTTCTTCTCCCATCATAAAAATATTTTCCGTTTCCAGTATGGAATGTGCCGGAAGTCCATCCTGTATTCTGATAGGCATATAATTCCTCCTGTTCGTCTCCGTTTTTCTCTTTATTAATCCTGATGAATCATGGCCAGAAAATCTTCTTCCGAAAGAATGGGAATCTGCAGTTCTCTTGCCTTTTTATTCTTGGATGAATTGGATGTTACATCATTATTGATCAAATAGCTTGTTTTGGAAGTGACAGAACCTGTTACTTTTCCCCCAAGCTGCTCAATTTCTGCTTTTAAAGCATTTCGATTGGTATAATGATTCAATGAACCGGTAATAACAAATACTTTGCCGAAAATGCTGCTTTCCTGAGAAACCTGTTCTTTTTTCAGAGAAAGCTCCTGAAGCAGCGCTTCATATCCCTTTCGATTGGTTTCATCTGTAAAATAAGCAGCTACCGCTGCTGCTGTGACCGGTCCGATTCCCTCAATGGAAACCAGATCCTCTTCTGCGGCATCTGCAGTTTTTTCCGGGTCCTGATCAAAATAATTGCAGATCAGTCTGGCGGTTGCAGGACCTACGCCTTCAATTCCCAGACTGTAGATGACACGGGCGATGGTGTTTTCTCTTGATTTTTCAATGGAAGCCATGAGCTTTTCATAGGATTTTTCACCCATTCCTTCCATTTCTACAATCTGCTCCCGGTAGGAATCCAGATGATACAGATCCGCAAAACTGTGAATCATGCCGGCTGCCACCAGTTTTTCCAGAGTTGCTTCAGAAAGACCGTCTATATTCATGGCATCGCGGCTGACAAACAAAGCCAGGCTTTTGATTTTTTTTGCTGTGCAGGCCGGATTGGTGCAATAAAGACTTTTTGCCTCATTAATGGTGCGGATTTCCGTTGCACCACCACATACGGGACAGTGTTTTGGAATCTCCAGCGATGCACTGCGGGTCAGATTTTCAGCAATCTGAGGAATGATCATATTGGCTTTATATACAGTAATATGGTCTCCTTCTCCCAGCTCCAGCGCTTCTACAATACTGATATTATGAACACTGGCACGGCTGACAGTAGTTCCCTCCAGCTGCACCGGTTCAAATACCGCCACCGGATTGATCAGACCGGTTCTGGAGGCGCTCCATTCCACGTATTTTAACTGGGTCTCCGCCGTTTCATCGGCCCATTTAAAAGCAATGGAATCTCTGGGGAACTTGGCCGTTCTGCCAAGGCTGACTCCATAAGCAATATCATCATAAACCAGCACCAGTCCATCAGAAGGAACATCCATGTCAGAAATCCGTTCTGCAAACTTCTGCACTTCTGCTTCCACCGTTTCCGGTATTACTTTTGCGTATTCCACCAGATCAAATCCCTGCTCCTGCAGCCAGACAAACTGGGATTCTCTGGAAATAAAATCCATTCCTTCTGCAGATACCAGGTTAAATGCATAAAAATGTACACTGCGGGATGCGGTGATCTCGCTGTTTAACTGTCTTACAGAACCGCTGCATAAATTTCTGGGATTTTTATAGCGAGCATCCACATCTTCAATTTCATTGTTGATCCGGTTAAACACACTGTAGGGAATCACCGCTTCTCCACGAAGCACCAGTTCTCCCTGAAATGCAATCTGCAACGGTACATTCACAAAGGTTCTGGCATTGGAAGTAATGACCTCTCCTACTTCTCCATTGCCTCGTGTAACGGCTTTTTCCAGTTTTCCATGGCGATAAGTCAGTACAATGGTCAGACCATCCAGTTTCCAGGAAAGAAGGCCTTCCTTTCCATTTAACCAGCTGGCCAGTTCTGCAGCACTTTTGGTTTTATCCAGAGAAAGCATGGGGGAACCATGGGCTTCTTTAGGAAGCTCCGTCAGCAATTCATATCCTACATGAATGGTTGGGCTGGAAGCCATCACAATTCCAGTCTGTTTTTCCAGTTCCACCAGTTCATCATACAGCGCATCATATTCATAATTGCTCATGATCTCCGTATTTTCCTGATAATACGCTTTTGATGCACGATTCAGAATCTCAATCAATTCCTTCATTCTTTTTGACTGATCCATGTTTTCCTCCTGTTCTCTGTTCATAGGACAGATTTGATGAATGCTCCAGCAAAGCCATCAGTCTTTCATATTCGGAACCGGTAATTTCTCTGTATTTTCCGGTTTCCAGATTATTGAGCTGAATATTCAGAACACGGACACGTTTCAGTTCCGTTACACGATAATCCAGATACTCGCACATACGGCGGATCTGCCGGTTCAGTCCCTGTGTCAGCACAATCCGAAATACCATTTTTCCAAGTGGATCCACCTGACAGGGGCGGGTCAGTACCACAGGGGCATCCTCTTCTTCCATATAAGACCCACTGCGGCGCACTTTATTAGTATCCGGTATGGGAACACCTTCCCTCATGGCACGTAAAAATGCCTGAGTCAGCGGTTTATTCACACGAACAATATACTCTTTTTCATGCTGGTTGGAGCCCCGAAGAATCCGATTGACCAGATCTCCCTGATTGGTCATTAAGATCAGGCCTTCTGAATCCTTATCCAGGCGCCCTACTGGATAAACCCGTACCGGATAATTTAAAAACTGGACAATATTATCCTTTTCTTTTTCCGCAGTAGTACATACAATCCCTCTGGGCTTATTCACTGCCAGCAGGACCGGACGGGATTTTCTGCCCACCGGCTGTCCATCCACCAGGATTTCCATGTCGGCGGTTACCTTCATCCCTGTCTGAGCCGGCTGTCCATTGACCAGAATCCTTCCCTCTTCAATCATGGCATCTGCCTGGCGTCTGGAACAAACTCCTGCTTCACTTAAATATTTATTCAGTCTGACCGGTTCCATCTTCCCCTCCATATATGAACATCGCATCACCAAAACTGAAGAAGCGGTATCTTTCCTGAATAGCCACTTCATAGGCTTTCATGATCTGATCCTTTCCTGCCAGAGCAGAAATCAGCATCAGCAGTGTGGACTGCGGCAAATGGAAATTGGTAATCAGCGCATCCAGAATCTGGAACTCAAATCCCGGATAAATAAAGATTTCTGTCCATCCACTTCCAACTTTCACATGACCTTTTCGATCTGCTGCAGACTCCAGGGTACGACAGCTGGTGGTTCCCACCGCAATGACACGGCGGCCTTCTGCCTTGGCCCGGTTAATAATCTCTGCCTGATCCTCCTCAATGGAATAAAATTCAGAGTGCATATGATGTTCTTCTACTTTATCTACTTTGACGGGGCGGAAGGTACCAAGTCCCACATGAAGGGTTACTTCTGCAATTTCTACGCCCATTTCACGGATTTCCTGCAGTAATTCTTTTGTAAAATGAAGACCTGCCGTAGGTGCAGCGGCAGACCCTTCGTATTTTTCATAAACAGTGGAATAACGGCTCCGGTCTTCCAGCTTATGTGTAATGTAGGGAGGCAGAGGAACCTGTCCCAGCTGATCCAGAATCTCATTGAAAATCCCTTCATAAGAAAAACGAATCAAACGATTGCCTTCTTCCACCACATCAATGACTTCGCCTTTTAATAATCCATCTCCAAAATCAATGACGGTTCCAGGTTTTGCCTTTTTTCCAGGTTTTACCAGAGTTTCCCATACATCATTGCCTTTATTTTTCAAAAGCAGAATCTCAATGGCAGCGCCTGTCCCTTCTTTTACTCCATAAAGTCTTGCAGGAATGACTTTTGTATTATTAATAACCAGTACATCGCCGGCTTTCAGGTAAGATTTAATATCCCGAAAAGAACGATGTGCTATTTCTCCATTATTTTTATTTAAGACCAACAGTCTGGAAGAAGCACGGTCCTGCAGTGGATCCTGCGCGATCAGTTCTTCCGGCAGATCATAATCAAATTCTTTTACATCCATGTTTCATTAACCCTTTTACAAATATATCTTATTTTCGTTGGAGCGCGCCATGGCACGCAAACTTAAAAAGAGGTGCCTGCTGGCACCTCTCTGATGACTTTTCCGGTCCTGGTTACTGCAGATATTCTGTTGCAACATAAAGGGTTTTGCCCTTGTATACAATTCTGCTCCACTTTTTATTATAACCAGTTCGTGTTACCTTGGTGCCTCCCGGCAGCGTACCAGCAACCTCTGCATCCGCATTGGGCTGTTTTCTCATACGAACATTCTGAGTTGCTTCTACGGTTTCATCAACCTCTTTGAAGGAAACACCCAGATCCGGTTTTTTCTTACCTAATAATTCAGAAAGAATATATGCTTTGCTGTCTTTGTAGCTGACAACGGTCCACTTACCTGTTGTTCCCAGTGCAGTAATGGAATCTCCCGCAATCAGTTTACCCAAAAGCTTGGAATCTGAAGATGCTTTCTTTCTGATATTCAGATTTTCCTGTGCATACATGGTAACTTTCTTATCAAAAGCTTTATACTCTGTTTCTTTCGCAGCCTCTTTTGTGGTTTCTTTTGCTGTAGTTTCGGCTGCTTTCGTAGTTTCTTTTACTGTAGTTTCAGCTACTTTTGTGGTTTCCTCAGAATTCTTAGCAGTTTCGCTTTCTTTTGTTTCTTCTTTGCTGGTCTCTTTTTCAGACTCCTGCGCCTTTGTTTCTGCTTCGCTGCTTTCTTCGGTTCTGCCTGCCCCTTCATTGAGCTTTGTGATCAGGGAAGAAAGCTTTTCATCGGATTCAGCAGCCTTGCTCAGGGCATTGTTTACATTGTTAACCAGCTCAACAGCACTGTCACTTGCATGTACTTCTTCCAGCCAGGCAGCTACTTCACCATCTACAGTACCATTGTTGATATACAGCTTACCATCCTCGTTGGTACATACATACTCCCGGATCATACTGGGAGCAAGAGTATCAATGTTTTTAAATTTTACTTCGTAATATACATAAACTACGTAAGTACCATCTAAAACACCCTCTTTAGAATAGCACTTGATATTCTGATAATCTTCAATATACTCAATTTCTTTCGCAACCGTGTCTTTGTCTGGTGCATTTACCATGATCTTGCCAAGTGCTTCCACATCGCCCTTTGCCAGATCAGCAAAATATGTTACAAAAAGTTCATTAATACCGGATTCGGCATCTTCTTTCAACTCAATGGCAGCTTCCGGAGTACTTTCCGTCTCATTAATAGGTATAATCTCCCCAGATTCATCCTCACCCTTAGTTGAAGTTGAACAGCCTGTCAGAATAAACATAAACATCATGGAAAACAGGCAGATCACACTTATATGTTTCAAGAACAATTTGATCTTACTTGTATTGCCCTGATGTCCAGCTTCATTACCTCTGGTCATCTGTCTCCTCCTTTTCAAATTTGCGGCACAGCCGCATGATTTTTACAACTAATGATTCAGCAAGGCCGCGTACAATGCCCACTGAATAAATTCAAAACAATTCAGCAGATGCTGAACTGTTACTTTTGTAATGATAACAAAAGCACCTGCAAAATGCAAGTGCTTTTCTGTAAATCAATTCTCTCGTTCTAAAAAATCATAAATCTGGACAAAAAAAATGCATCTGACAGGAGTCGAACCTGCGCACATGCCTCCGGAGGGCACTGCTCTATCCACTGAGCTACAGATGCATCTTCTGCATTATACATAATTTCAAATCATTTGGCAAGTACTTTTTTTTGTAACTATTCAACCAAGCATGATTTTTGCTCAAAATACCGTGTCAAGCTTGCTTGTAAACAGTATTTTGAATCAAAAATCGTATTCGGCTGAACTGTTTCTTTTTTACAAAGACTATTTTTGTTGACAAACTTTTCAAACCATGATATATTCTTTAGGACTTATCTATTAGTCGAGTCTTGTTTTATTTTATACTTTTCATTTCAGGAGGATTCATATGCAATACGATCATTTCATGAACTATATCAGAAACACCTTTCAGCAGATGATGGGGCCGGATGTTCCGGTACGGATTCAGCCGGTTTTAAAGAACAATAATGTCCATCTGGATGCTCTCACCATTCTGCCAAGCGGCCAGACCATCACACCTTCTATTTATCTGAATGAATATTATCGCCAGTATCAGGAAGGAACTTCACTGAATACCATTATTCAGGAAATCCGTGATATTTATGAAACCAGCCGCAGCGCTTTTCAGATTGATACAGAGATTATCCTGAACTTTTCCTGTGCCAGAAATCTGGTGGCCTATAAATTAATTGATTATGAAGCCAATCAAACTCTGCTGCAAAATATCCCCCATGTCCGTTATCTGGATCTGGCCATTGTTTTCTATCTGCTGCTGGACAGTGATGCTTCCGGTGATGCGACTGCCCTGATTACCAATGAACATTTAAAACTCTGGAAAAGTGATGTGGATACGCTTTATGAACTGGCTGCCCACAATACACCGATTTTATTGGAAGTCAATTTCACTTCTCTGGAAAACCTCATGCGCTCTCTTATTATAGAAGATCTGAAGCAGGAAGCTGCCGTTTACAAGGAGAAGGAACAGATTTCCGATGCCGGAATGCTCTCAGATCAAACACTGGCTCTAATGGCAGATGATATTTTGAAACAATACACTGGTGAAGACGAACATCCGGAGATGTTTGTCCTGACCAACAGCAGCCGCTGTAACGGTGCTGCTGCTCTGCTTTACGAAAAGGCACTGGACCATGCTGCTAACCATATCGGAAGTAATTTTTATATTCTTCCCAGCAGCATCCATGAAGTGATTCTTCTGCCCGACGAAGATGATCTGAATCCAGCCGGTCTGGTGGAAATGGTCAAAGAAATCAACGCTCATGATGTTGCTCCAACAGAAAAGCTTTCCGACACCGTTTATTATTACGATGCGGAAAGCCATAACATACACTGTATCAATGAGGCATAGCACTACAGCAAACATAGCGTAACTTTAACTGTAAAATCAGCTCTTTGCCCCTGTAAATCTGCCGCAGTATTCCTTTAATGCGTTGGATGAATAGCCTTCTTTTGAGAAAACTGCCATCAAATCAGTTCCAACGATGGCTCCATCTGCAAAATCCAGATAATTCTCCAGTTCTCCCAGACACCGGCTGCCAAAATCCAACAAAACGGGACGGGTTGCTGCGGCTTCTACTGCATAAAGATAAAATACATAGGGATCTCCATCCAGAGCAGAAAGAAAATCCACATTTCCTTCTTTACTGCACCAGATAAAACCTCTGGCAAACTGCATATTCTGTACGATCCGGTCACCGGAAGCAGGTGTAATCTCACGAATCAGACAGGGGCCTTCTTCATCCAGAAAGTGAACGGCCAGCTGTCCCTGCTCCTCAAAAGGCAGGTCAGGAACACGAATCCCGGAAATCTGCGCGAAAGCAGCATCCCTGGCAAATTCAGCCAGTCCATATCTTAAAATTTTGTGAAATGCCACTTCCAGTACTACCGGCATCTCTTTATCAGTAATCTGCCCCGCCAGCTTTAAACCATCCTTGAGAGAACCATTACAGACAAGACTTAACGCTGCAAATTCTTCCTTTTTTAATATAGAAACAACATCTTCCGGTACTGCAGTCTGAAAATTCTGCAGTTCCATCCGCATAACAAACAGTTTCTTTTGATTTTTCTGGTACTGCTCTATCATCTGATTCAGCTGATTCATTATTCTACCTTCTTTCTCATACAGGTCTCGATCCAGTTTCTATCTGCTTTTCCTGATAAAACGACTACAATATTTTCATCCAATGCATAATCCTGGGATGCTTTTAATGCCTCTGCCACTGCGTAAGCGCTGTTTTCCCCCGGCAAAAATCCTTCAACAGCCGCAACCTCCAGCGCTGCCTGAATGGCCTCTTCACGGGTTACTACAGAAGAAAATACACGTTTCTTTTCTACCATAGCGGCCAGCTCCGGCTCTGCACCCATGGGGCAGGGTCTTTCTCCATATCCCATTCCAGGTCTGCAATTGCCCTCCTCGTCCAGAAGGAACAAAGAACGCATGCCATGAGCAACTCCTTCTTCACCCTGTTTCAGTACTGGATGATCTTCCCGCTCTGCTGCAATCATTTTTACATGGCTTTCTTCTTCAAATACAGAAAATACACCCACGGGAGCCGCATCATTACCAGCAGCAGCCACAATCAACTCCGGCATTTTTCCGCAATTTTCCAGAATCTGTTCTTTCAGTTCCTGTCCGATTACTTTTTGATACTCCCTTACCATAAGCGGATAAGGATGAGGTCCTGCCGCACGGGTCTGAATCATAACCGTTCGGGGGGCCTGCGAAATCCAGCAGTTTTCTGCTACCTGACAGGTTTCTTCAAAATCTCCCGGAATAATGGTGATCAATGCACCGGACAGCTGTATCTGCATAATTTCTTCCTGATAAGTCCTTGCGATCACTTCCGGCATCATCACTTCGCATTCCAGCCCCATGGACGCCGCCAAAGAAGCGGCAATACAGCCGTGCTGCGGATCACATACAGGTATCAGCACTTTTCGCTTGCCGATCCTTTTGCCAATGATCATCTGCCCTGCAATCGCCGGATAGCTGCTGCCGCCATCCGGAAGCAGATCCTCCCTTTTAAAATAAATATCCGGCCCGTATTTTTTCGATAAAAGTCTTGCTTTATATAAAGCGGTCTTTCTTCCGCCATAAGTATCACAGTAAAAATCCAGCTCTCTGGTAAAACATTCATCCTGAGCAACAAACTGGTGCTCTCCTTCCATTTCGGACAGTGTATTCATCAGAGCTTCCGGCATATACTGTCCACCGAATTTCTGCTGGAAATATCCTCTTCTTTCCATGGTAACATCCCCCTAACTTCCAAAACCTTTTCCTTCCATCTAAACGGTCAAGGACGCTTTTAATTCTTCTGATAACACTTCATCCATGCTGCCCGAGCGCAGCCCCTGCAGATCCATGGTAATATAACCGAATCCCTGCTCTTTCAGATAGGAAACCACCTGTTCCCGATACTGTAAAAGCAAAGAAAAATCTTCCGGCTCCACTTCAATCCTTACGATCGCACCGTGCACGCGGATTCTGGAGGTCCGAAAACCAAGCTGTGTCAGATACGTCTCCCCTGCTTCAATTTTTTGCAGAAGATGACGATCCAGATCAGTACCATACGGCAGGCGGGTAGCCAGACACGGAGTAGATGGTTTAAAAGCCGTCTCCACACCCAGTGCCTCTGCCAGTGTTCTGACCTGCGCTTTTGTATATCCACATACCGCCAGCGGACTGATAATGTGATTTTTCTGTAAGGCTTTCAGCCCCGGTCGAAACACCTTCCAGTCATCTCCATTGGTTCCATCCAAAACACAGGTACAGCCCTTTCCCCGTGCAAATTGCTGCAATGCCCCAAACAGATAATCCTTACAATAAAAACATCGATCTGGAGGATTATCCAGAATCTGTGGAATCTCATATTCATCCACCTGCAGGATTTTTCCCCTGGCACCATATGCCCCGGCCAGCTTCATGGCCAATTCCCTGTCTGCCTGTGGATGAAGCATGGTTTGAAACGTCACTGCGTAAACGATACGCCCCCTTTTTTTTGCCTGCATGCAGGCCAGCTTCAGAACCACCGTACTGTCCACACCCGCTGAAAATGCCACACAGCAGTCCCCTTTTTCCAGAAGTTCATCCAGCATCTGACACAGTTTTTCCAGCCTTTCCCTGTCAGACTGGGTAAAAGCTTCCATCATCTTAAGATCCTTGTCCTGTACTTTCATGCCAAATTCCTTTCCTTAATAAAGAGTAAAACTGTAACGGTTCAGCAGGAGTGAATGGTCCTGAATATCACTTGTTTTCAGAAAAAATAAAAACCGCTTTTATAAGAATACCATAAAACATGGGCCTATTCAACAAAATTTCACCTCATTTTTTCTTATTTTTGCAACAATTTATAAAATATAACAAAATCGTTTCTATAATTTCATATATCTATTATGAATTTACAACCAGGGGGAGTTTCCAAAAATCCTTGATTTTATTTGTATTATCTGATAATCTTTTTTTCGAATGGTTTCCCAGGACTTGCTTCAGTCATCCATTCAGCAAGCAGTTTGTTCCTGTCAAGCTGTCATGATTTGTCAATTATTATAGATATTTTATTTCTAGTAGAAAGGATTCTTCATTATGTTATATAAAATCCCTATTGAAACTTCTGCCAGACATATTCATATCAGCAGAAGCGATTTTGAAAAGTTATTCGGTCCCGGTGCGGAATTAACCGTAAAAAAAGAATTAAGTCAGCCCGGACAGTTTCTGTCCAATCAGCGCCTGACCATCAAAGGCCCCCGCGGAGAATTTGAAAATGTCAGCATTCTGGGTCCTTTCCGTAATGAAACGCAGGTGGAAATCTCCCTGACCGATTCCAGAAAACTGGGAATTCCCGGTGTAATCCGCCAGTCCGGCGATACCGTCCGTACTCCCGGCTGTACCCTTATCAGTGAACACGGTTCTCTGGATATCCCCCAGGGTGTGATTGTTGCCAAACGACACATTCACATGACACCGGAGCAGGCTCTTCATATGAACGTCTATGATAACGACCTGGTGTGTGTGATCACGAAAAGCTATGAACGTGCCATGATTTTTGCCGATGTGGTTGTCCGCGTACACAAAAATTTCCGTCTGGCCATGCATGTGGATACAGACGAAGCCAACGCATTTTCCGGTGATTCCAATCCCTATGGTATCATTGTAAAACTGTTTGACGACAAAAACTACGACCTGCTCATGTGGATGGATGAGCTGGAAAGCGGCATCTATCGTTAACGGAGGGTTTATGCAGAAAAAATCTGAAGAAATAAAATGGCACCGGCTGGACAATACCGCCAATATTTTCCCGGTTATCAATAACCTGCAGTTCACTGGTGTCTTCCGCATCGGAGCTGTACTTTATGAGGACATACAGCCGCAGCTGCTGGATCAGGCAGTAAAGCAGATACTTCCACATTTTGAAGCATTTCAGGTACAGCTGCGCACCGGCATTTTCTGGTATTATATGGAAACCAATCGACATGATCCCTGTGTGGAGGAAGAACAGCATTACCCCTGTCGTTTCTTCAAACGGTATGATAATCAATGTTATCTTTTCCGAACCGGCTATTTCAAGAACAAACTCTATGTGGAATTTTTTCATGCCCTTACAGATGGGTTCGGTGCCATTCAGTTTATGAAAGAACTGACTGCAGCCTATATCCGCCTTGCACACCCGGACAAATTCCCTGCTCCTGCAGTATTTCCATTGGAAAATATTTCCAATATCTGTGAAGACAGTTATCTGAAATACTACAAAAAGCAGAAAGTAAAAGGTTATAAGAAAAGCAAAGCTTATCAGATCAATCAGCCGTTTCTGGATTATCCTCAGTCTTCTGTGATTCACGGACATCTGAAAATCGCAGATCTGAAAGCCGCAGCGGCCCGCTGGAATGCCAGTATCACCCAGTATCTGGCGGCGATGCTGGTCTATACCATTTATCAGGAATACCTTCAGCATGACTCGGAAGATTCCTCCATTTGTCTGAATATTCCAGTGAATCTGCGAAAAGATTTTCCTTCTGAAACCACCATGAATTTTTTCAGCATTGTACTGGCTCAAATGTTGTTTGAAAAAGACCGGACTTACACCTTTGAAGAGGTTCTTCAGCTGATCACAGAAGATTTTAAACGACAGCTGGATCCTGCCTGGCTGGAAAAACAGATTTCTTATAACGTTTCCAATGAGAAAAATCTGCTGATTCGTCTGGTGCCTCTGCCCATAAAATCCATTGGCGTACGGCTTTTATATAATCGTTCCGCCAAGAGTTTCACCACGACCCTTTCCAATGTGGGTATCATCCGGATGAAACCCGAATATGAGCCGTATATTCAGAATTTTCACTTTATTATGGGAGCCAGCGAATCTCAGCCGGTAAAATGCGTAGCTGCTTCCTACAAAGACGAAATGATTTTCACCATCAGTTCCGT
>JBGVFN010000077.1:0-21535 GCA_045121095.1 Lachnospiraceae bacterium | reverse complement strand
AAGCTCGAAGCAGCATAGTTTTTCCTGTGCCGGGAATATCCTCTAACAGCACATGCCCCGAGCAAATGAAACAAGTCAACACAAGAGAAATTACATCTTCTTTGCCCACAATTACCTGTGAGCAGTTTTTTATTACTTTGTCTCGATATTCTACAAAACGTAAAGCATCCATGTCCATCATCCGTCCTTAAGAATTAAACAATAATTTTTTATAATAACACCAGTTTATAGCTTTTTGAGTAGCCAAAAAAGCGCAGACTACCCCTATCAAATTTTAAAAGGTAGATTTTGAACTTAGCTAATCCGGTTATGCGGCAACTCCAAAAGTCTCCCAGCCAAGCGTTTTTAACTTTTTAAGGTAGGCAACTATCTTGCGTTCCTTGTTGAACTGATTCTCTTATCATTTCACTATACATCCTTCTACCTACGATATAGCTGGACAGGTGGTGGTGCAAATGAGAATACCTAAAATCAGTTTAGAAAATAGGCTACTGAACCAAAATTCACACAATCTTTGCCGTTACTATAAATATAAATGGCAGAAATCACAAATTCAATACCATACAACCTACACAATTTCATTTATGCTGGTGTCAAGTAAAGGTGAGATTCTCCAAAATTTGAGAACTCACCCTTTATTTACACCTAATAATGAAATACTGCTTTTAGTATTACGTTATAAGCAGCTTTGTATTTCACTCAGCTGTAAAATCATATACAACTTCCACCATATACATATCCACCATATGATACACAAGGGGACAAAAGGCTACAGCCAGCACCTCCACCTGCGTCACACTCGCAATGTCCTAATTTAATTGGTCCGATAAGTACTCTCATATTTCCACCTCCTAATCTTTTGAAATTTTATAAACAATAGCAACATTACTATTATTTTTTATATCCCTCATTTAAAATTGATTTGGTACACTCGACTATGTATTCTTTTATGTTATAACGCCTCTGTTCACATTTCTCTAACCCATTTAACCTATTATGTGAACAACCACCCATACAAATCGGAAGAACTTTACAGTATTTGCATTCTTCATTTTCGATAGGATCAAAATCCAAAAATTCCTTTACAACACATGTACTTTCCAAAAATTGAATTTGATTATTTACATTTCCAACACTTCTCTCTGGTATTCCAATTTCATTCCAACACTTGTACATATTTCCAATGTCATCAATAACCCATCCATTACAAAAATCAGCAATACAATAATGCCCTCGAGGAGCTGGATACATACTTTGTAAAGGAATATTATTTTCCTGCCAAAATTTCAAGTTAAGATTTGAATATTCTTCTGTTGAAAAACATTTTTCTTTTTGATAATAATTCCCATAAGGTAATACAAACCCAAGATATGGTATCACATGCTCTAATAAAGAATTATTTTTTAAAAAGGTAATTACATCATCTGCTGCATCTACACAATCTGCATCTACATTTATTCTAATGTTTATAGGAATGATTCCCTTAGTAGCCACCAAATTTTCCATTATAACATCATAAGTACAACCTCCATTTATCAATGGTCTTCTACTGTTATGTATATCACGAGACCCATCTATAGTAATCTGTACCTTATTTACTCTTAATTGCTTTAATTTCTCAGCAATTTCCTTTGTATAAAAGTATCCATTTGTTACAATGCTCGCATCAAACTTTTTATTTTTAGCATTGCAATATGCTATGACTGACTCTGATATTTCTTCTATAACGGGCATTGCCAGCAATGGTTCTCCTCCAAACCAGCTTATATGTAAACTTTCTGCATTTTCCATTCTTTTTTCAATAAATTTTATTACATTGCTTATGGTTTTACTATCCATATACTTATGTCCATAACGCCCTTGCTCAAAGCAATAAATACACCTAAAATTGCAAGCCATAGTCGGTGCAATTGTAACGAAAAACTGACGAGAATCATATCTTTCACGCATTAAAGTTGTTTTTAATAAAAATTTTTCATCCACTTCTATTGGAAGCACATAACCACATTGCAAAAGTTTTTCCAGAAATTCCTTATCTGTTATCTCATCTCCACTTTTCAGGAAATTTTTAAATTGTTCATACTGTAATTCCTGAATTATTGACAGTGCTCCCGTTCTTGAATTATACATAATCACGTTGTCTTTTCCTAAATCATCATATATGTAATTATACTCTGAAGCTTTTAATTGCATAACTTGTTTATCCCCCATTATTTATTATTTGTTTCCAAATAATCAAATCAGCAAAGGTTATTTATTTTTCAAAAAGCATATCATCGTTATAGCTGATGCAGCAAGGATATATATGGGACAATATAAAAAAATATTGTTCCATATATGTCCTTGTTACTCGCACAGTTTTTCGATATTTTAAAAATAATAAACTTGTATAAGGGAGATGAATACATGACAAATAAACTCAAAAAGAAACTACTATTTATAGCAATTACATTGAACATCTTGTGCTTCTCACAACTCGTTAGCTTACCACCTGCTCTTTATAATACAGAAAGCAAAATAACTACCGAATATTTTGTGCAAACTGAAACGAATCAAGT
Source organism: Lachnospiraceae bacterium (assembly GCA_045121095.1). Taxonomy (GTDB): domain Bacteria; phylum Bacillota; class Clostridia; order Lachnospirales; family Lachnospiraceae; genus TWA4. Next base: position 18,977 of record JBGVFN010000077.1, on the reverse strand, counting down.
TTCAACCACATCAGACAGTCCAGACAAATCAAACACCTAATTCATACTACTAAATTATAATTCACATATTCAAAAGGTATTTTTCTGTCCGATCCTGCAAAAATTGTATTCCTTTTTTATCGTCGATAAATTTTAAAAAAACATATGCCCAACTAAAATTATTTTTCCATTGAGCTTTCAAAATATCTGAAGGCTCATTTTTTTGTGCAAATTCATAACTATTCCATGCTATATCATAAAACAAGTCACCAATACAATGCAAATCTTTTCCAAGCAATAAATGATGTATTGCTTCCCAATCTGTATCAATCGCCATGCTGTGTTTTCCGCTATCACCAAGAATATTTGTGTATACTCTTGCTATAATACAATATTTTTTAGACGTTAATCCATATTGTCTTGTTTTATTTTTCTCTGCATTCCAGACATAATTACACCATTTTTCAGCTGTTGACAAGTCATCCATTTCCCGATAAATCGAAGCGATGTTGGCAATAATCATCGCTTCCTGCTTCTGATATTCCCATTTTTTTAAATCGATCCCCTCCATATAGGGAACCGTGCAGTCTAATGCCTGTTTTAACCTATCAATACATTCCGCATTAGACATTTCTTCCAAATGTCTTCCCTGTAATGCATAGCAAAAAAGTAAAAACTGTTTATTGGCAGGATAATTCATATCCAGCAGGTTTTCTATTATTTCAATCTGTTTTTTTGCCTGTTTATATTGTGCCATATATTGCAAAGTTGAAATTTGCTGCCTCAATCGCAATACTTCCAGGCTATCTGTTGCAATTAATGTCATTTTGGTAGTTTCTGGTTTTCCATATACGGCAGCCAGTTTTCCATAATTAGATTCCGTAATATTTGATTTTCCATTCTCAACCCGTTCCATGTGACGCGGTGAAATGATACCATATTCCGATATATCAGCGGTTTTCTCTCTTGAATATCCATAAGCAGTTCGCAAAGAATACAGTCTATGCTTTAAATCATATGCATTGCTAAAAGATAGAGATTGCCACAATCTTCGTTCTGGTATCTGATATTCCTTATATACTGTCTGTAACTTTTTTCTAAATTCTATTATCTCCTTTTGTCTTTTTTTACTTTTTTCTTCTTGAAGCGATAAATCTCCCATGAGAGCCAAAATTAAATATAAATATCTTTGAGATAAAGTATTCCTTAAATTTTTCAAAGCTTTTTTCCCTATGCGAAAACTTTTTTCTTCATCCCCAAGTTCCCGAAAAAGATACATCCCTACCAGAGCAGCAGAAGGCAATATCATTTCTTTCATACGTTTTTCCCAACCACGTTTTTTAGGATAATCCCAAACTTCCCTCCAAATGGTTAAACTTTTTTCTAATTCTCCCATCCGGCAATAAATATAAGAAACAAACACAATCGCTTCTAATTCAACAGGTGCCAAAATCTGCCCTTCCAGATTGATCTCCCATGAACCTGAAACTGTACATTGTACTGCATTTTTAGCAGTTTCAAGAACCTGTTCCAATTTTTCTTTTTTCATCAACTTGCGTATTGCTGTGGCCTTTATTAAAAATTGTGTTTCGATGGGATTATATTTATCCACATTATTTTGCATCTCTTCCAGAATAACATCTGCCTGCTCTGGATTTTCAAATACAAGTAAACAAAATTGTTCCCGCTGCCTCCAACGAATCAATTCCGTTTCTGTTATTACAAATTCAAAATCTTCTGTGTAGACACCGAGTCTCTGCATTAAAATGTCACCGATTGTTTTTGACCATCCGGTATATCCGCTTTCAATATTTACAAGTTTATGCCGTCCAATAATTCCCCGTGCCAATTGTTCCTGAGAAATATGCTGTTTTTGTCTTTCCGTTTTTATAATATCACTATAAATTCGATTGTATTTTTTTTTAACATATTCTTTATTGTCATTTGTCATTTTTCAATTTTCTCTAACTATAGTCGAAAACATTATATCTTTTTTATGATTCCATAAATACATCAGCACAACAACAAAAACGCAAAAGAGCCTAATTTTTCAACCGCTCCTTTGCGTTTCTTATATCCGTATATGAAAGCTTCGAGGCTGTAATCCTACAGCCCCGCCTTTTATTTATAAGTTAGTTTATACTATGATAACGCCTGCATCCACAGCCATACCTGCTTAGTTACCCAGTACGTTTACAATCTTAACAGGTGTCATATAATTCCAGCTGTTAATAACGATACCGCGTCTGGTGTTTGCTGCATGTACGATCATGCCGTTGCCAATGTAAATTGCTACATGGTCGATTCCGCTGCTTCCGTAGAATACCAGATCACCAGGCTTCATCTGAGAAGAGGAAATGCTGGTTCCACAGTATGCCTGTGCTCTGGAGGAGTGAGGCAGGGAAACACCGTATTTTGCAAATACGGAAAGGACAAAACCGGAGCAGTCTGCACCGTTGGTCAGACTGGTACCGCCCCATACGTAAGGGTTACCTACGAACTGACAAGCGTAATTACATAAGCTTGCTCTTGTTGATGTATAGCCGCTGGTGCCGCCTTCTTCCAGTGGTGTATATTCTACAGCTGCTTTTAAAGCATATTTCACTTCACAGTAGTCTGCGGAAATATATCCGGCAGCATCCATTTCTTCGCCGTCTTCACCGGTAAGACCGTCCAGAGAGATCTTTACCCAGCCGTCTTTTACAGACAGTACTTCGTAGCGTTCTTCTGTGCTGATCTTGGTGATGATACTGCTGTCTGTAGAGGGTTTCTTTCTTACATTCAGATTGCTTTCAGTTGTAACAACCGCCATTTTTTCAGCTTCTTCCAGCGCAATCTTCTCTGCTGCTTCACCGGTAATGATATATTCGGCGTATACATAGCCGGTTACAGAACCGGATTTGATCTTATACCAGTCTCCGTCCTTTTTCAGGATTTCGCAGGCAGTATTCTGAGTCATCTTACCGCAGATATCTGCATCGGTAGAAGCTTTCTTTCTTACATTCAGATAATTGGTGCTTTTTACATCAGCAATACCAAGATTTTTGTAATCATCCAGTACTGCTGCTTTTTCTTCTACAATCCTCTTCAGTTCCAGTTCTACATCAGAAGAAACGGTATCGGATGCAACCGCTCCGTAATATCCATCCAGGTCCAGTGAAATACCTGCAACACCAGATGCGGTGTTCAAGCTCACCTGCTGCCCAGCGGTATAGGAAATTACACTTACACCAGCTACTGCATTCTGCTTTGCTGTATCCTGTGCGGCCATACTTGCAGGGCCTGCACAAAACATGGAACTTAACAGTAAAACAGATGTTACAGCCTTCACTTTCTTTCTAACATTTCTATTCATTATGATCAACCTCAATTATTCGCAATCGTATCTTAACCCTTTGGGGCTTTTGTGAAACAGTTTCATTATAATTATTAAATTTCTGTTACATTTTATTACGATTACATTATATCATAAGAATAGTCCTTGTCAATTATTTATTTTCGCCAGATATTTTTCTGCATCCCGGGCGTCTTTGTGCATTTGTTCCTTCAAAATGTACACAGATGAGAACTTCTGCTCCGGACGCTGAAAATGAATGAGCCTTACCCGGGCAAATTTGCCATAAAAATTGCCGGAGGTATGCAGAAGATGGGTTTCGACCCCTACTGCATATTCACCAACGGTGGGTTTTCTTCCAATGTTGGTGACTCCTTTCCATAATTGTCCGTCCATTTCTGTAATGGAAGCATATACACCAAAGGGGGGCAATAGTTTATTAGCCGAAGGAATCAGATTAATCGTTGGCATATCAATGGTTCTTCCCAGATGCTGTCCGTTAAGAATGGTTCCTTCCACAGAGAAGGAATAACCCAGCATCCGATTGGCATCTTCCATACGTCCCTGCGCGATTGCGGTTCTGATGGCACTGCTGCTGATCCGGATATCATTGTCAAATACCTCGTCAATCATCTGCAGTTCAAAATCGCAGGACTCTGAGAGTTGCTGCAGCAGCCGATAATCGCCCTTTCGATTATGTCCGAATCGAAAATCCTTTCCAATTACAATACAGGCAGCATGCAGCTGTCCCACCAGAATTTTTCTTACGAAAACCTCTGCATCCATACTGCGTATTTCTTCTGAAAAGGGGCATTCCACCACCATATCCACGCCCAGTTCTGCAAACATGCGTCTGCGTTCCTCTTTTTCCAGAATGCATTTGAACTGTTCTCCAAACTTCCAGAAAAGCAGCGCACTGCTGAAGGTAAAGGCTACGGTTTTATAGCCATGCTCCTGCTTCATCCGCTCCAGGCGATGAAACAATTTCTGATGTCCCCGGTGCAAGCCGTCAAATTTTCCCAGAGTTACGATTGATCTGCCTTCCACCTTTGCAGACATCACATCGGTTACATATTCCAATTTATCTTCCTCCACTATAAAAACATTTTCAGTGGTTTGTAATCTTTTTTCACCGGATCCCATTCATAGATTCCTGTGAAAAGGCCGCTGCTGTCATACATCCGAACCTGCTTTTCCTGCGGTACCGTTTCCAGCACATTTCCCGAAACCCTGTTTCCGTTATGAATCAGCACATCATACTGTTTTCTGGTTGTTACCGCCGGCAGACCTGCAAAAATCTGTTCTACCGTCACCAGACAGGAATCCAGTTCCCCTGCATCCCGCTTTGCTTCCAGTTCTTTCAGGGTAATGGCCTGTTCCAGATGAAAATCTCCTACTCTGGTGCGTACCAGAGATTCCATGCAGCCGCCGCAGCCCAGTGCCTGTCCAATATCATGACAAAGGGTTCTGATATAGGTTCCCTTGGAACAGCTGACAGTCATGGTGATACGGGGAAGTTCGATTTTCTCAACGGTCAGTTCATAAATTTCCACCGGCCGCGCTTCCCGCTCGATCACCTTCCCTTCCCGGGCGTATTCATACAGCTTCTTTCCATTAACCTTTAAAGCAGAATACATGGGCGGAATCTGCATGATTTTCCCCCGAAAAGCAGGAAGGGCTTCCAGAACCTGTTCTTCTGTTACACAAACCGGTTTTTCTGCTAAAATCTGTCCGGTAACGTCCTGCGTATCGGTTTCCATTCCCAATAACAGCACCGCCCGGTAGGTTTTATCATGATTTTCCAGAAGGCTGCACAATCTGGTTCCTTTTCCCACACACACCGGCAGAACCCCTGTGGCATCCGGGTCCAATGTTCCAGTATGTCCAATCTTTTTCATCCGAAGGATTCCTCTCATTTTTGCCACCACATCATGAGAAGTGAATCCTTTTTCTTTATAAATATTAATTAATCCATCCATAGTAAAATATAAAACCTCCTGTCCTGCTGCATTGCAGCATCATGAACAGCAGTTAAATCATCTCTTTCAGCTGGCTCTGAATTTCCTCCAGAATCATGGCGATCAGTTCCTCATATTCCATGGAAATATCAAATCCGGCAGCACGCACATGTCCGCCGCCGCCATGGGACGCAGCAATCCCGCTTACATCCACCAGTTCATTGGAACGAAGGCTTACTTTATGGCGTCCATCTTCCATTTCATAAATGAATACGCCTGCTTCTGCGCCTTCCACAATTCGAACCTGATCCACGATTCCGTTCAAATCTCTGTGATCCGCACCACATTCTTCCATATCCTGCAGTGTAACCCGTGTATAGGCAATTTTTCCATCCGCTGCTGTTTTCATGGAATACATGGCTTTTCCACAAATTAGAGTCTGTGCTTTTGTTCTGCCAAAGTATGTGCGGTCAATAATCTCTGTATGATTGATACCTTTTTCCATGAGATGTCCGGCAAAACACATGGTATGGAAGGTGGTATTGGAGTATTTGAAAATTCCTGTATCATGGGCCACACCCAGATATAAACATTCTGCACAATCCCGGTTAATCTTTTCCATATCCAGAAGCTGTCCCAGCGTTTCCGCGCAGGAACTTAAATGGCCCTGAATATAATTTACCTGTGCAAAGCCGGGATTGGTAATATGATGATCAATGCAAATGGTATGTTTTGCCTGATCCAGAAGGCGTACCGCATCTCCCAGCCGTGCCCGGTCACTGGCATCACAGGAAATACACAGATCAAAAGAACGGTTCCAGTCTGCTTCTTTCATTTCTTCCATCAGACGGATGTGTCCGATTTCCGAAAGCAGCTGAAAGGATTCTGAAAACTTCTGCAGACAGATTTCCACTTCCAGCCGGGGCATATTCTCTTTCAGATAATGATATAGCCCCAGACAGCTGCCTACACAGTCACCATCCGGCCGGATATGTCCAACAATTACAACCGTTTTTACATCGGAGGGAATCATAGTTTCGATACGATAGGACGTTTCCTGTGCATTCATCATATCTTATTCCTCATCCAGTTCCATGTCGGCATCCAGTTCTTCGGATTCCTCAACGTCTTCTGCATCTTCTGTCTTTTCACCTGCATAAATCTGATCCAGCAGATTGGTAATATGGATACCATGTTCAATGGACTGGTCCAGACGGAAGATGATTTCCGGTGTATTTCTCAGATTTACAGTTCTTGCCAGCTTTGTTTTAATATAGCCGGAAGCATTTTTCAGCCCTGCCAGAGTATCTTTTGCTTCTTCTTCGCTGCCCAGCACACTGATGTACGCTTTGCAGGTTTTTAAATCCGGTGCAACTTCTACAGAAACAACAGAAGTCATCATATGAATTCTGGGATCTTTCAGTTCATTGCGGATGATATTGCTTAATTCTTTCTTTACTTCTTCGTTGATTCGAATATTTTTAATACTGTTTTTTCTCACAATATGCTCCTTTTCTATTATCAAAAAGGCTGATCCAGGATATGTGTCCTGCATGAAAAGTACTGCAACAGCACACCAGCCCGATCAGCCTTTGCGTTATTATTTAAATTCCTGTTATCTGGGAACTTCAACCATCTGGTAAGCTTCGATGGTATCATCTTCACGAATATCGTTATGTCCATCCAGAACGATACCACATTCGTAACCAGCTGCTACTTCCTTCACGTCATCTTTGAAACGTTTCAGGGAAGCCATAGGGCCGTCAAACAGCAGATCGGTTCCTCTCATAACACGGCACTTACATCCTCTGATGAATTTACCGTCTGTAATATAGGTACCTGCGATAATACCTACGCCAGAAGCCTTGAATGTCTGACGAACCAGACCGTGTCCGATGATCTTTTCTTCGAAGATGGGATCCAGCATGCCCTTCATAGCCGCTTCCACATCAGCAATTGCCTGGTAGATGACACGATACAGACGAACATCTACTTTTTCTCTTTCTGCAATGGCTCTTGCAGTTGCATCAGGACGTACGTTGAAACCGATGATAATTGCATTGGAAGCAACTGCCAGGTTTACGTCAGATTCATTAATGGCACCAACACCACCATGAATAACCTTAACGATTACTTCGTCATTGGACAGCTTCAGCAGACTCTGTTTTACAGCTTCTACAGAACCCTGAACGTCGGCTTTAATGATCAGTTCCAGTTCTTTCAGTTTACCAGCCTGAATCTGAGAGAAAAGGTCATCCAGTGACATCTTGCCCTTGGTTTCTTCGATCATCTTTTCTCTGTTTTCAGAAATGAAGGTTTCAGCAAAGCTTCTTGCATCCTTTTCATTGTTGGTTACTACGAAAATTTCACCAGCACCGGGTACATCGTTCAGACCCAGAACTGCAACAGGTTTGGAAGGACCAGCTTCCTTTACTCTTCTGTCATTTTCATCCAGCATGGCTCTTACTTTACCGTAACAGGAGCCTACTGCAATGGAATCACCTACATGCAGAGTACCTTTCTGTACCAGAACGGTTGCAACGGGGCCACGGCCTTTATCCAGCATGGCTTCAATAACAAGACCTCTTGCATTACGGTTGGGATTTGCCTTTAATTCTTTTACTTCTGCTGACAGCAGGATCATTTCCAGCAGGTCATCGATACCTTCACCGGTATGTGCAGAAACGGGAACGAAAATGGTGGAACCGCCCCAATCTTCGGGAATCAGTTCGTATTCGGTTAATTCCTGTTTTACACGTTCGATGTTGGCACTGGGCTTATCAATCTTGTTGATGGCAACAATGATTTCTACGCCTGCGGCCTTGGCATGGCTGATGGCTTCTACGGTCTGGGGCATAACACCATCATCCGCAGCAACTACTAAAACAGCAATATCTGTAGATTTTGCACCACGCAGACGCATAGCAGTAAATGCTTCATGACCAGGTGTGTCCAGGAAAGTAATCTTCTGTCCGTTGCATTCTACCATGTAAGCACCGATATGCTGTGTGATACCGCCTGCTTCGTGGGAAATTACATTGGTTTTACGGATTGCATCCAGCAGGGATGTCTTACCGTGGTCAACGTGACCCATAACACAGACAACGGGAGGTCTTTCTACCAGAGTATCGTCCGCATCTTCCACGTCTTTCAGCAATTCTTCAATGACATCCACCTTCACTTCTTTTTCGCAAAGGTATTCAAAGTCCAGTGCAATGCCTTCTGCTGTTTCATAATCTACTTCCTGGTTGATAGTTACCATCTGACCAGCCATAAATAATTTCTTTACAATTGCGGAAGGCTGCATCTTCATCTTTTCAGCCAGTTCCTTAATCGTAATGGTTTCAGGCAGTACCAGAGTCTTAATTTCTTCTTCCTGTTTTACTACCTGTTTTACCGGCTTCTTCAGATTGGTTTTTTCCAGTTTCTTCAGATTATCTTCACGTTCCTTCTTATTGTATTTATCTTTGGAACGATTTTCCTGTTTTTTATTCTGTTTGCCGGACGCCTGAGAAGGTTTTACATAAGAATCCTGACGGATCATGCTGCTCTGGCCGCCTCTGCGGTCTCTGTCACCGCCGCCAAATCCTCTTCCGCCATCGGAACGTCCGCCTGCAGGTCTGCGATCTCTGTCGCCGCCCTGACGATTGCCGCCATCGTTGCGTCTCTCGCCGTTATTGTTGAAGCGTCTTTCTCCGCCCTGACGGTTTCCATCCTGACGTCTTTCTCCGTCGTTACGTCTTTCGCCGTTATTGTTGAAACGTCTTTCTCCGCCCTGACGATTTCCATCCTGACGTCTTTCTCCATTATTGTTAAAAAGTCTTTCTCCGCCCTGACGGTTTCCATCCTGGCGTCTTTCTCCGTCGTTACGTCTTTCGCCGTTATTATTAAAACGTCTTTCTCCGCCCTGGCGGTTTCCATCCTGGCGTCTTTCTCCATCGTTACGTCTTTCGCCGTTATTGTTGAAGCGTCTTTCTCCGCCCTGGCGGTTTCCATCCTGACGTTTTTCGCCTTCCTGTGTTCTTTCACCAGCAGGACGATTGTTTTTAGTTGTTTTTGTCTGACTGTTCTGAGGACGGATCACTACTGCACGTTTCTTAGGTGCAGCGCCTTCCTGTCCTGCATTTTTCTTACCTGTTTCTTCTATATTGTTACCCAATTAGAGCTCACTCCATTCTATTATTACTCTTTTCAATACTCTGAGCAAATCCACTGTCTGTTACTGCCACAGATGCTCTGACTTCACAGCCAATGGCATGCCCCAGTGCTTCTTTTGTTCCGGTAAAAATCAGTGGAAGCTTATAATAAGTACACATATCTGTAAAATTCTTTCTGGTATTGGCAGATGCATCTTCTGCCACGATCACCAGATATGCTTTTCCGGATCTGACTGCTTTTTCCACGCTGAATTCGCCACTGACTACCTTGCCGGCCCGTTTTGCAAGTCCCAGCATGGACAATGTCTTATTCTGTTTCAATTGCTTTCATCTCCTCTTTCAGCTGTTCATAGACTTCCGGCGGTATTGCGCAGGAAAAGGAACGTTCCAGACCTTTGCTTTTAATTGCCCGCTCCAGACAGCTGCTGCAGGGACAGACATACGCGCCTCTGCCATTTTTTCTGCCCGTTGCATCAATCATGAACTGCTGCTCCGGTGTCCTGATGACACGAATCATCTCTTTTTTGCTTTTCATCTCCCGACATCCAATACACTGCCGCATGGGGATTTTCTTCTTAACTGCCATTGATGCCTCCGTGATCCTGCAAATATTGCTGAATAATTACTTCTTCTGTCAGCTTATTCTTCTATCAGTTCCAGTGCTTCTTCCAGGTTCAGTACTTCTTCGCCATCTTCCTGTGCTTCTTCTTCATCCACACTCTGATAGCCAATATATTCGTCTTCGCTGTCCAGACCTTCGATTTCGTCAAACAGACCGCATGCTCTTGCTTCGGTTTCACTCTTAATATCAATCTTGTATCCGGTCAGTTTTGCTGCCAGTCTTGCGTTCTGTCCCACTTTACCAATGGCCAGAGACAGCTGATTATCCGGTACGATAACCTGTGCAGATTTTTCGTCTTCATCTGCAATAACACAGATTACCTGTGCAGGATTCAGTGCATTTTCAATTAAAATTGCAGGGTTTTCATTCCAGTTGATAATATCAACTTTTTCATCACAAAGTTCTTTTACAACGCTGTTAACACGTTCTCCGTTCATACCAACGCATGCACCAACTGCATCTACATTGGGGTCGTTGGACCATACAGCCATCTTGGTTCTGGAACCAGCTTCTCTTGCGATGCCTTTGATCTCAACAGTACCATCTTTTACTTCTGCAACCTGCATTTCAAACAGACGCTTCACCAGTTCCGGATGGGTACGGGAAACCTGAATTCTGGGGCCTTTGCTGGTAGCCTTTACTTCCAGAATATATACCTTGATTCTCTGGGTAGGTTCAAAATGCTCGTTGGCTACCTGTTCATTTTCAGGCAGGATTGCATCACACTTACCAATATTAACACTGATATTATTGCCCACGTTTCTCTGAATGATACCGGTCACTACTTCTTTTTCCATAGCAAAATACTGATCATACAGAACCTTGCGTTCTTCTTCACGGATTTTCTGCAGAATTACGTTTTTGGCAATCTGTGTGGAGATACGTCCAAAATCCTTGGATTTGATGGGTACATAAGCAGTATCTCCCAGATAGTTGTGTGCATTAATCTTTCTTGCATCTGCCAGACTGATCTGCATCAGCGGATCTTCTACTGTTTCCACAACTTCCTTCTCTGCATATAAACTGTATTCACAGGTATCTCTGTTCATAAATACCTTAATGTTGTCGGCACGGCCAAAATGGCTTTTACATGCCTGAATCAGTGAATTTTCAATTGCATCCAGTAATATGTCCTTGCTGATATCCTTTTCTTTTTCCAGGACTGTAAGGGCTTCTAATAACTCATTCATTTAACTCATCCTCCTGCTGCAGCCTCGCTGCCTGCTCCTGCGCCTTCGCGCAATTTAGAAATCAAATGCCAGGCGAATCAGGGCGATCATTCCACGATCAAATACCACTTCTTCTTCCTGACCCTCTTCACCAGTCATAATGGTCACCGTCTGTGCATCGTATGCTTTTAAAATACCAGTATATTCTTTCTTTTTATTCAGCGCTTTAAAAAGTCTGACTTCTACTTCTTCACCCAGACTTCTGGCAAAATCCTTGTCTTTTTTCAATGGACGGCCAAGTCCCGGGGAACTCACTTCAAAAATATATGCTTCATCAATATAATCTTCACGATCCAGCACATCATTAAATTCCCGGCTGATAATCTCACAGTCATCTACAGTGATTCCACCCTCTTTGTCAATATAAACTCTGAGGTATTTGGTGCTGCCCTCCTTGACATATTCCACATCTACAAGTTCAAAGTTGTGGGCTTCGATCATGGGAGCGATCAACTCTTCTGTCTGTTTTTCAATTAATTCTCGTTTTGCCAATACTGCGCTTCCTTTCTTTTGTCACAAACGAAAAGAGTGAACTTTCGTTCACTCTTTCCCGACGGCCAATATGTTTCTTATATAAAATAGCACAATCATCCTGAAAATGCAATAGTTTATGAAAATAAATTTGAAAATTCACTTCCAAAAAGCTCTCCCAGTGAAGTTCCCAGCTGCTTCTGAGGGCGGAATAAATCCACCAGTGGCTGCATCACTGTGTTGAATTTTTTCCGGTCCAGTGATGTGCGATAAATATCTGCTGTATTGCGGGCGTCCCACAAAGCATCATGCTGATGTCCTTCAAACTGCTCACCAATGGCGTGAACGGCATCCATCAATCCTACTTTTTTCTCAATTCCCAGAAGTCTGCCAAACTCCACCTGATAATCTACCCAGTGATCCAGCATTTTTTGAAGGCGTTCATCCGTCTCCTTTTTCAAAATCGCTTCTTTGCTGATCTGAATCGAATCCGAATCGCTCCAGGAATAGATGGTGTATTCCTCCTCGCCGACCCAATCATAAAACTTTTTCATGGCCTCCAGAAAATGGGGAGCGTTCTTTACCTTTTCATTGGTAATCCCGGTCAAATTGGTATAATATTCGGTAATCCGCCCAAACTGCGGCTTTACATACTGCGTAAAAGAGTCAATCTCCTGTCCGGCCTCATCCAGCTTTACTGCTCCAATCTCAATAATCTCCCGCTTACAAATGGAACGCTGTTCTTTGTATGCCCTATCGATTTCATTCATTTCGCAATCTATAAAAATATGCACCATTTATTTTATTCAGTCCAATCCTATTAAAACGCAATTTTTAAAGTTTCTCCATCAAAAGCAACGGCTTCTGAACGGGTAATTTCGTAAGAATGTGCTTCATCACTTCCGATTCGCTGTCCAGGTTCCAAAGTATCATTATTCGTAATCAGGTAGGTCACAATCTGCACCATAAACTGATACAGTTCGATCAACCCTGCTTTGGAATGCACGATTTCCATCTCCTCACGGCCAAAATCTTCCATACCATAGGTATAGCTGTTCCATAATCCATCTGCGTCACGATACAGACCTACAAAAACCCACAAAGTGATAGGAAATTCATCCTGCAGAAGAACCTGAGCACCTTCAATATAGGTAGCGGGACGATGCACCACCGGGTACTGATACAGACCGATTACATTGTCCTGTTTCATCATACTGGATACGATCATAGTAAACAGCACATGGCGCTGCAGGGGATTTTCACAATCCATCACACCGATTTCTACATGTCCGATATGAGCTGCTGCTGCCTCAGAAGCTTCTGCCCATTCATAATTATTTTTACCAGCTTCTGCTGCACCCTGCTTGGGGGCGGGTACCAGCATACACGCAATATGTACATCATTTACTGTAAACTGAAAGGAAAATTCCTCGGCTTCTTCTGTCACCTCCATCTTCCAGTCATCAAAAAGCTGCATGCGGAACATGTCCCAGTCATATGTATAAGAGTTCAGCAAAACACAGCCTGCAAGAATCTTTGTATTTTTATCTTCCATCTTCCTTCTCCAATTTCTTTTTTGTATTTATACTACTCCAATTTCATAATTTTAGCAACCACTATTCTGTCAATTCGGCAAGGCAGGTCTTTTCGGGCCATTCAGACTATCCTTTATGGATAAGAACATACAGATATGAAGATTCATTCTTGTCAATCTCGAAAAAACATAATATAATCTACTTATAAGTATTGTAATTATCCACGTACGCCGCAACATGGTGTATGGTTACATATTTTCATAAATTCCAGACAGTTCAGTCCTTGCTGAACTGTTAATTTTGAAAAAGGAGGCTTCCTATGAGCGCAACCACCGAGCAGCAGACTCTGCCTCAAAAAGCAGCCGATGCCATCATCCGCCTTATCCAAACTGAAAATTATGCAGCAGGTACAAAACTTCCCAATGAATACGAACTGTCCCGTATGCTGCAGGTCAGCCGCAATACCGTGCGCGAAGCAATTAAATTACTGGTTTCCCGCAATATCCTGGAAGTACGCCGGGGGGCAGGTACTTTTGTTTCCAATAAACACGGGCTGGGAGATGACCCTCTTGGTCTTTCCATGATCACAGATCAGCCGCGTATGATCCATGAAATCATGCAGATCTGCTATCTGATCGAACCCAGAGGCGCTGCTCTCGCTGCACAGCATGCATCCAGCGAGGATATTGAACATCTGCAGACTCTTCTGGCTGAACAGGAGATACTCAGCAACAAAAAAGTATTCAGCAATGGCAGTGATATTGCATTTCATCTTCATATTGCCTTATGCAGCCAAAACACAATCATTTATAATATCTGCCATGCATTCTACAATACGTTTCAGCAGAATAAATTCATCCAACAGATTACCCTGCAGATGGAGGAGCCTGATTCTCTGTTCATCAATGACCACCATAAAATTTTTCAAGCCATTCAAGCCCATGATGCCTGTGGTGCTTATGATGCCATGTCTGCGCACTTGCTCCATCAGATGGATTATCTGCAAAAACAGCCTGAATATACAGATGTATTTTCTCCAGAGAAAAAATAGAATTAATTGAATATATTACATATACTTTTTTAAATAAATAACTTTTTAAAAAAATTTCAAAACAACTATTGACATTTCTTTTAAAGTGGTATATACTGTCAAAGTCGATGAAATCGAGGTGTGGCTCAGTTTGGTAGAGCGCCGTGTTCGGGACGCGGAGGCCGCAAGTTCGAATCTTGTCACCTCGATTTTTCTTTTGATATGGCTCGTTGGTCAAGCGGTCAAGACGCCGCCCTCTCACGGCGGAAACAGGGGTTCGATTCCCCTACGGGCTATTTTGTTTAAGCTTCCATATTTGTGGAAGCTTTTTTGTTGTTCAGGGATCTATCCATTCTCCCAATCTATATTCCCCCTTAACATCTGTCCCCTCGCATCTATCATCCCCCAAATCCATAAAAAAACTGCTTCTATTATAAAATCATCATAATGCCGATCCCCGCGGATAAAAACGGTCCAAATGGAATTCCTTCCTCTATTCTTTTTCCCAGTATCCGCCATACAGCAGCTGCCAGTAATGCAAAAATCCCTGCAATAAATAACGCATATAATCCCTTTTCAGTTCCCAGCATCCAGCCGGCCGCAAACATCAGACAGATATCTCCCCCACCTAACCCATGCAGATTGGTCAAAATCAAATTAATGAACTCTGGAATCCCTCCGCAGACAAATCCCCCGATCAATCCGTCATAACAGCTGGTCTGCAAACATGTTCCGAGCCCCAATAATATCATGGTTTCCCGCTTTCCAATTCGATGTTCCCGCAAATCGGTCCACGAGATTCGAAAAAGAATGACAATAATTGCCAGATGGATTATAATCTGATTATAGCATTCATACATATAGTCTCCCCCTTTCGGTTTATTCCGGATTCTGAGATAGCACTATTATGCATAGTCCAATCTGTTTTTTCAATTAAACTCATCTGAATTTTTCTTAAAAATCCAGTAAATTTTATTAAAAAAATGGAAACCTCCTGAAAGGAGCCACCAGTGTCCATTTCAAAAAAATTTGTACTTTTTTTAGAATGTTCCTCCCAGGAATGGGATGCCTGGAACGAACGTATTCCCATGACAGCTTCCCTTTTTGAACAGCTTACAGACCGTTTATGTCAATTGGAACTCTTTGACGAATTAATGAGCCTTTTTCAAAAATATCCATGGCTGGCCCAAAAACATTATGATCAGATCATGAGTGAACTTCACAAAAAGAATGAACTTTAAAAGAATAAACTTTATTTTTTAAAAGAATACGCCCTAGATTTTAATGAACAATACGTATTAAAAAAGAAAGTCCCTCAAAACAGAGTCTTTCATTCTGTTTTGCCAGAGACTTTCTCTTAAACGATTCCTTATTTTAAAACTTTAATGGCATGATACACGGTACGGCCTTTTTCCTGTCCCAGCAGTTTTACGATTGCTGCATACAGCTCTTTTTTATCACGGGACTGATTAATCAGTTCCGCTACTTCGCCTGCCCATTTTTCATTTGCAGCACTTTCACATTTTGCAATGACATCAGACACCGTTGCGGGTGCTTTTACAGTCTGAGATACTTCCATGTGATTCTTTTTGGGCGGTCTTCCGCGTCTTGCACGATTTTTATTTTCCGGTTTCTCCTGTGTATTCTCTGCAACTGTTTCCAATTCTTTCTCTACAGCTTTTTCGGTTGCTTTTTCGATAACCTTCTCTGCTGTTTTATCAACTTCGGATACAACTGCTGTCTTTCCTTTGGAGTTCTTTTCCGGTTTCTTTCTGGGAGTTCTTTTTCTGACAGGTTTTTCAGATTTTTCCGTCTTTTCTTCCTCAGAATTTTCTGCTTTTCTATTGTTTTTTCTCCTGTCAGAACGCTTCTCGGATGCAGGCTTTACAGCTTCTGCTTCCATTTCATCCTTTGTTTGTACTTCGCTGATGATTTCTTCTTCACCTTCTGTATTTTCTACAGACACTGCCTGAACTGTTTTTTCTTCTTTCGCTTTCTCTGCCGGTTTCAGATCCTTCTCTGCAGCTTCTGCTTTCGCTTCCTCTGCCGGTTTCAGTTCCTTCTCTGCAGCTTCTGTTTTCGCCTCCTCTGCCGGTTTCAGGTCTTTCTCTGCAGCTTCTGCTTTCGCTTTCTCTGCCGGTTTCAGGTCTTTTTCTGCCTTTTCTGTTTTCGGTTCTTCTGTGGGTTTGCGATGTTCCAGGATTCCATCTGCTGTAAATCCGCTTTCCACAAGAATTCCTGTACGGATTCCCGTTACTACAAGAGCGGTCGAAACCTTGTTCTCAACTGCTGGTTTCCCTACTTCTTTAACTGGTTTATCCAACTCTTTTTTAACAACGGTTTCTGTTTGTTCCATTGTTTCTTTTATGGAATCTTTTTCACTTTTTTTCGTTTCTTCTTTATCTGATGTTTCTTTTATAACTGTTTCTTCTGCAGCTATTTCTTCTGCAACAGTTTCTTTCATAGCAGACTCTTTTGCAACGGTTTCCTTTACAGCAGCTTCTTTTACAACAGTTTCTTTTACAATAGCTTCTTCTACAGCCGCATTCTGATCTTCTGCCGCATTACCCTCTGCCGGCACTTCTGCCCTTTCAACCTGAACCGTTATTACAGGATTCATTGCCGCTGTTTCTTCCTGTTCTTCCTCCTGATAGGCGCTTCTCCAGTTATTTCTGCCGTTTCGTCCACCGCGAAGATATTTTCCTCCACGGTCACGTCTTCTGGAATTTCGTCCGCCGCGGCCTTCTGAATAAATACTTTCCAGCTCTGCTGCCGTCTGTTCTGCTCTATCCATATTTTTTTCTGTTAAAGCTTTTTCTGTAATAACAGCAGTTTCCTGTACTCTTAGCTGTTCCGATATCTTGGAGATTTCCGGCACTCTTCGAATGCGGATTCCATCATCCAGTTTTCTCCAAAATTCAATCAGATGGTCGTATGCTTTATCATTACTGATGATTACAAAATCATTTTCTCCTTTGCTGCCGGCCAGGAAGCCAAGATAACTGCAAAGCTGGTGGTCCAGAGCATCTCTTTCTCCAGTTACTGCCTGATGCATGACAATTTCGGACTCACTGCTGCGGATCAGTTCCATCATTTCAATACTGATCTTATTTTCACGTTTACTCCAGAACAGATGGACACTGTCCTCTTTTCTGATATATTCGATTCCGGTCAGACCGCCGGATTTCACATTTTCAAAATCAATTAAATATGTACTCACACTAAAAACCCCTCTTTTACCGATTTGCCAAAATAGCGCAGAAAGGCATTTTTTGTAACGATTCAGCCAAGCATGACCATTTTTACCATACCTTTTTCTGCGCCGGACTTCATTGGTATTATCCGAGGAAACCGAGATGTTCCAGAAGGATCTTAACTCCCAGAAGAATCAGAATTACACCACCGGCAAATTCTGCTTTTGATTTATATCTGGTACCAAAAACACTTCCGATTTTCACGCCTGCCGCGGAAAATACAAATGTTGTACATCCAATAAATGCGGCTGCTGCTACAATATTTACCTTCAGGAAGGCAAATGTAATGCCAATGGCCAGGGCATCAATACTTGTAGCAACGGCCATAATAAACATGGTTTTTACACCAAATGAATCGCTGACTTCTTCTTCCTCACCGGAACAGGCTTCTTTAATCATATTACCGCCGATGATTCCCAGCAGGGCAAATGCAATCCAATGGTCAAATGCTGTAATGTAATCGGCAAATGCTGCACCTAAAATATAGCCCAGCACCGGCATCAATGCCTGAAAACCGCCAAACCATACACCAGCCAGTCCCATCTCTCTGGCTCCAACCTTTCCGCCTGCCAGACCTTTACAGATGGATACTGCAAATGCATCCATGGATAATCCCACTGCAAGTATAAAAAGTTCAACTAATCCCATTATTCTTCCTCCTGTTTCGCTTTTGCATAGTATCTGTCCCAGGCAGATAGATTTGGACTGCGTGAATGAATTTTCAAACACGCTCTAGTACTACAGCGAACATTAGTCGTGTGATTTTATAAGGTAGTGAAGGCTCCATTACAGAGCTACATTACACGGAGACACGCTCTCGCTCTGCCCAAACGTAGCGGACACTAAACTCTCGTCTTTCTTTATAGAAAGCCGCTCGTTAAGTGCCGACGTTTGACCAAAGGTCTCCTTAGCAATGTGGCTCTGTAATTCCGCCATTTACGTTTTATAAAAATTCAACTAATACTTAAAAAGTTCGCTGGAGCTCTGGCATGCACAAAAAAACGAGACTAATGTACAACAGATGCAAAAAATCTCTGAAAATACAGTTTCTTTGCGATCTGCTGTACATGAGTCTCGTTCATTAAGATATGCCAGACCCAGGTTTCTATCCGAATCTGTATTTCAACATCATCGGATCAACACTGCTGTCAGTATGTTGACATATCACACCATCGTGCAAACTACTCCCTCAAGGACAGTTTCTACATTATACCTGTATTATAAAGCATCTGTCAAGAGAAAAGAATAAAAACTGTTACCTATTTTTGTAACTATTCAGCCAAGCATGATTTTTGTTCAAAATACCGTGTCAAGCTTGCTTGTAAACGGTATTTGGGGCAGAAAATCGTATTTGGCGTTTAGCCAAATGAATAATCGCGTGCCCTTTAGGGTATTTCGAAGAAAATTA
>JBGVFN010000076.1:0-18917 GCA_045121095.1 Lachnospiraceae bacterium | reverse complement strand
ACTGTCTTAAATAAATTCAGTAAGCATTCATAATGTTTTTGATGGAGTATTTAAGTTGATTTTGCATATATATATTTATTTATTTATCTGTTACATAGACTGCGCAGCAGACGGATTTCCTGTGCATACCCCGGCAGTTCGTTGGGCGTTTCCAGATAAAATGGCAGGTGACACAGAAGGGGATGATTAATTACACGAACCAGTGCGTCCAGCCCGATACAGCCCTGTCCGATTTTTTCATGGCGGTCTTTATGGCTGCCGCAGGGATTTTTGCTGTCATTTAAGTGGATGGCTTTCAGTTTTTCCAGTCCGATTATCTGGTCAAATTCCTCCAGAACTTCATCCAGATGATGGACAATATCGTATCCTCCGTCATGGACATGGCATGTGTCCAGACAGACACCAACTTTATCTTTCAGCTCCACGCGTTCAATAATTGCAGCCAGTTCTTCAAATTTTCCGCCAACTTCGCTGCCTTTGCCCGCCATGGTTTCCAGCAGCACCGTTGTATGCTGTTCAGGTGTTAAGATGGAATTTAGCATTTCAGAGATCATGGTAATGCCGGCTTCTGTACCCTGTTTTACGTGGCTGCCGGGATGGAAATTGTAAAGATTTCCCGGAAGATATTCCATGCGTTTCAGGTCATCTGCCATAGTATCCCGTGCCAGATCACGCAGTCCCGGGTCTGCTGAACAGGCATTTAAAATATAGGGCGCATGGCACAGCAGTGTGCCAAAATCATGTTCCTGACAAATCTGCCGGAAAGCGGCAATGTCCTTTTCATCTAGGGCTCTGGCTTTGGTACCTCTGGGATTGCGGGAGAAAAACTGGAGAGTATTGGCGCCAATTTTCAGAGCATCCCGTCCCATGGCGGCATAGCCCTTGGAAATGGAAAGATGTGATCCAATGGTAAGCATATAAAAATCCTTTCTGAGGTTTTCCGGCTATTTTTAAATTTATTTGGCCAGAATCTCATTCATTTTAGCTGAGGGGTTTACTTTTGTATGATTTCTTTTATGGATAAAGGTGTGTATCTTTTTATATTAGAACATTAGAATAAGAACATTAGAATAGGATCAGTCTGCCTTTATCCATTGAAATTAAAAACAGTCTATCATAAAAAAATACATAGGGCAAATTGCAATCATTTAAAAAATCTGCCGGATTTTGGAATATCACTCCAATTTGACAAAAAAGAGTTGCGTGAAAGCCCCATATATGTTATGTTTTTAATAGAGAATAGCACAGCGGTCAGAGATGGGAGAAGCACGATTGAGAGTCATAGCAGTTATGTTATGGCGGTCGTGTTTTTTTTGTTTTTATTAGAGTTCCGCTGCTGCAGTTAGAGCGTGTTTGAAAAAGTATTCAGGTAATCTGCGCGTTTTGTTTTGACTGATTTTTCAGACACACTCCAGTGAAAGGAGGTACAAAGATGCATTTAATTGGTAAGGAACTGGAAGATTTTTGTGTGCAGGCATATCACGCAGGAAATTTCGAGGAAGTAACAAAAGAATCTGTACTTGGCCACTGGTCCGTATTCTTTTTCTACCCGGCAGATTTCACTTTTGTCTGCCCTACGGAGCTGGGCGACCTGGCAGATTTTTACGAAGATTTTCAGGATGCAGGATGCGAAATTTATTCGGTTTCAGAGGATACTCATTTCGTGCATAAAGCATGGGCTGACGCTTCCGAAACCATCCGCGGTATTTCCTATCCGATGCTGGCAGACCCGGCTGGCAAACTGGCCCGTTTCTTTGGTGTGCTGGTGGAAGAAGAAGGACAGGCTTTGCGTGGAACCTTTATTGTGAACCCGGAAGGTAAAATCCGTGCTTACGAGGTACACGATATGGGAATCGGCCGCAATGCAGAAGAATTACTGCGAAAGGTACAGGCGGCTCAGTACGTGGAGGAACATGGAGATCAGGTGTGTCCTGCCAAATGGAAACCCGGCGAAGATACGTTGATGCCCAGTCTGGACCTGGTGGGCTTATTATAGGAGGCATGTGATGATCGATTTACAGCAGATTCCCGCAGAGTGTCCTCTGTTAAATGAAAAGCTTTGTCAGGATATTGAAGGGATTTTAAAACGTCTGGATCATCCTGTGACTATTAAAGCAGTTCTGGATATGGAGCAGGAAAAATCCCGTGAAATGGCTTCTTTCCTGAAATGTTTCTGTCAGATTCCTTCCGGTGCTGCCATGGAACTGGAATTATATTCCATTCAGGAAGTAGCAGAAGGACCTGAGGCGGAAACTCTTTCACAGAATTTAAAGCTGGATACGAAGTATCTGCCAGTAACCGGCTTATATATGGATGGAGCATACACGGGTGTGGCTTTTCATGGAATTCCCGGAGGAAAGGAAATTAACGCATTTATTCTAAGCATTTATAATATGGCCGGTCCTGGACAGGAATTGAAAGAGGGAACCAGAAAGAAGATACAGAAGCTGAAAAATCCGGCCAATCTGAAAATCTGTGTTTCTCTGGGATGCCACCATTGTTCTGGTCTGGTGACCTCCTGTCAGCGGATTGCCATGCTCAATCCTCTGGTGGAAGCTCAGATGATCGATGCCAATCTGTATCCGGATCTGGTGGAAAAATACCAGATTAAACGGGTTCCGTTCCTGATCGTGAATGACAAAGATACCTATACAGGCCCCCGAAGTGTGGAGGATTTAGTGGTACTTTTGAAGAATACACGTTAATTGTTTGAAGAAACATCAATCACAATAAAAAATTGTCACATAAACACAAAAACTACGGTAAGCAGTCAAGAAAACATTGTTAACCTATACAAAAAAATAAAAAGAACTTGAAAAAAATGTGACAACATGCTACAATACAGACAAGTTAATAAGGAAGCATTGAGATTAGAGAGCACGGTAATTACAGTAGAAATACTGTGGGTGACCTGTGCTCTTTTTTTGCCAATGCTGAGTGGGAGAATATAATGGATCAGCGTTTTTATGACATGATCGAGGCAAATCCGGTAATTGCAGCTGTAAAAGATGAAGAAGGTTTGGAGGCGTGTTGCAAGCTGGAAGAAATTAAAGTGATATTTATCCTGTATGGAAGCATATGTAATATAGGAGATATCGTTAAAAAAATTAAAGAAGCGGACAAAATCGCTATGGTTCATGTGGATCTGATCAATGGCCTGGCCAGTAAAGAGATCGCAGTGAACTTTATCAAATATAGTACAGAAGCGGATGGAATCATTACAACAAAACCCATATTGGTCAAACGGGCAAAGGAACTGGGACTGCATACCATTTTAAGAGTGTTCCTTCTGGATTCCATGGCTTATCAGAATATTGAAAAGGAATGTGTGAAGGTAAGACCTGATATCATCGAGGTCCTGCCGGGGCTCATGCCCAAAGTAATTCGTAAAATTGCAAAAAGTATCCGTATTCCGGTGATCGCCGGCGGACTCATTTCTGAAAAGGAAGATGTCATGGCAGCGCTGGATGCAGGAGCGATTTCCGTATCAACTACCAATCCATCTGTATGGGAGATGTAAGTGGGGATTTACATCGGGAATACAGTTTGCATGAAGATGTAAATGGGGATTTACGTATTCATGCAGTCCAGATGGAAGGATATGACGGGAGATTTCAGATTAACGGAATGAATTTGCAGTCAAAAGCGGGGGAGCTGAAGCTGCAGTTTATTTATACAGCAGGAGTATTTTCCTGTTGAGGTGGCAGACGTAATGGGATAAGCGGCTGCTGAAACTATTTCATTTTATTTCTAAGGAGGTACATTTTATGGCAAAGTATGTAATGGCATTGGACGCGGGCACAACCAGTAATCGTTGTATTCTGTTCAACGAAAAAGGCGAAATGTGCAGCGTAGCACAGAAAGAATTCACTCAGTATTTCCCGAAACCGGGCTGGGTTGAACATGATGCTAACGAAATCTGGTCTACACAGCTGGGTGTTGCTGTAGAGGCTATGTCAAAAATTGGTGCAACTGCTGAAGATATCGCTGCAATCGGTATCACCAACCAGCGTGAAACCGCTATTGTATGGGATAAGAATACCGGCGAACCTGTTTATCACGCAATCGTATGGCAGTGCCGCAGAACTTCTGAATACTGCGACAGTCTGAAAGACAAAGGTCTGACCGATGTTTACCGTAAGAAAACCGGTCTGGTTATCGATGCTTACTTCTCAGCTACCAAGGTTAAATGGATCCTGGACAATGTAGAAGGTGCTAGAGAACGTGCTGAAAAAGGCGAGCTGTTATTCGGTACTGTTGAAACATGGCTGATCTGGAAACTGACCAAGGGTGCTGCACATGTAACTGACTACAGTAACGCTTCCCGTACCATGCTGTTCAACATTAACGAACTGAAATGGGATGAAGAAATCCTGGCTGAACTGAATATTCCTGCTTCCATGCTGCCCGAAGCAAAACCTTCAAGCTGTGTTTACGGTATGGCTGATCCTTCATGGTTTGGCGGCCCTATCCCGATTGCAGGTGCTGCAGGCGATCAGCAGTCCGCTCTGTTTGGACAGACCTGCTTCAATCCTGGTGAAGCTAAGAATACATATGGTACAGGCTGCTTCATGCTGATGAACACAGGTGAAAAACCCGTATTCTCAGAAAATGGTCTGGTTACCACTATTGCATGGGGTCTGGATGGCAAAGTTACCTACGCTCTGGAAGGTTCTATCTTCGTAGCTGGTGCTGCTATTCAGTGGCTGCGTGATGAAATGAGACTCATCGATTCCGCTCCCGACTCCGAATACATGGCTAACAAAGTAAAAGATACCAACGGCTGCTACGTAGTACCTGCTTTCACCGGTCTGGGCGCACCTCACTGGGATCAGTACGCTAGAGGTACCATCGTAGGTATCACCCGTGGCGTTAACAAGTATCATGTAATCCGTGCTACTCTGGAATCTCTTGCATATCAGGCAAACGACGTTCTGCAGGCTATGAAAGCTGACTCCGGTATTGAACTGGCAGCTCTGAAAGTTGACGGCGGCGCAAGTGCTAACAACCTGTTAATGCAGATTCAGGCTGATATCATTAATGCACCGGTTAACCGTCCCTGCTGCGTAGAAACAACCGCTATGGGTGCTGCTTATCTGGCAGGTCTGGCTGTTGGTTACTGGGCAAGCAAAGAAGACGTTATCAAGAACTGGTCTATCGATCGTACATTCGAACCTTCCATCGAAGCAGATGACCGTGCAGCTAGAATCAAAGGCTGGAACAAAGCTGTTAAATACGCTTACGGATGGGCTAAAGAAGACTAATCGGAACGTTTTATTTAGGAATCTGGCAGAAAACAAAGATTTTGTAAAAAAGAACTTTGTAAAGCAGCAAATCTATATTTCGGGACAGAGAAATCCCATACCTCTGTCCTGAGATCACACTCTGTGAAAGCGGAGTATCAATTGAAACATACCCGTGATACAGGGCACAGTCGTTGGATTGAAAATGGTCGGGGGATCGATTTTCGGGGAAATACACGGCTGTAACCTGAATGACAGACATGTTTCAGCAAGAACTTTTTAACGAACGTAAAGAACGTGATTTTTTAGGAGGATTTCATTATGTTACCTTATATAGCAGAATTTATTGGTACAGCAATGCTTATTTTATTAGGTGATGGCGTAGTTGCTAACGTTACATTAAATAAATCCGGTATGAAGGGCGCAGGCTCTATCCAGATTACATTTGCTTGGGGTCTTGCAGTTATGGTTCCCGCATTTATCTTTGGCGCAGCATCCGGTGCTCATTTTAATCCCGCATTAACAATCGCTCTGGCAATTGACGGTTCCATGAGCTGGAGTCTGGTTCCCGGTTATATTATCGCTCAGTTTGCAGGTGCTTTCCTGGGTGCTTGTCTGGTTTATGTATTATTCAAAGATCAGTTTGATGCAACTCCCGAACCTGGTACAAAACTTGGCGTATTCTCAACTGGTCCCTCTGTTCCCAACATGCCTCTGAACATTTTAAGTGAAGCAATTGGTACTTTCGTACTGGTATTTGCAATCAAAGGTATCGCTCAGGTTACTGATTGTGCACCTGGTTTAAGCAACTTCCTGGTATTTGGTATCATCGTATCCATCGGTATGTCTTTAGGTGGTCTGACTGGTTATGCAATCAACCCTGCCCGTGACCTTGGTCCTCGTCTGGCTCATGCAATCCTGCCCATCAAAGGTAAAGGTACTTCCAACTGGGGTTATGCTCCCGTTGTTATTATTGGACCTATCGTTGGCGCAATCGCAGCTGTTCTGTTATACGGCGCTATTCCGTGGTAAGAATATCTGATATAGATATAAAGAACACGATTTTCTGATTTTTAAAGAAACTCATTCGGTTGAATGATATTTGGAATATTGTAAGATAATATACAGATTATCAGGAAACCGAATAGCGAAAACTTAAATTATCTTTCATTTCATTAATGTGGAGCCTGTCAGACAGGATATAAATCTATTAAAGTCTGCCAGGCTCCATGTGACAGAGAGGAGAAATATCAATTATGTATGATATTGTAATTATTGGAGCGGGTGTATCCGGCAGTGCAGCTGCAAGAGAACTTTCCCGTTACGAAGCTTCTATCTGCGTACTGGAAAAAGGCGAAGATGTATGCTGTGGAACTTCCAAAGCCAACAGTGCTATTGTACATGCAGGTTTTGACGCAGCCAATGGCTCACTTATGGCAAAATTGAATGTACAGGGTAATCAGATGATGGAACAGCTGTCCAAAGATCTGGATTTCCCTTTTAAAAGAAATGGTTCTCTGGTTGTATGTACCGATGAATCTACCAGACCTGGTCTTCAGGAACTGTACGAACGCGGCGTAAAAAATGGTGTACCGGATCTGCGTATTGTTGAAAGAGACGAACTGGTTGCTATGGAGCCCAATATTTCTGACGAAGCAGTAGCTGCTTTATATGCACCTACCGGTGGTATCGTATGCCCGTTCAATTTAAATATTGCAATGGCTGAAAATGCTTACGTAAATGGTGTAGAATTCCGTTTCAATACCCAGGTTAACGGTATCCGCAAAGAAGAAGAAGGCTTTACCATCATTACTAATAATGGCGATGTAAGAGCACGCTATATCGTAAATGCAGCAGGTGTATACGCAGATAAGATCAACAATATGGTAAGCGAAAAGAAGATGAAGATTACTGCAAGACGCGGTGACTACTGTCTGTTAGACCATACTGCTGGGGATCATGTATCTCACACTGTATTTGCTCTGCCTACCAAGATGGGTAAAGGTATCCTGGTATCTCCCACCGTACATGGCAACCTGCTGATCGGACCTACTGCTGTTGATATCGAAAATAAAGAAGGTACCAACACCACAAGAGAAGGTCTGGATGAAGCAATTACCAAATCTGCAATCACTGTTAAGAATATTCCCATGCGTCAGGTTATTACTTCTTTCGCAGGTCTTCGTGCTCATGAAGATGGACATGAATTTATCATTGGCGAAGTAGAAGATGCACCTGGATTTATCAATTGCGCAGGTATTGAATCACCCGGTCTGACAGCAAGCCCTGCAATCGGTGTGATGGTAGCAGATATCCTGCAGGAAAAGATGGGTCTTACAAAGAAAGACAACTTCATCGCAACCCGCAAAGGCATTGTAGATCCCAAAGAACTGTCTCTGGAAGAACGCAATGAACTGATCAAAGAAAATCCTGCATACGGCAACATTATCTGCCGTTGTGAAATGATTACCGAAGGTGAAATTCTGGATGCGATCCACAGACCTCTGGGCGCTCGCTCACTGGACGGTGTAAAACGCAGAACCAGAGCTGGTATGGGCCGCTGTCAGGCAGGCTTCTGCTCACCCAGAACAATGGAAATTCTCGAAAGAGAAGTACCTGGATTCACCATGTATGATGTAACCAAATCCGGCGGTGACTCTGCAATCGTTGTAGGCACCAATAAAGACCGTATATAGGAGGACAGTAATATGAAATATTATGATATTGTAATCATCGGCGGAGGTCCTGCGGGTCTTGCTGCTGCTGCCTCTGCAAAAAGAAACGGCGTAGACAGCATTCTGATTCTGGAAAGAGACAAAGAACTTGGTGGTATTCTGAATCAGTGTATCCACAATGGATTTGGTCTTCACACATTTAAAGAAGAATTAACCGGCCCCGAATACGCTGGACGTTTCATCGAACAGGTAAAAGAGCTGGAAATCGAATATATGTTAAATACCATGGTTATGGATATCAGCCCTGAGAAGGTTGTAACCGCTATGAACCGTACCGATGGTATGTTCCAGGTTCAGGCTAAGGCTGTAATTCTGGCTATGGGCTGCAGAGAACGTTCAAGAGGCGCTCTGAATATCCCCGGATATCGCCCCGCTGGTATTTTCTCTGCAGGTACTGCACAGCGTCTGGTTAACATGGAAGGCTATATGCCCGGCCGTGAAGTTGTAATCCTCGGCTCCGGTGATATCGGTCTGATCATGGCAAGACGTATGACCCTGGAAGGCGCAAAAGTTAAAGTTGTAGCTGAACTGATGCCTTACTCCGGCGGTCTGAAGAGAAACATTGTACAGTGTCTGGATGACTTCGGTATTCCACTGAAATTAAGCCACACTGTAGTAGATATTGAAGGTAAAGAACGTGTAGAAGGTATTACACTGGCTCAGGTAGATGGAAGAGGCAAACCCATTCCCGGAACCGAAGAGCACTATACCTGTGACACACTGTTATTATCCTGCGGTCTGATTCCCGAAAACGAATTATCAAGAGGAATCGGCGTAGACATGAGCCCTGTTACCTCTGGTCCTCTGGTTAACGAAAGTCTTGAAACCAGCGTAGAAGGTGTATTTGCATGTGGTAACGTACTGCACGTACATGACCTGGTAGACTTCGTATCCGAAGAAGCAGCAACAGCTGGTAAAAACGCAGTGAAATACGTAAAATCTCTGGCTGAAGGCAAGAAAGAAACCGCTGGCAAGGAAATCAAGATCGTTCCTACCGATGGCGTTCGTTATACCGTACCTGTAACCATCAACCCTGAAAACATGGATGACAGCCTGGTTGTACGTTTCCGTGTAGGCAATGTATACCAGAACCATTATGTAGCAGTTTATCTGGATGATGAACGTATCTATCATAAGAAACGTCAGATCATGGCACCCGGTGAAATGGAACAGGTAAAACTGGACAAAGAAAAACTTGCTCAGTATCCTGATCTGAAGACTATTACGATTAAATTAGAGGAAAATTAGAGGAGGAATAAGGCGATGATTAAAAAGGAACTTACCTGTATCGGCTGCCCCATGGGTTGTCCTCTGACTGTAGAGATGGAGGGTACAGAAGTAAAGAGTGTAGCTGGCTTCACCTGCAAACGTGGTGACGTATATGCAAGAAAAGAAGTTACCAACCCTACCAGAATCGTAACCAGCACCGTTCGCGTAACCGGCAGTGCTCTGACCCATATGGTATCCGTAAAGACAAAAGAAGATATTCCCAAAGACAAGATCTTTGCATGTGTAGAAGCATTAAAGAATATCACAGTAACAGCACCTGTAAAAATCGGTGATGTAATCCTTGCTGACGTAGCAGGAACCGGTGTGGATATTATTGCAACCAAGAATGCGTAAACAATCGGAATAGAAGCTGATCATAAACGCTTACAGGCATACATGGTATGCAGAAAGGAGATCACAATGGCTAACGCTCCTGAAAAGACCACTGGATGGGCTAACTTAAATCAGATGTCAGATGACGACGACAAAACCTGTGCACTCAATGACATGAACTGCGTAGGCGAAGAAGACGACAGCACCTGCAGCATCAATGATATGAATTGTGTAGGTGAAGACGATGACAGCACCTGCAGTCTCAATAACATGAACTGCGAATAAGGAAGTCCATAAAACGAAATCGATGTAATAAAAGTCGATGGAGTGAAATCCATGAGACAAATAAATATGGTATGATGACTTTGCCATAGAATAGACGAAGGGAACCATGGAACGGATCCGGGCAGAAATGCGCGGAGAAGGGAAGTGGTTCCCTTTGTGCGGTTTTTGAGGGGATGGATAGGGGTTAGATAGGGGATAAGATTTTAAAAAAATATTCTAAAGGTTGACAGAATGATTTCATAAGTATATATTATATAGCAAGTCTATATGCCCGCGGAGACTTGATTAGGATATTGTAGATTTAAGAAAAACGTACATAATTGACATAGCGTACATCTTTGGATATACTGAATAAAAAAGGAGATGATGGCTATGTTAGAAATGAACGCAACAGATGTCAGAAAAGAGTGGAGCAGTGTGATTGACAGCGTAGTAAGAGATAAACCGAAATTAATAAAGCGCACAAGAGATAGGATGTGGATTTCTAATCTGGAAACCATGGTAGAAATTTTAGATGGCTATCATTTTACAGCAGAACAATTTGTAGAAGAAGATTATTCTATTACATTATCTCTTAATGAAATTGATCTGGTTGAAAATGCGGGTACAGTGGAAGAATGCAAAAAGAAATTAGCAGAATCCATTATGGAATATTCATGGGAATATTATAATAATTATTCGTATTGGCATCAGGCTCCCAATAGAAAAAAGCATGTTCCTTATGTGTTTAAAGCACTTATTATGGATGATACGGTAAAACTGGGAGATAGTATTATATGCCAAAATGGAAAGAATTAAAGCGTTTCTGTGAACGTGACGATTGGGAATTGTATAAAGATACAGATCATTATTTTTTTCGGAAAGTGGATGAGGATGGTAGTGTCAGGATGACTAAAGTTTCGAAGGGGAGTGGTGAGATACATAGAGCCATGTGGCAGACGATATTGAAAAAGCAGCTGCAGGTGACGCAGGAATATTTTAACAGTAAGATTTAAGTAATTGGGAAAGTTACTGGAGAGCTGCAGATTTTGATAATTTGAAGAAAATGGTAACAGTTCAGCAGACATTCATAATTTCCTGTGGAAATTATTCATTCGGCTAAACGCCGAATAGATTTTCGATTAAAATTACTGTTTACAAGCAAGCTTGACACAGTAATTTTATTTAAAATCATGCTCTGCTGAATAGTTACGAAAAATGTAATTAAGAGCTTGGAATAGTTTGGAATAGAAATATTGAAACTATTTCAAGCTTTTTTTGTTATAGATGCTTTTTTGGACTTCGTAATATAAAATTGTCTATGTCAAGTGAACCAACAGTTTAAAATAAAACGGTGATATAGTTTGCAATTAAGCACGGTGCATGATATACTAAAGATAGTTTATTCTATGTTTTTAAAAATGCATCTTTAATAACTTATGTCCATTTATTATGATTGTTTTGGATAACAGATATGTTCTTTTTGTAAAAAGTGCCTGCCATATGGCTGTTTAAAAATCAAAAATAATATATCGTGGTTGATTTGAGCATTTGGGAAAAACATGCTTGAATGCTGGAATAAAAATACGGAATGTAACAGGAAAACGTCCACTGAAAATTATTGATGATATATTGAAAAAACTTGATCTTCAAGGAAAAAAGGTTTGACTAAATAAGGAGGAAACAAAATGGCTGAGAAAAAGCTGTTTGAAGGTTTAAAGGCGAATGCTCAGAAAGCTGTTGCTTCCATCGATATGGATGCAATGAAAGAAAAGGCTGTTGTTGCAGCAGATGTAATGAGAAACAAAGCTGTTGAGGTAAAAGATGCGGCGGCGTCTGCAAAAGAGGATATTACGGAGAAGCTGACAGAACTGGATCGTATGCTGCAGGAGTCTATTACAGAATACAATGATGCATATACTCTGATGAATGATAAAGGTGTACAGCTTTATGTGGAAAGAAGCAGAGCTTTGGATACAGTATCATTTGTAGAGACTTTGATCAATAGTATTTCGAACAAACCGAAGTCGTTTGATTCTGACTTTGAAGAGATTGAATCTGAACGCAAAAAGTTTGTAGATTCTTGTGAGTTTGCAAACTGTGAACTTCAGGAAGCCAGAAAAGCGGCTGCTGGAGCTGGAGCTGGATTGGCGGCTGGTGCCTCTGTTGCATTTATGGCACCTACAGCAGCAATGTGGATCGCAACTACCTTTGGCACAGCATCCACTGGAACTGCTATTTCAGCGTTATCCGGAGCGGCAGCTACAAATGCCGCGTTGGCTTGGCTTGGTGGTGGTGCAGTTGCTGCCGGTGGCGGCGGTATGGTTGCTGGACAGGCATTTCTGGCATTGGCAGGACCAGTGGGCTGGACGATTGCAGGTGCGACTTTGCTGTCATCAATTGTGATCTTCTCAAGTAAAAAAGCAAAATTGAATAAGCAGAAAAATGAAGAAATCCAGACAATAAAAGATAATACTGAGCGCATTCGCGAAATGGATGCTAAGATAGGTGCATTGTTAGATGAAACCAACATGACCAGGACAAAACTAAGTGAAATGCTTAACAGAGCTCTTGGTCTTTATGATGCTGACTACATCACACTGTCTGGAGAGCAGAAGCAGCTTTTGGGTGCTCTGATCAACAACACAAAAGCAATGGCAGTCATGTTTGGAAAAACAGTTGGTGAAGAATAATGGATGTTGTTATTGAAAACTATTTGAAGGATATTGCTATTGATAAGCTGATGAATTCCCCTATAGGAGTGCGTCTGCAAAAGGCAATGCGCATAATGGATGATGTATGTCACAACATGCATGCGCTTGCAGAGAAACAAGGTGAGCAAGGTGTGACCGGGATGAAAGCCGTTACGGTTTTGACATTTTCATTGCTGAAGAAAGTTGCAGAGGGAAAAAGAGTTTCAGAATTAAGCAAAGAAGACTGGATCGAGATTGCCAAAACAGTGTCGGAATATGCAGTGATATTGGATGATCAGATGTATTCCGTCTTCGTGTTTGAAATGTATGAGAGATACATCAGAAGTTCTCTAGCACAGATAAAGGAGGTTATTTCTCCAGAAGTATATGCTGCTATCGTTGGACTTGCTGATGAACTGCATATGAAAGAAGAAATGCTTTTTACTGGTGGTTTATCGGAAATGAATTACATAGATGACTGTTTATGGATTTCTCTGGAGGTAATGGTTAAGCTGCTTGCTTCTACAGCGTTTCTGACAGGAAGCAGTGAAATAGCAGATATATCTCAGGCATTCGCGACATATGCTTTCGAATATGGAAGAATGATGCTCTATAAAAAGGAGCAGAACATCATTAATAAGTATATTGAAGCGCAATATCAATTAGATCTGGAACTGGAAGCTGAGTATAACGCTTATTTGAAAGAATTAAAGGTTCAGGCAGAACAGTTCGTTACCTTGATAGATAACGCATTTGCGGCTGATTTTAGAGAAGCTTTTCTTGGTTCAATAGCGTTTGCACAGCGCATAGGGGTACCGCAAGGCGAAGTGCTGACCAGCATTGCTGATATTGATGATTTCTTTTTGGAATAATATAGATACTATCCCACAGATTTACTTTTTTGAGATAGGTCTCTGAGATTTTTGTGCCTAGTACTACAGCGTGTTTGAAAAATCAGAGTAATTATAGGGTTTCTGGAAAATAATTATGATCAGGAAAGAAAAAATAAGTTGGTAATGAAAATATTTATTGCAGAAAAATTTCGTCAATTTGCCAGTTGAAAAATAGGTATCTATATAGTATACTTAAAACATATTAAATATACACACGGATATCTATTTTGTTGCCGGGATAAAATACCGAGCATAAAGAAAAATTTGTAACTATTCAGCAAGGCCGAACTGTTACAAATTTTTAAAATAGTTGCTTTACATATCATGGAAGGATGGAAAGAATGCAGAAATCTAATAATAAATCCTGCGATGTATTTGCATTAGCAAAAGCGTTTTTAGCTATTTCACCTATGACCCATAAAAAACTACAAAAATTATGCTACTATGCAAAAGCATGGTATTTAGCATTATATGATCATAATTTGATAGAAGAATCATTTGAGGCTTGGGTGCATGGAGCCGTGCAGCCGACATTATACCAGGCATATAAGAAGTATGGTTATAATGATATACCATTATTTACGGAGGTCGATGAACTTCCGGAGGAATTTCTTTCGTTTGCCCGTGAAATCTATGGTTCATATGGACATTTGTCGGGGGATGAATTGGAGCGAATCAATCATCAGGAAGAACCATGGTTAAAAGCCAGAGGAAATCGAAGACCCTGGGAAAATTGTAATGAAAAAATTTCAGAAAACAATATGAAACAGTTTTACAGAAAGATGATGTTATAATGGGCAGGATACCGAAAGCTAGTATTTCTTAGAAGAAAAGGATTATGCCATCAAATGTTCAAAGCAGTGAGAAAAATGAAAAGGTATTGTTCTCTTTTGAGTCAGTTGAAAAAAATGAATATTTTAATTTAGATGCAACGTGTCAAAACTGGTCTGCTGATTTGTTTGATACAATGCAGCAGGTTTCTAAAATAAATATAAAGGACATTTATGCAGGGAAATATTCAGGAAAAAATTCTCCATTGAGGATACATCAACATGCAAATGCTAAACCACCGTGTGAAGTTCCACAAAATA
This sequence comes from Lachnospiraceae bacterium, assembly GCA_045121095.1. Classification (GTDB taxonomy): domain Bacteria; phylum Bacillota; class Clostridia; order Lachnospirales; family Lachnospiraceae; genus TWA4. The sequence continues at coordinate 4,396 of JBGVFN010000076.1, read as the reverse complement.
TCTCTATGGATGATATGTGGCAAATTAGGATTTCGTTAAGTAAAGGTGGAATTCATGGTGTGTTTTCAGATAACACGTTTTACGTAGTATGGTTTGATCCGCATCATAATTTATATCCAGATAAGAACCATGGTGGATTAAGACGAATTATACCACCGTTAACCTGCTGCAAAGAAAGAGATCAGGAAATTGCGCATTTGAAAAAAGATTTGGAAGAGGCAAGAAAAGAAATTCAGTTTTGGGAAGCATGTGTGCAGGAACAGTACAATTAAAAACCCCCCCTCGGATGCTTGACTTTTTCTCCCGTAATGTTATAATTAACTCGATTACAGGCAATTTACCGCCTGTTTATAAGACATCGCGTTGATGCAGGAACACGATTTCCAAGTGCAGCAGAGAGGGATAGGAAGGTGCGAGTATCCTTGCAGGAAGAAATCAGGTGACCGCCTGCAGAGTGGCTTTAATAGAGCACGGGAAAGCCCGTTACAGCTTTGAAAGAGGTCGAAGGAATTTCGGCAACACGGGTGGAACCGCGGATTACAAAGTGAATTCGTCCCTGACAGATATATGATATAGATCTGTCAGGGACTTTTTTGTTGCCATTGTAACCGAAGTATTTTGGTGTTCACACTTACAATAAAGAAAGGAAGAAAATGTCATGAAAATCACATTAAAAGATGGTTCTGTAAAAGAATACGCAGAAGCAAAAGCTGTCATTGAAATCGCTGCTGATATCAGCGAGGGTCTGGCACGTGTGGCATGTGCTGGTGAAGTGAATGGTGAGGTTGTAGATTTAAGAACAGTTGTAGAAGAAGACTGCGAACTGAGTATTTTAACATTTAACGATGAGAAGGGTAAAGCTGCATATCGTCATACCACATCTCATGTACTGGCAGAGGCTGTAAAAAATCTGTATCCCGATGCAAAACTGGCGATCGGACCTTCTATTGATACTGGTTTCTATTACGATTTTGATATGCCTTCTCTGTCCCGTGAAGATCTGGACAAGATTGAAGCAGAGATGAAGAAGATCATCAAAAAAGGTGCAAAGATTGAAAGATATACTCTGCCCAGAGCGGAAGCTATTAAATTTATGGAAGAAAAGGGCGAGCCTTACAAGGTGGAACTGATTCAGGATCTGCCGGAAGATGCTGAGATTTCTTTCTACAGCCAGGGCGATTTTGTTGACCTGTGTGCAGGCCCTCATCTGATGAGCACCAAGCCCATCAAAGCATTTAAGCTGACTTCTTCTTCAGGTGCTTACTGGAGAGGCAGCGAAAAGAATAAGATGCTGACCAGAATTTATGGTACTGCTTACACCAAGAAGGATGAGCTGAAGGAATACCTGAATTATCTGGAAGAAATCAAGAAACGCGACCACAACAAGCTGGGCCGCGAAATGGAACTGTTTACAACGGTTGATGTAATTGGTCAGGGTCTGCCTCTGCTGATGCCCAAGGGAGCAAAGATTATCCAGACTATGCAGAGATGGATCGAAGACCTGGAAGAAAGCTGGGGTTATGTACGCACCAAGACTCCTCTGATGGCAAAGAGCGATCTGTATAAGATTTCCGGTCATTGGGATCATTATAAAGAAGGTATGTTTGTAATCGGTGATGAAGAAAACGGCGATAAAGAAGTAATGGCGCTGCGTCCCATGACCTGTCCTTTCCAGTACTATGTATACAAAGCAAGCCCCAAATCTTACCGTGACCTGCCCCTTCGTTATGGTGAAACTTCCACTCTGTTCCGTAACGAAGATTCCGGTGAAATGCATGGTCTGACCCGTGTTCGTCAGTTCACTATTTCTGAAGGTCATCTGATCGTAAGACCTGACCAGATGGTAGAAGAGTTCAAGGGCTGTCTGGCACTGGCAAAACACTGCCTGACTGTACTGGGTGTAAATGACGATGTAACTTACCGTCTGTCCAAATGGGATCCCAACAATAAAGAAAAATACATTGGTGATGAGTCTGTTTGGGAAGAAACTCAGGGTCACATCCGTCAGGTGCTGACTGAACTGGAAATTCCTTTCTACGAAGCAGAAGGCGAAGCTGCATTCTACGGCCCTAAGGTTGATATTCAGGCAAAGAATGTATATGGCAAAGAAGATACCATGATCACAATTCAGTGGGATGCTGTTCTGGCAGAACAGTTTGATATGTTCTATATTGATCAGAATGGTGCAAAGGTTCGTCCTTACATCATCCACAGAACATCCATGGGCTGCTACGAAAGAACTCTGGCATGGCTGATCGAAAAATACGCAGGTCTGTTCCCCACATGGCTGTGTCCTGAACAGGTACGTGTCCTGCCTATTTCCGAAAAATACCTGGATTACGCAAATAAGGTAAATGAACAGCTGAAAGCAAATGGTATTCTTTCTACTGTTGATACCCGTTCTGAAAAGATCGGTTACAAGATTCGTGAAACCAGACTTCAGAAGATTCCTTACATGCTGGTAGTAGGACAGAAAGAAGAAGAACTGGGCGTTGTTTCCTTAAGAAGCAGATATAAAGGCGATGAAGGCCAGAAAGATCTGAACGAATTCATCGATGAAATCTGCAAGGAAATCCGCACCAAAGAAATCAGAAAGATTGAAGTGGAAGAATAAAAGAAAGGATTTCGCTTATGAAAATGATTTCCTGGAATGTAAACGGGCTGCGGGCCTGTGTTACAAAAGGATTTCTGGACTTTTTCAAAGAAGCAGATGCAGATATTTTCTGTGTTCAGGAGAGTAAGCTGCAAGAGGGACAGATTGATCTGGACCTCCCCGGCTACTACCAGTACTGGAATTACGCAGAGAAAAAAGGTTACTCCGGAACTGCCATTTTTACGAAAAAAGAACCCCTTTCTGTTCGTTATGGCATGGGTATTGAGGAACATGACAAAGAAGGACGTCTGATCACACTGGAATTTGAAGATTTCTTCTTTATCACCTGTTACACGCCCAACTCCCAGAGCGAACTGGCCCGTCTCAGCTATCGTATGGAATGGGAAGATGCTTTTAGGGCTTATCTGAAGAAGCTGGAAGAAACCAAACCGGTGGTATTCTGTGGAGACCTGAACGTGGCATTTGCAGAAATTGATTTGAAAAATCCCAAAACAAACCGGAAAAATGCAGGATTTACCGACGAAGAACGAGGTAAATTCGGTGAATTAAAAGAAGCCGGATTTATTGACACCTTCCGTCATTTCTATCCCGACAAAGAAGGCATTTACTCCTGGTGGAGCTATCGCTTCAGCGCCAGAAAGAAAAACGCAGGGTGGCGTATCGACTATTTCTGCGTATCCGAAAGCCTGAAAGACCGTCTGGTAGATGCACAGATCCTGACAGACATCATGGGCTCTGACCATTGTCCGGTTGTATTGTATATGAATTAGAACATTTATCTAAAAATAAACGTTGCAAAAACAGGGCAGCAGAACAGAAATCGTTTGCTGTCCTGTTGCATTTACTATAGATTTAAATGTACTAAAATTTCACAGGAGGTTTGAAATGTCTGGTTTTACACTGAAATTAATCGCATTGCTGTGTATGATCATTGACCATGCAGGTCTGGTACTTCTGTCAGGGACATCCTTATATCTGCCCTGTCGGATCATCGGACGAATCGCATTTCCCATATATGCCTTTCTGATCACAGAAGGCTACATTTATACCAGCAATGTAAAAAAATACGCAGGACGTCTCCTGCTGTTTGCCTTTTTATCAGAAATTCCATTTGACTATGCCTTTTACGGAACATGGTGCTATATCGGATATCAGAATGTATTTTTCACCCTGGCATTGGGACTGGCAGCCCTGGCATGTATCGATATGGCAGGATTAAAAGACCCTTCCAGAACCCCCAGAGTTCATGCGGGCATGATCTATGATGAATATGCGGAATGGGACTTCCAAAAGAAAAAACGCACCCGTGACATCGCATGGATTTTATTGGTGCTCATTATGGCAGCAGCCGAATTTGGCTGTACCGACTACGGCGCATTTGGCATTATCATGATCATGGTCTTCTACATATTCCGTGAGCAGAAAACAAAATGCATCCCCATCGCAGCCATCGCACTGGTACTCGACAGCATCGCAGGCGGATTTACCATCGAATTCTTTGGCGCACTATCCCTAATCTTCATCTGGTTCTACAACGGAAGAAAAGGCCGCTATCCAGTACCCTCCATCCTGTTTTATGCAGCCTATCCCCTGCATTTACTGCTATTCGGACTCATCGCACGGGGGATATAAGGGGGATAGGTATAGCTTTTGTTCCTTTAAAGTGGCTTAGTACTACAGCGAACATTATTTAGAATCCCCCCAATATAAAGCAACAACCAAGTGGAAGTGCGGGTGTCCCCCGAAGGGTCCATCTCAAACCCCGGGCCTTGGTTTTTCAAA
>JBGVFN010000075.1:0-14688 GCA_045121095.1 Lachnospiraceae bacterium | reverse complement strand
GCTATAAGGCTGATGGTTTAAAGCTTATCTTCCGGCGGATTATTCTGCTTCAGGATCTGCTGCCTTCTTTTCACTTCTTCCGGATCGTTATAATGGGGCAGTCCTGCTGCTGCGATCACATCCTTCCAGGTTCGAAACCGCCGTTTCAAAGGAATTACATTGCCAACTTCTTTTTTACGTGGAGTATAGCCCAGTTTCTTACAGGTATCCTGTACCTCTTTCAACATAGCCAGATCATTTTCTGTTAAAGGCTCCCCCGGTTTCCACAGGTTGCATCTGGAATCATTCTTTTCCCGAAATTTACATGCGCTGGTCTTACTTTTTTTCCTTTTTTCATCGTTTTTTACGTTGTTCATCCGTTTTTTGCATCTCTTTTCCTAAAAATGGGTATAAAAAATAGACATCCGCTTTATGCCTCCGGATAAACCACTTCCAATCTCCAAATACCTGTATTCTGACTCAGACTTCAAACCTACTTGCTGCCCTTCTCAGCTTTCGCCAATGGATATGCAGCTTTCGTAGCCTATTACAGCAGGGATAAAACTGTATACGGAATCTCACCGTAATTTCCTGAAATTTAATAATTTCAATGTATTTGTCAAGCGACTGGTATACTTATTTATTTTTTTGTAATACTATATAATACAAACGGTTTTTATCTGAACTTTCTTAGAATAAATCATTCTAAGAAAAAATGGCTTTTACCTCTTTTCAATGCAGTGCTTTTTCAAATCCTGACCAGATTTTTGACTGCCTTCCGGCAAAGAAACCGGAAGGCAGTCAAAAATCTGGTCAGGATACTTAGCTGTTCTTGCTTATACTGCATGGATAAATGTACATAACGGTCCATGGTTATTTTAACGGATGAATGACCAAGTATTTCACTTAAGGCTTTAATATCCATCCCGGCTTCTACACAGCTGGATGCAAAAGTATGACGTAATACATGAAAATTTACATCCCGTATATTGCATAGTTTAAGCAGCTTTTTAAAATGGTTACAGCAGGTTCGGGGTTCTACCGGATAGCAGCTCCAGCTGAGAATAAATTCATCAGGATCATGTGCTGCTTCCTGTTCATGCAGCAGCTCCCAAAGCTGAAAATGTAAAGGAATCACCCGTTCTTTTCCGTTTTTCGGTTTACCAAAATGCAGCATTGTTTTAGGTGCTCCCGGTGATGCTCCAACATTCTTGATTCTTTGCAGTGTCTGACGTACATGCAGTGTTCTGTCCTTAAAATTAATATCCTTCCAGCGCAGAGCACATAATTCACCTATACGAATCCCTTCATACAGAGCAATCAGAATACCAATATTGGTGGAGGTGGGATATTTTAAAATGTACGTGGCCAAAACAAATACCTCTGAATCCGATAATCGTTCCATTTCAACAGAACTTTTTCTGGCAGTTGAAGATAAAGGCGAAAACTGGCTGGAATTCAGAAAATTTTTCTCTATGGAAAACTTTATGACCTTCATAATAATGGTGTTTACTGTATTAATGGAACTGGGCTGAAGTACATCTTTTAATCCGGACATTAGCTGGTCATAATGAGACTGCTGAATCTCACAGATCAAAATCGTTTTCCAGCAGGGAAAAATATACTTTTCCAGATAATTCAGGTATTTTACATAAGTAGCCAGTTTCCAGCCATCTTTTGAATCATTGAGCCAGCAATTGGCGGCCTCCTGAAAGCTTATCTCTTTTTTTTCCACTGCTTTAACAGGGGGCTTTTCATAATTTTTTTCGAACTCTTTTTTCTTTTGCAGAACCTCACGATAAGATTTGGCATACAGATATTTATATTTTGGTCTTCCATCCAGGTGATTATCGAGAAACACTCTGGCTTCCCAACGTCCATCCTTCCTTTTGTAAATATTTTCCCCGGTTCGCATAGTACTCCTTTCTGGCTGATTTCTGACAATCCAACTGACGGAGAAAGCAGCCGTTAAAAAAATTTTATCATTATGTGTCAGACAATTTCCATAAAATGGAAGCAATTATACTGCTCATTCTTATGAAAAACTTATCAAATAACCTATTGACAAATGTAGAAATATGGTGTACCTTTATCACATAAACGGAAATTTGTCATTCGTAGAATGATTTATTCTAAGAAATTCCAGCAGCTCGGAAGTGATCTTTCGGGCTGTTTTTAATATTTTTTTATCATTTTTCAAGAATTTTTAAAAATCTGACGATTCATGCTTTTATACCTTTCCTAAAAGAATCTACTTAATCCGTAAAATGCAAACACGGAGAAAAAGCCCCTGTTGTCCAGCAGGAACTTGTTCTCCGTGTTTTGAATTATTTGTTACATGTTTTCCAAATCCACCTTATGCGCGCAGTTCAATACCCAGCTTCTTATTCAGCTTCTTCAGAATCTTTTCTACAAAGCTGTCTACGGATTTGGCTGTGAATTCTTCGTTCTTGGGAGTGAAGACTACAGAGAATGCCATGCTCTTCTTATCTGCCTGAATCTGTTTTCCTTCATATACGTCAAACAGAACCACATCTCTTACATAAGCGCAGGATTCTTTAATGCATTCTTCCACCTGTCCGCAGGTGATTGCTTTATCCATTACCAGAGCCAGGTCACGTTTCTCTTCCATATATTTCGGCAGAGGGGTGAATACAGGGCTCTTTCCATACCACTGGGATACGGTCTTTAAGTCGATTTCCATGATGTATGCAGAGGTACGCATATCTTTTTCGTTCTGGATTTCGTAGGATACTTTACCCAGATAACCGATCTCTGTGCCTTCGCAGAAGATTGCTGCGGTCTGGTAAGGATGCAGATAAGGTTTCTGTGTTCTTTCATATTTAAATTCCAGACACAGAGTTTCTGCAACGGTTTCTGCCATACCCTTTAAGGTGAAGAAAGATTCTTTTCCACCGAAAATACCAACACAGAGGGTTTCTCTTTCATCGGGATATTCTTCCAGAGGCAGAGCCTTGGGTACGAAAATATTACCGATCTCGAACAGACGTCCTTCCAGATTGCCTCTCTTCTGGTTACGGGAAATGGCGTTGATCATGGAAGCTGCCAGTGTGGTTCTCATAAGAGACAGGTCTTCGTTGATGGGATTCATCAGGCGAATGGCATGTCTTTCTTTTGCATCTGCGGGCAGACCCAGCATATCCAGATCCGCAGGTGAGAAGAAAGAGTAATGCATGCATTCATATGCACCGGTTCCGCAAAGTGCTTTTTTCAGCTTCAGTTCACTCTTCTGCTTCTGAGTATATCCACCGATGGTTACTTTTGCAGTAGGCATGAAGGTGGAAATTACATGGTCATAGCCGTACATACGGATTACTTCTTCGGATACATCCGGATAGGATTCCATATCTTCACGATATGCGGGAATCTGCAGAGTCAGTTCATCACCTTCGATGGTGGGAGCAAACTGCAGATTGGTCAGGATGCGAAGGATGTCTTCTTCCGGTACTTCGATACCAAGTACGCCATTTACCTTCTTTACGCTTACCTTCATTTCTCTGGGTTCTACAGAGTTTCCGGTATTGATGTCAACGTGTGTGCTGGAAACTTTACCACAGCCCAGTTCTTCAATGAGATGCAGCGCACGTTTCATGGCCATAACAGTGGTATATTCGTCCACACCTTTTGCAAAACGGGCACTGGAATCGGAAGACTGGCCCAGAGCACGGGAGCTCTTACGGATGTTGTCACGGGCAAATTTTGCTGCTTCGAACATAACAGACTGAGTGGTATCCAGAATTTCAGAGTTCAGACCGCCCATGATACCTGCCAGAGCAACGGGTTTCACACCGTCACAGATTACCAGATTGGAGGAGTTTAAAGTAAATTCCTTTTCATCCAGCGTAACGATCTTTTCTTCTTCTTTTGCACGTCTTACGTTGATCTGATTTTCTTCCAGATAAGCGCCGTCAAATGCATGCATGGGCTGTCCCAGTTCTTTCAGAATATAGTTTGTAATATCTACCACGTTGGAAATGGCATCACAGCCAACTAAAGCCAGACGACGTTTCATCCATGCAGGAGATTCTTCGATTTTTACATCGTATACATAATGTGCAATATAACGAGGACACAGATCCGGTGCATCAACGGTTACCTGGAATCCGTCTTTCTTTACTTCTGTTTCGGTATAATCCAGCGCAGGCTCTTTCAGCTCTTTTCCAAGAACAGCTGCTACTTCTCTGGCGATACCAAAAATACTCTGGCAATCGGGTCTGTTGGCAGTAATAGCAATATCAAAGATCCAGTCATCCAGACCTACGATGGGCTTTACATCTGCACCAATTTCTGCATCTTCAGGCAGAACCAGCAGTCCGTTGTAACCTGCACCGGGGTACAGATCTTCGGTCAGACCCAGTTCTACACCGGAGCAAAGCATACCAAAGGATTCATTGCCGCGGAGTTTACCTTTTTTAATGGTCATAACGCCTTCTACGGTCTTGTGATCCTTAGCAGTTGCATATACGGTTGCACCAATCAGCGCCAGAGGGTATTTACCGCCTGCTTTTACATTATCTGCACCACAGCAGATCTGTAAAATGCCATTTTCACCGGAATTTACTTTACACAGGCTCAAATGGGTATCGGGAATCCGTTCGCATTCTTCCACATAACCAACTACAACTTTGCTGATATCTTTTCCGACTTCAATTAATTCTTCTACTTCAAAACCACAGGAAAATAACTTCTTTTCCAGTTCTTTGGGCTGAATATCGATATCTACGTATTCTTTCAGCCAGCTTAAGGGTACTAACATCTTTTAAACCTCCGTCATCCGCTTCCTATTCATCGTCAATCTGTTTCAATACACGCAGATCGGATTCAAACAACAGCTTAATATTGTTGATTCCGTATTTCAGCATGGCAATACGTTCCAGACCGATACCAAATGCAAATCCGCTGTACTCTTCGGAATCAATTCCGCAGTTTTCCAGAACTTTCTTATTTACAACACCTGCACCAAGTACTTCAATCCAGCCAGTTCCTTTACAGAGCTTACAGCCTTTTCCGCCGCATGCGAAGCAGCTGCAGTCAACTTCTACAGAGGGTTCTGTGAAAGGGAAATAAGAAGGTCTTAAACGAGTTTTGGTGCCTTCTCCGTAAATTTTCTGTACAAATTCATCCAGCATACCTTTCAGGTCGCAAAGAGTGATGCCTTTATCTACAACCAGACCTTCCATCTGGGAGAACATGGGAGAATGGGTTGCATCATCATCTGAACGGAATACTTTACCAGGGGACAGGATCTTGATGGGAGGTTTTTTATTTTCCATAACATGAATCTGTCCTGCAGATGTCTGCGTACGCAGAAGGAACTCAGGAGACAGGTAGAAAGTATCCTGCATATCACGGGCAGGATGATCCTGAGGAGTATTCAGTGCGGTGAAGTTGTAATAATCGGTTTCAATTTCTGTACCTTCATAAACTTCAAATCCCATAGCTGCGAAAATATCAATAACCTGATTTCTCACCTGGGTAACGGGATGCAGATTACCGCATTCTACCTTTTCTGCAGGCATGGAGATATCGATCTTTTCCAGTTCGTATCTCAGCTGCAGTTCTTTTGCTTTCATCTTTTCATCTAATTCATCAAAATAATTCTGTGCCCATTCCTTTAATTCATTGACACCTTTACCATAACTTGCACGATTTTCCGGTGCAATGTTACGCATTTCTTTCATCAGCTGACCAATCTTACCCTTCTTGGAATCCAGGAAAGACTTTTTGAATTCATAAACAACTTTGGAATTTTCCAGCTGACCTACGCCGTCTAAAATTTCCTGCTTAATGACAGCAAGTTTTTCATTTAATTCATTTAATTCCTGCATGGCGTTTCTCCTTACTTTATTAAATCATCTCTGTACTCTCGTGGGAGCTATTTATTTTGAAAGTACCGGACAACAGACATGTGTCAGGGCATGTCTGCATGCAATAACACATGGATATTGGACTTTCATTTACGGTGATATCTGCATTAGCAGACATATCCGTTTATATAAAAAAGCCCCATAATAATTATTGCTAATTATTATGGGACGAGATTACCCGCGGTACCACCCATGTTCAGACATCCCCTGGGATATCTGCACTTGAATATGCTTTGATGCAGCAACTACATTCACTTAACGCACACATTTCTATCTTTTTATCATCTTACAATCTTTTCACAGATTTTATCCAATCTATGCCTTTGTGCTTTTCGTGAAAGACTCCCATGCTGAAATTCATCTATAAGAATCCATCTGCTTCCACCCATATGCAGACTCTCTGTAGGTTCCATCTTATAAACTACTTACACATTTTCACAGTCAAAACTCATTCTAACCCACGATTTGTAAAAAGTCAATAAAATTATGAATGCTTGCTGAATTTATTCAAGACAGTTCAGTAAGGCTAGAACGAACTTTACTTAGGTATTCGCTGTAGTACTAAACTGTTACCTTTTTACTAATGCGCAGCAATTCAAAGGTAATCGCCAGATGAACCCGGTCTTTCCAGCTATCCCATTTCAGTCCTGTCAGAATTTCAATGCGCTGCAGGCGGAAAAGCAAAGTTGTCCGGTGAATAAACAGCGCCTGGGCCGTCCGCGTTACGTTATAGCAATTCTGCATATAAGCAAATACCGTCTGGGTCAGATTGGCAGATTCCTTCTGATCATATTCCAATAATGTGAGGATGGCCGGGTGATAGAGATTTGCCGCGTCCATTTCACTGGTGCTTTGTCTGCAGATATATTCCAGAATCATATCGTCAAATTTGTAGTACCAGCTGGTACTGCTGGACTCCAGACCAATTTCCAGCGCATTGACTGCCTGCAGATAACAGGTATGAATTCCCTCAATATTTTTCGCGGTCTGACTGATTCCAGCTTTATAAAGATTTTCTCTAAGAAACACTACCAGATTCTGATGAATGTCCCATTCATTTTGAGGAACACTGGACAGATTGCGAACACAGCATAAATGTTTCTTCAGAATGACCACACAGCATTCTCCTAATAAATCCTCCAGTTTTTTCTGATAATAACGCCATATGACATTCACATCCTCTGCCTGAGCGACCTCAAACAGATACACCTGATAAATATCTGTTTTTTTCCAGTGACGAAGCGTCAGCGTGTGTTCCAGCAATCTGGATTCTTTTGTGATTCCAAGCAACAGATTCCGAATCATTTCATAAAATTCTGCTTCCACCATTTCCTGATTCTGAACTTTATTATATTGAATAAAAAATAGTTCCAGTTTTCCTCCAAAAATCTGTGCCAGCATCAATCCACCGTAAAAAGGCTTTCCATCCCGGCTTTGAATCATAAATCTGGCTGTATACGTGCCTGCTACCCGAATATTATAACAGTAAGAATAAATAGCTCCCTCATCACCAATATATAAAAACGCCTGTTCATAATCTGCTGCGTTCCAAAACGCTTCATCTTTCATTAAATTATCAGCGATTTCCAGCGGGAGTGTATTATCCTCTCCAACCCAGCTGTTACAGGAACGATAACTTTTTGACATGGCAATATACTTCAGGTTTGTATCCACCAGAACTGCCACCACATCCCATGTCTGCTCCAGTTCATTTAAGATTTCTCCCCAGTCATGAAATTGATGAATAACCTGATCTACATGGATATACTGATAATAGCATTTTTGAAACATTTCCTGCACCAGATTGATCAGCTGATAAAAACTTATGGACTCTTCCACCATGATCCAGGGCGAATTCCTGTCTGCCTTAAACGTCCCTTCGATTCCAATAACCAGAACCTGTCTCCAGGCTTTTCCATCCGGAATATTTTGATTGGAAATATAAATTATTTCTTTTTCCGGTTTTTGCCCCTCCCAGATACGAAATCCTCTCACCGGAAAATCCAGATCATATGTAAGATTCGTTTTACAACGACATAGCTTCTGGAGCTGATGATATAAAATACCTGCTGTAACGTCCAAATACTTTTCCCCCTTTCCTCTGGTTTTCATATAAAATATTCATTCTGCTGAACTGTTACGATTTTACAGTTTTTTTAATTTCTTTTCCATAAATTATACTACTACAAAATATAGGAGTCTACTTTCTTTTTTCCGAGATAATAAGTATTTTCTATAAAGTCCGCATTTGTTATAATTTAAATATCCTCAGGTTATAAAAAAATGTACACAGTATATAATAATTTCTAAAAGATATCATAAACGTACATGATAGAAATTTACCCAACTGCTGCAAAACTTTCTATATCCTGAAGTGAACGTTTTTCATCATACAGACAATACTTTGAGGGGAATCTCTGTATGATTGCCGGACAGCTGCACACTTTATACCTGCATTTGTACAAATTTGGCTGGTTTGTACAGATTTGGCTGAATGGTTCTTAATTTTGATGTATATGATGTCAGATGTGGTCAAATACACAATCTGAAAAAAGGAGGAGTTACACATGTTAACAGCAAAACAGAATTTACAGGAAGTAATCCGCGGAGGAAATCCGGAGCGTTTCGTAAACCAGTATGAAGCCATCACAATCATGATGCATCCTTACATTTTACATTCAAATGCATTACTTTCACCCGGACAGATGAACGTAGTGAATGCATGGGGCGTTACCAACTGCTTCCCCGAAGGTACACCTGGTGCTTTCCCGGTTCACACTCCTGATAAAATCGTTGTAAAAGATATTGAAGATTGGAAAGAATATGTTCATGCACCGTCTTTAAAATTCTCCCAGGAAGAATGGGATATGTTCAAAGCACAGTATGACGCAGTTGACGGAACTCAGACCTACAAAGCTGCATTCGTAGCTCCTGGTCTGTTCGAACAGACTCATCATCTGTGCGAAATTCAGAATGCTCTGATGAACTACATCACCAATCCCGACGAAATGCATGACCTGATCAAATACCTGACTGAATGGGAACTGGAACTGGCAGAAGGCATCTGCTCTCACCTGCATCCCGATGCAATCCTGCATCATGATGACTGGGGCGGCGAAATCAGCACGTTCTTAAGCCCTGACATGTTTGGTGAATTCTTTGTGGAACCTTACAAAGAAATTTACAAATATTACCATGAACACGGTGTTGAACTGATTGTTCATCATTCTGACAGCTACGCTGCAACTTTAGTTCCTCATATGATCGATATGGGAATTGATATCTGGCAGGGCTGCATGGAATCCAACAATGTACCGGAACTGATCAAGAAATACGGCGGTCAGATCAGCTTCATGGGCAATATTGATAATAAATCTGTAGACTTCGAAGGCTGGACCAGAGAAGATTGTGCAAAAGCAGCCCGCCGTGCAGTAGAGACCTGCGGCAGCAAATATTTCATCCCCTGCATCACCCAGGGAGGACCCGGCTCTGTATATCCCGGCGCTTATTCTGTTCTGGCTGAAGAAATCGACAAACTCAGTGTTGAAAAATTCGGTATTAAACAGGAAGATATTACCCGTCTGCCTCTGCAGATCATGTTCTAAGAATCACAATTGACCAAATTTGACCAAAACCCATCATACAGAAGAAATTACACCACTGTATGGTGGGTTTTTCTTGCGTAAAATAACTTCTTCCTTTATAATTTCACGTAACCGTTCAGTAGGAGCTGAACTGCTCCATATCTGCTGAACGGTTATCAAAAACCGCAGAAATATATCTCTATACCTTCAGCGGATAAAAATACACATTCCACGGAAGGTAAGTAATAAATATCATAATGGAGAACTGAAATCATGAGCACCGTTGGTATTATTGCCGAATATAACCCTTTTCACACCGGACACGCCTATCAGATCGCAGAAGCCAGAAAACGTACTGGCGCTGATCATGTGTTGGTCATTATGAGCGGAGATTTTGTCCAGAGAGGCGCTCCCGCCATTATGGATAAATATTTTCGGACCCGTCTTGCACTGGAAGGCGGCGCAGATTATGTTCTGGAGCTGCCGGTCTGGATGGCAGCCGCTTCTGCTGCTGATTTTGCAGAAGGCGGTGTTTCCATACTGGATGCGTTAAATTGTGTCGATTACCTTTGTTTTGGTTCAGAAGCCGGTGAATTGCCCCGTTTAAAAGAGGCTGCTGCACTGTTTTTGGAAGAACCGCCGGCTTTTCAGGATGTTTTAAGACAGCAGTTATCCGCCGGAAAATCCTTTCCAAAAGCGCGAAAAATCGCCTGGGAAGCGGTTACCCAAACTTCCGGCCATTTTCTCGATCTGCCCAACAATATTCTAGGAATTTCTTATCTCATGGCTCTGGAAAAACGACACAGCACTATACAGCCGGTCACCATTCCCAGACAGGGAAGCTTTCACAATCAGGAACTGAACGGAAGCTTTGCCAGCGCTTCTGCTTTGCGGAAACAATTACTGAAGCATACCTGCATAGTGGAGGATACTTGCACATTAGAGCATCCTTGCACAGGTACTTCCCCGGAAAGTTTCCCAGCAAGGATTCTTCCATACCTTTCCAGTGAATCAGCTGGTCAGTGGATGAAACAGGAATACGGACGCAGTTATCCTATGGATACCAGCCATTTCTGGTCGGTTTTAAAAACACAGCTTCTGTCAAAAGCCGAATACGCCGAAGAATTTGCCGATATGCCAAAGGAACTGGCCAATCGCCTGAAATCCTGTTATTTTTCCTGCAACAGCTATGAAGAACTGGCAGAATCTTTAAAAACCGCTGCCTTTACCAGAAGCCGGATCGACCGCTGCCTTCTGCACATCCTGCTGGATATCCGGCAAAGTGATGTAAACTGGTTTAAAGAAAATGGAACAGCCTTTTACGCACGTCTGCTGGGCTTTCGGAAAAGCCATGCTGAATTATTAAAGGAACTAACCACCAAAAGGCAGATTCCCGTTTTAACAAAGGCACTTCCTCCGGAAAATCTGTCTGCTCCGGCTGCCGCCAGCTATACACTGGACACCAAAGCTGCCAATCTTTATGAAAGCATCCGTGGAATCTCTTATCCCGCAAAGAAGCCTATACATGAATATCGTAAAAAACTGATTGTGGTGTAACTTGTGATATGCTCCCTTGTTTCTTATATTCAGTTTTTTTTTAACGTTCTTATTTCTTATACCCCACAATTTCTGCTTCCGGGGTATTGCTGAGCATTTTTTGCTTCTTATACCCACGAATGGGGGTATTTCAGCTACTTTTGACTTTCCTATACCCCCAAATTTCTACTTCCGGGGTATTGCTAACCGGTTTTTGCTTCTTATACCCACAAATGGGGGTATTTTAGCTGCTTTTGACTTCCTGCACCCCACAATTTTCCATTTCCGGGGTATTGCCGACTGTTTTTTGCTTGTCAAATCACAGTTTCAGCAGATCTTTTACGACTTCTGATGCGATTAAAAGACCTGCTGATGCCGGTACAAAGGAAATACTGCCCGGAACTGCTTTACCGTTTTCTACACATCCGCTTTTTCGGGCTTCTTCTTTTGAATAAACTACTTTCAGTTTTTTCACACCTCTTGCTTTCAGTTCCCGACGCATCACCCGGGCCAGAGGGCATACTGAAGTTTTATAAATATCCGCCACCTCAAATGCCGCGGGATTCAGTTTATTTCCAGTTCCCATGCTGCTGATAATGGGCACACCGCATTTCTGCGCCTCCAGAATCAGATCAATTTTTGCAGTGATGGTATCAATGGCATCCACCACATAATCATATCCGTTCAATGGATACTGTTCTTTCACTTCCGGCAGATAAAATACCCGCTGTTCATATACCTGAATGGAATCATCAATATTGGCGATGCGCTCTTTCATTACTTCTGTCTTATAACGTCCAATGGTATCATATCCTGCGATAATCTGGCGGTTCAGATTGGAAACCGATACAGTGTCATGATCAAAAAGAGTCAGTGTTCCCACTCCTGCCCGGGCAAGTGCTTCCGTTACATATCCTCCTACACCGCCTACACCAAATACGGCCACATGAGCCTGTTTCAATGTCTTTACACCATCTGCTCCTATCAATAATTCGGTTCTGCTGTATTGTCCTTCCAAAATATGTCCTCCTTGCTATTTGTCATTCTCTTATCTGTTATTTGCTATTCTGTCATTCTACTATCTGCCATTCCGTTATCTGTCATTCCGTTATCTGTTATTCTTTCATGTCATCTAAGATTTCGACATGTTATCGTAAGCTTTTTTCTTATCCCTAATAACTCTGTTGATAGTTTTTTCGTTTTTTCTGCAGCTATTCATCTAAGCGGTATGATTTATCTAAGCTGGCATGTCTGCTTAGATGAATAGCTGCTCCAGTGCCCAAAGGAATATACAATCTTTTTATATCTGAAAACATATTTGAAAATCATTCACACTTTAGAAAATAATATGAATCCCATTCGGCTGCAAAATTAAATCTGCAAGTTCTTCACTGTTTATTGAAATTTCTTTACTTCGTATATCAAAAATACGCGCTCCCAATATTACAATATTTCCATTTGTTCCAGTACTTAAAATTGCTTCCACATGTTCTCTATTTTCAAGAATCTTTTCTCTGTGAAGAACTTGTACCAATTTAGGTGTACTGAATATAACAATCTTTTTTCCTCTATATTGTCTTGCGGTTTCTTTAAATAACGTGTCAATTTTGCCGGCTGCTCCTTTATCATCTGTAAGAATGCAAAATTTCCCGTCTTCTTCACCAGGTAAATGCGCTAAAATATGTAAACAGATTCCCAACAGTTCTTCGCCCAAATTGTCTCCTGATTCTTTATTTCCTCTGACTGCTTCAAAAAAACGTTTATATACTCCCCGATTTTCTAAATTTTTACCTTTTATCACTTCATTACGTATCGTATCGCTTTGCTCAAGTGTCTCTGTGATGGTACTTACCGGACTTTTTATGATTCTCACTGCCCAGCATAAATATGAATTAATTACAGCATTCGTACCAAAAGCCCTCTCCATAATAAAAAACAAATCTTCCTCATAAAGAACCAGAATATTGATTCCAACTTCTTTTATATATTTGACATACTCCACATATTGCCGATTCAAAACTCCGCTGTGAGATGCCAATTCCATCAATATACATCTTGTAATAACAATAATACCATTCTGTTGCTTTATATATCTTAAAAAATATTCTGCTTCTTCATAATTTAAATTCGAATGTCTTCGAAAAGAACAGGTATCATAAAAATAACACTTTTGTTTTCCAAAAATTTCTGTAACAATACGCTCTCTGTCCGTAATCACATAAGGCACAATCTCTGCCATATTATAAGGAATATCCGTATAGCCATCTGCCATCCACTACTCCCCCTTTATTTCAGAATAAAGTCCCCGCATATTTTGAAGTACTTTCTTAAGTGTTCTCTCATTTAAATACGAATCACTTATATATTCTTTTCCAAAACGTGCAACAACTGCTTCCAGATGAACATAATCATCCTTTTTCGTTGCTTCCAAAATACTATCATCCAGCCACAAATCAACAAATCTTTCCTTAATATAATTCCGATCTACATCCAATAACTCCTCTGAAATACTGTCCGTGTCCGGCAGTCCCAGCTCATAACAACGAATAAGCACTGCCATATAGGGGGTCTGGTAATAATTCATCAGCCTGATGATGGTGTCTTTTTCATTATTCTCCGATTCTTTTCTAAATTTGTTATACATAAACCGAAAACTTATTTCCGGCATCAAAAGCATACCCGCAAAAAGATTCGCTGCAAATTCCTCTTCATGCTCATAATAATGATCATTTGCAAATTCCACCTTAGGTCTGAATTCTGTTTTCTGATAAAACACATGATACAATTCATGGCATATGGCAAAATTAATATTAACCTTTGGCAAAGACGTATTAAGCACGATATACCCTAACGCATCTCCCTTGTAGCAAAGTGCACCTATTTCCTCGTCTGCAAAAGGGATTTCAAGAACAAGATACCCTTTTTCCCGAAAGGACGGTCTTACAATCTGCATAATATTAAGAACTTCTTTATCACTGCTCATCCCTGTAAAAGAATAAAAGCTTTTCACCTTCGATTCTATATCCTCTTTGTGAGCATCACTATATTCAATAATTTTTTTAAAATGCTCTATATTCATCTATTACTGTCACTCCTTTGATAAGTTCAGGAAACGATATTTTGCACTTAAAACTTCGTCAACATTTTCCATTAGTTTCACTATTTTTTCTGCAATTTCTTCCTGCTGTGCAGTTGGATCACCAGCGTAAAAAGCAATCTTCTCTGACATAAATTCATTAATCTGTGGAATATGAAACGTATCACTTAAAAAAAATTCCATCTTTTGTCCCAATGCATTTGCAATTTTTTCCATATCAGTTGCATTGATATCCTGTGCACCGGTCAAAATACGAGACAGCTTCTTTATATCAATCCCTGTTTTTAAACTAATATATGTCTGCTTAATTTTCATCTGTGACAAATAAGCATTTACATTTTCAATATATTTTGTCATGTTATACTCTCCCTTTTCCTATTACGACATCCATGATATTACACTTTATTGCTTTTAGCAGGACCTAGTATGACCTACACTAATTAGTGTGGGATATACTCGAGCGTGTTTGAAAAATCATTCACGCAGTCTGCACACCCCTGTTTTGGCTAAATTTTTCTCAGATTCAGTCAGCGTAGCCCGCTACGCCTCCTTCATTTGAGAGAAATTTATCTCAAAATGGGATGCACATCCTGCATAAAGCCTT
>JBGVFN010000074.1:0-7764 GCA_045121095.1 Lachnospiraceae bacterium | reverse complement strand
TACATCTGCTCCGTTCCGGAAATTTCCCGGTAAAACGCTGCTGTAGCTGCCTGCTTATATGGCCTCAACCATAGATTTTCAATTCCAAGCGTAAAAGAGCAAAGGATTGACCATGCATCTGGAATACACTCCCATGTCCTTAACCAGGTATCATTCACGCTTTCATCGGCGTCTTCTTTAAAAGGATGTTATAGGCAATCGTATAACAGTACCTGCCATAATGCAGCCTCCACAAAATATCTGTTCCGAATTTACAAGTTAATCTTTATAGTGAGTTCCTTCTTAAACTCTACCTGCGTCGTTTTGACATGTCTTGGATACACTTCTTTATAACGATAGATGCTTATAACAAACCCAACCAGCGCATAGCAAAGAACCATGTTGCTTCTTCCCACCGAAAAGAACGGTAAAAAAGTGCCCTCGGCACTTCAACTCCCCTGCCCCTCAATCTTGAGGGGATTAGGGGTTTCTTTTTGTGCCATTTTGATTCATAATAGTCTCATGAGCATACTACAAGATATTTTTAGAGACCATTATGAAGAAATGATTTATACATTACATCCACGTGATTCTGTTATTGAAAACGTGGATAAAATGATCAACTGTGGCGATCCCGCCTTTGGCGGAGCAATGTACGGCTGTCCTTCCTGCGGAAAATTGAAATTTGTTCCCTTCCGCTGCCACAGCCGTTTTTGTCCTACCTGCGGTAATCTCTATGCCATGCAGCGCACTACCTCTATGTCCTTTAAGCTTGTCAATGTTATACACCGCCATTGTGTTTTCACCATTGATGAAAATCTCCGGGATTTCTTTCTCCATGACCGCACCCTGCTTGACTGCCTTTTTCATGCTGTAAACAGTGTTGTCTCGCGCATGTTTTTCAAGCAGAATAAATCCATGAATTTTACTCCCGGCTTTATCATGGTTCTACATACCTTTGGCAGGGATCTGAAATGGAATCCTCATATCCATTATGACAAGCCGGATATTATGACAAGGGAAGCAAGATATTGCTGATAAATACGTTTTTTTCTCTTTACTTCCCTTTACATAATTTAGCGCCCCAGGGAATTGAGCCAACCCAGCAAATCTTTGTCATCAAGCCAATCTTTTGTCTTGATCTCCATGCCCGTCTCTGGTATAGGCGATTTTTGATCCGCAAGTTTTTCTATTGCTTTTCGTTTCATTTGAACGCTTGTTTTTGAATATATCTGAGTTACTTTTAAATCAGTGTGTCCAAGGAAATCTCGTATATAAACCGGATTAATATCTGCCTCTGTCAGATGAACAGCTTTAGTATGGCGCAGGACATGCGGAGTGATGTTTCCTATGCCTGCATCTTCTGCATATTTTTGCAATATATAGGTAATACCCTGTCTTGTAAGCTTTTCCTCTCTCTTGTTGAAAAACAGTGGCGTATCTGCTTTGCCCGCAACATCCAGACCATAACAGACTATATAATTCTTCAGTATAGCTGCTGTCTCTTTCATAAGCGGTACAGTCCGGGTTTTTCTCCCCTTTCCTGTAAGTGTTACCTGAGGCGGCACAGTAAAACGTACATCCCTTACCCTGATGTCAGCCAGTTCCTGTACCCTGCATCCACTGTCATAAAGTATGCATAATAGAGCCAAATCCCTTTTTCCCTTCTTAGTCGTTGCGTCTGGGGCGGCAAGCAGTTTTTCGGTTTGGATCGTATCCAGATACTTCACTTCCGGTTGAGTATTTTTCTTTAACGGTATGGACAGTATCCTCTGAGAATGAAGTATTAATTCTGGTTTCTGACGGCATATGTACCTAAACAGTGAATGTATGGCTGCAAGTCTTACATTTCTCGTAGCAATACTGCTGGTCCTTTCGGATTCAAGCCAGTCGAGAAACTTTTCAACTCTATCTGCGTCTATATCGGTAATCTCAAGTCTTTCTGGTTTTATCCCATAAACCTGCGTCATAAAAGTGAGCAGCAGTACAATGGCATCCCTGTAAGAAAGAATCGTATTGGGGCTCATGTTCCTGGCAGAAGTCAGATAGTCCATGATAAATTTATTGACCAGCACAGCAAAATCAGTCATCTTCATAAGGCATCTTTATCTCCTTTGCCGGTTCAAATTTAGGGAAAATATCCCCATATATATTTTCGATTTTTTCCATCAGGTCAGGAAATGCCTCTGCTGTCAGTTGCAGATATCGTCCTGTAGCTGAAAGGGAACGGTGTCCCATGTATGCACTTAGCAGTTGGAGCGCTACCCCATGAGGAACATTTTCCCGAAGCATCTTTTCAAGACTATGTACACAAAAAGTGTGGCGCAGGCAGTGAAGGTGCGGTCCACCACCCTTATAACCATTATAAGGAATCCCCATCTGACAGATAAGTCTGTTGAAATAGACCTGGATATTGTTCCGTGAATAATGCCCATCTCCCTTGTTGCTTAAAAAGAAAAGGTCTTCCCCATGGTATACAGGGTGGATTTTGCCGCAATACCAGGAACAATACTCTGCCAGTGAACTGCTGATCGGAAGATGCCTGTCTTTATGGTTCTTCGGATCCACGACATGGATAACTTTTTGTTCAAGGTCAACATCAGCCATTGTAAGATGCAGTGCCTCTGAAATTCGCATTCCTGTTCCATACAGCACCCTGAATAATACGGGATAAAAAATATGCGACTGCCGATAGTTCGGATGTATCTGGTCAGACAGGCGAAATAAGCTGCTTATCTCTTCATGTGACAAAATATACGGTTTGAAATTGATAGCTGTTGCCCTGAGTGCATCATAGCCTGGCTGGAATGCTTGTATATCATGATTGATCAGATGGCTGCCAAAGTTACGCAGAAAGCTTATGCGCCTTTTCTGGGTTGTCGCCTGCCAGTTGGGCTGATATTTAATAAAGTCGCATACCAGTTCCGGAGAGAGGCCATTGTTGCAATCATGATACATACTCATTTCATCAAATTTGTGGGCAAGGCGTTCTTCTTCTGCATATCTGCATCCAAGTCTCTTTTTTTCGTCAATAAATGCCTGTAACTGGATAGCAAATGGTCCATGGTATTCAGATGTTTTTTCTGACATAGTCTGCCACCTCCACTTCCAGTGCACATTTTTTCATATTTTCCAAATCGAGCTGTACATAGTATTTTCCGGCAACATCAGGGTCACTATGCCCGAGAATTTCGGAGATTACATTCATTTCTACATTATTTTGGAGAAGATTTGTTGCCAGGGATCTTCTAAATGTATGCCAACCGACATTTGTGTTCTTTTCTGCTGGAAGTCCAGCCCTGACCATAACAGACGAAAATATGTGGTTCAGCGTACTGTTTATGGGGAAGGCATCATAAGGCGGTTTGTGGCGCACAAAAACATTAGTGCTTTCTGTAATCGGACGCCCGTTTTTCAGGTAATCAATGACTGCCCAGCCAACGTCCTCCGGCAATGGAAGCAATAGAGCTTTCTTTGTTTTGTGCTGAACGATCGATATCTGTTTTTTATTCCAGTCAATATCCTGTAACTTCAGATTTCTGATGTCGCCAATACGCAGTCCGAGACGGGATGCCAGCATAACCATGGCGTAGCCTCTTTTCCCAGACGGACTGATCCTATCTGCTGAATCCTTTATCTTTTCTATTTCATCCATTCCCCATACTGTAGGAAAGGCCATTCTTCCCTGGATGGATGCCTTTGGAAGACGCTCACCCAAGGGTATGTTGATATATTCCTGAAGATAAAGATATCTGTAATACCTGCGCAGTGTGCAGAGTTTGGTTGCAATCCCCTTTGGGCTCAGCCCATAAAAACTTTTGACAAATTCATCATTGTCCTGCACCCCTATCTGCTCCGGTGCATGAATACCCCTGGCATCCAGAAACAGCAGAAGGTCATGGATTATCATCCGTGAACGTGTAACATAGCTATAAGATAATCCTTCTTTAATTACTGTTTCAAAAAATCTTTCAGTACATTGACGAAATGGCTCCGGCCAGATGATTTCGCCTAAGAAATCACTGCGTCTGTGAATGATACCAAAGTTATAATACTCTGCAAGCATCCGCATACATCTAAAATAGGTTTCCTCCTTTCGTGAGTGCTCGTCTGTAGAAACGAACCCGCCTCTTTCCTGGTATCTGGCAATTAGAAAATCGACACCAAGTGACTGGCTATAACTGTTGTTACCAGCAAACACGGTAAATTCCGCCAGTACATTTCTGTAACGTTCCAAGGTTGTCTCATTGATCTGGCAATCAATGAGTTTTTGCTCAAGCTCTGAACACAGAGCTGCCGCACTGATATTGTTCTGCATACATTTTCCTCCTTCCGCATGCAACTAAAAATAAGAAACAATACCAGTATGGCACAAATAGTTTGCAAGAGAAAAGAGAATAATGTAAAGCTATCTGAAGTATACCTATGATAAATCGTGGTTTCAATGTCTGACTTGTCATAATTACTTGCTTGTCATAATTTCTAAGGAAAGAACCAAAGGTGGGTTGAATAAGAGGACAATCCCTTTTGCCCTCTTATTCAGCGCACTTTTGGTTTTTCCGAATTGAACAAAGTCGCGTCCCCTTATATGGGGATTCAAATCTCATTCATTTTCCATCAATTGACTACGACAATGATTTTCAAACTGCTATACTTAAAAAATTCCGATACTTTTGTGGATTTTAGGGCGCACTTCCCCCTTTCCCCCATTCTGTGAGCTCCATATCAGGTTACATTGAGACTTAAGCACTATCTTCTCGGTATCTTTTATCCCCGGAACATACTTCATATGTCAGCGTTCCTCCACAACATGGACATACAGTGACATCCTTTTTATACAGTACTTTGATTGCATGTGCTTTGTCATCTTTCCTGAATCGTCTCAAGAATTCATGACAGCCAATCAGGTTCCTGCAGATCGGGATCAGTTTCTGTCTGTTATGGTTGCTCAGAAGACCGTAGCGGCGGATCCTTACAAAACCTTTGGGCGGAATGTGCATAAGAAAACGGCGAACAAATTCAATCCCTTCCAGGGTCAGTTCTTTCCATTCACCCCCATTTTTATAATCTTTTATCCGGATGGTTACCGTGCTTTCATCCATTCGCAGAATGCGACTGTTGCTGATCGCTATCCGGTGTGTATACCGTCCCAGATAGTGCATGACGGTTTCTGCCCCTGCAAAAGATTCCCGGATATCTGTGACCCAGTTTTTTTCATAGCAGAAGTCTAACAGCTTCTGGTATTCAATCTGGTCACGGTATTTTTGCGCTTCACCCTCATAGCAGAGTTTCCCGGCATCGTGCAGGCCTTTCAGACCGGACAGGAATTTCCCTTTAAAAAGCATGGCCATCGCCTTCCCAGGCAGGAAGAATCCATCTTTTTTCTGATGCCAGTTCCGCTCTGCATCCAGCCCGCCACAGGTTGATAACGCATGAATGTGGGGATGGTAGGAAAGGTTAGACCCCCACGTATGCATGATACTGATAAAACCCGGTGTACCTCCCATGTGTGCCGGGTCTTTGGAAAGTTCCAGAATCGTTTCTGCTGCGGCATGGAAAAAAAGGGAATACAATTCCTTCTGGTTGCAGTAGATTAACGGATTCAGCTCACTGGGGCAGGTGAATACAAGATGATAATAGTCAATGTCCAATACATATTCATTCTGTGCATCGACCCACATCTCGTTAGATAATGCCTGGCACATCGGGCAGGATCTGTCACGGCAAGAATTATTATGATACTGGGCATGGCCGCATTTCTCGCATTTAGAGATGTTGGCGCCATATGCACCGGTCTTACAGTTCAGGATATGACGTACTGCTTTTGCCTGGTGTTCATTTGGTGTGTGCATCTCCAGATACTTCGGGTAAAACTTCCGCAGTACATCCTGCATGGTCGGGTTATCTGTCATCGCCATCGACCTCCTCCTGCTTTTTTTCAAAAGTATCAAAAGGACTCTGGATTCCCATAAGTGCCTTGGACGTCATCTGCAGGTACACATCCGTGGAATTCGGACTGCGATGGCCTAATAACTGCTGGATAAAAGTATGGCTGACCCCATCCTCCAGTGCATGGCATGCAAAGCAGTGTCTCATTGTATGGGGCGTTACTCCTTCCGGAAGACCAAGCCTGTGTGCATGCTCTTTTATAAATTGCTCAACCGTTGAATTTGTCAGTGGTTCATCTCTTACCGTGCTTGGAAACAGCCATCCCATAGGACGGTTATAACGATACCAGTATTCTGTAAGGATCTCCAGGTTCCTGTCGCTTAGTATCGTATAACGGTCCTGGCGGTTTTTAGACAGGGGAACGTGGATCATCTTCTGTTTTCTGCGAATATCTTCATAACGGAGATGACAGACTTCGCTGACACGCAGACCTGAAGAATACATGGTTGCGGTAATAGCTTTGTGCTTATAGTTGTCCATGGAATCAATAAGCAGGTTTACTTGTTCTCGGGTAAGAATTACAGGGAGCTTCCGGTCACGCTTCATTTTAGGAATTTTTTTAGGATCCCATAAATATCCAAGCGTGTATTCGAAGAAAAAGCGGATCGCGGCAGTGTAGACATTGATTGTAGAAGCTTTTTTGTTTTCAGCATCCTTCATGTAGAAAATGAATTTTCTGATATCCGCATAAGTGATGGACATGGCATCCTTATTGGCAAAATCAAGAAATCTTTTAACAAAGCGGTAATAATCCTCGCATGTATTTGGTGTAAAATTTTTTAACAGCATGTCTTGCTGTAATTTCAACAAGTATTTTTCATTCATCTAAATGTCCTCCAAATCTCAATATTCTCCATTGTAAATAACCTGAGATTTGGTGGTGCATGGGCGTTATAAAAATGCTTGTCTAAAACGTTAAAGTATGTTAATCTATTCATGGCAGTGGTAGTGATGATCCTGTGCGTATAAGGTTGTTATTTTGTGGTGATTTAACAATACCTTATTTAGGACTCATTTACCACTGTTTTTTTAATCGATAAAGCTGAACTGCATCACGACTTCAGGTAGCCATCGCGCAGCGATTTTGTTCAACCTTTTTTATCCGTTGACGTATCATAGTGAACTGCTGACTGCTCATCTAAGTCCGACTTTTCGCCCGTACCAGACCTTTCCGCATCTGCCGCGTCTATGATTTCCAGAAATTCATCTGCTGTAGATGCATTTTTCAGTTTTGCTGTAAATTCCTCATCCATCAACAATACAGAAAGCTTACTCAGCACATCCAAATGGACATTGTCCTTCTTATTGGGCGCCGCAATCAGGAAAATCAAATGTACCGGTTCCCCGTCCAGAGAATCAAAATCCACTCCATCTTTTATTACCATCGCTGCCAGGCCCGGTCTGATTACTGCCTTACTTTTTCCGTGAGGAATGGCAATGCCCTCCCCGATGCCTGTAGTGCCCTCTTCTTCTCTTAAGTATACCTGCTTTCGATAAGCTTCTTCATCGTTGAGTTTGCCGCTTCTGGCCATCAGTGCCACCGCCTGATCCAGTGCTTCCGATTTGGAGGAAGGAGCTGCGTCAAGTGCAATACTCCTCTTGTCCAGCAAATCTGTTATTCTCATCATTTACCTCCTGAAGAATCATTGACCCCCTAAAGAATCATATACTCTGATAATCTCTGCTTCCGTAGCCAGAAGTTCTGAGAAAGCGCTGGCACTTCCCGCAGCAATGCCCATTTTAAAAGCATGAAGATACTCTTTCTTAAGCATCCATCCTGCCAGGAATCCTGCTACCATAGAGTCTCCCGCGCCTACTGCATTGACCAGCTTTCCC
>JBGVFN010000073.1:0-6032 GCA_045121095.1 Lachnospiraceae bacterium | reverse complement strand
ATGATCATCCTTGTCCCTCATGGCCATACGGAACAGGTAAACCAGGAAGCCGATAAATAAAGCAATCAGACCTACGCCTTCCAGACGGGTAACGGTTCCGCCGGTCATACCAAAGACCAGAAGTACCACGGTAATGGCAATGACAAAGGGAATTTCAATCTTAAAGGTACTTTCCTGAACTGCCACACTGGTAATAACTGATGTAATACCTAAAATAATCAGAATATTTAAAATATTGCTGCCCAGAATATTACCAATGGTAATATCTGCCGTTCCCTGCAGCGCTGCTGTAATACTAACTGCCGCCTCCGGTGCACTGGTACCCATGGCTACAATCGTCAGACCAATTACCAGCTGAGGGATACCAAACCGCTCCGCAATACCGGATACACCATCCACAAACCAGTCAGCGCCCTTTACAAGAAGCACAAAACCAATAATTAATAAAACCAATTGACTAATAACTTGCATTGTAATCTTTTTACCTCTACTTTTTTAATACATTGACAGATGTTTTTTATACTCTTCCACGTATTTTTCCATATTTTTCTACGTATTTATAGATATTATCTTTAAATCTTTGTAGATTCATAGCTCTCATTTATAGATAATCTTCTCATTTTGACAGAATCTATAGATTTTTTTCTATGAAATATGTTAGAATAGCATCCAGAATCATACACGGAACTGCCCGTTTCCGTTTTCACTAAAATTATAACAAACCACCACAACAACAGCGGAATTGTTTGGAAGCATTCAACAGATTTCCGCAGCCCTGTTCAAACCAAGGAGAAGATTTACATGGAATTTAAACAACTTGAAGCATTTGTTGCCGCAGTGGACTATAACAGCTTTTCCGAAGCTGCCAAACATCTGTACCTGACACAGCCCACTATCAGCGCTCATATCAGTACTCTGGAAAAGGAACTGAACTCCAAGCTCATTATCCGCACCACTAAAAAAATGGAACTAACCTATCGTGGACAGCAATTTTATGAATGTGCGGTCAATATCCTGAATATGCGCAATAACATTATTCATGAATTTACAGGAGGCAGCCAGCGAATCATCGCACTTGGCGCATCCACCATTCCTTCCGGCTATATCCTTCCCGAAGCTCTGGGAACCTTTAATAAAGAACACCCCGATGTCGTTTTCCATATCTGGCAGGCAGACAGCAAAAAAGTCATTGACCGGGTTCTCAACGGAACCATTGATTTCGGGCTGACAGGTATGACCACTGACGACGATAATTGTATTTTCATTCCATTTTTTCAGGATGAACTGACCATCGCCGCACCTGCCACTCCCTATTATCAAAAATTAAAGGACGAGCAGGCTGACCTGAACATATTATTAAAAGAACCGCTTATCATGCGTGAAAATGGCTCCGGTACTCAGAAAGAAATTGATGAATTTCTTCGTTCCCGCCAGATTGATGTAACCAATCTGCAGGTCATTGCCCGTATGAACGACCTGGAATCCATTAAACACGCCATTGTAAACGGACTGGGCATCTCCATACTTTCCACTCTGTCGATCCAGGATCTCACCAGTATCGGAAAAATGCTGGAATTTCCTCTGGGCGATACCGGCCACCAGAGAAACCTGTACATTGTATACAACAAGCATCGGATTTTAAAACCTTATGTGAAACAGATGATCCGATTCTTGCAGGATTTTTATGGTGACCAGCTGGATGGAAAAGTTTTTTAGATCCACTCGTAATCGCCGCCTGTAATGGCCAGACTGAGGAGGATGTCCATTTTTTCCACATCTTCCCCTTCTTCAATCTCAATTAATACTGCGTTCTTTTCAGAAGAACCCATTACTTCGTCGGGGCCGATTTCATAGTCCACATCTTCCTCACAGCTGGGGCAGACCGTCATTTCCTCGGTCTCTGTGGACAGAAAACGGTACCCGCATTTTTTACATTCATAATAACCACATTTTGTGGTTCCATCCGGTACAAAGTACATTTCTAAACCTCTTTTCACATTTCTTGTTTCTAAAACGTATATGGCAATATCTGATTCCAGACCCCCAACAGCCGCTCCATCTGCCAGCTGGCATTGGCCGGGCTGCTGGAAGGAAGCTTTTGTGCTTCTCTGCCTGTGATGGGAAAGGCATATTTCTGATACAGACTGTACGCCTTTCCGCCATTTGCAAAAATTTTTTCAATGGGAGCATGGTCCAGTACCTGAGATAAATCCGCAGGCACCACATTTTTAATGCTGCTGTCGCTGGAACCGGTAATATCGCAGGATGCTACCACATCCCATACTGCAATTCCATGCTTCAGCAAAAAAGCCTTTTTCGTCTCGATGGTTTCCGGTACCGGCTCGTTCAAAAGATTTGCCAGTATTTTCCAGAAACGATTCTGAGGGTGTCCATAGTAAAACCCCTGTTCTCTGGATTTTACTGAGGGAAAAGTTCCCAGAATCAGTATTCTGGAATTTTCATCAAAAATCGGTTCGAATGTATGACTTAACATCCTGTTTTCTCCCCATTTTTTTCCACACTGCCGCTGATATAGTTAATAAACTGCTGGGCAGTACGTCCGGAAATACCGCCGTGGCTCAGCTCCCAGCGGTTTGCTTCCATGCACAGATCTTCGTCCGACATGGTAATTCCTGCCCTGCGGGCCAGATTAATCACAATATTGAAATATTCTTTCTGATTCGGTTTGGAGAAATTGATGGTCACACCAAAACGATTTACCAGAGACATCTTCTCTTCCATGGTATCGGAATGGTGCATACCATTCTGATGTTCCACGTCATTGCGGTCGTTCCAGTTCTCCTTGATCAGATGACGGCGGTTGGATGTGGCATAAATCAGAATATTATCCGGTCTTGTCTCCACACCGCCTTCGATGACTGCTTTCAGGAATTTATACTCAATTTCAAATTCCTCAAAAGAAAGGTCATCCATATAAATAATAAACTTATAGTTTCGGTTTTTAATCTGAGCGATCACAGAGGACAGATCCTTAAACTGATGCTTGTAGATTTCGATCATACGAAGGCCCTGATCATAAAACTCGTTCACAATGGCCTTAATACTGGTGGATTTACCAGTACCGCTGTCACCAAATAATAAAACATTATTGGCCTTTCTTCCATCCACGAATGCCTGAGTATTATCCACCAGCTTCTTTTTCTGAATTTCATAGCCGATCAGGTCACTCAGCACCACAGAATCCATATTATTAATAGGACAGAACTTCACCTGACCATTTTCAGAAGAAGCAATACGGAAAGCCTTATTCAATCCGAACATGCCTACACCGTAAGCCTTATAAAAATCCGTTACCATGGTAAAGAATTCATTTTCATCGGCAGCCTTTTCCAGCTTCTCACTTAATGCCTGCACCTTCTGGCTGACATTTTTGTTGTACATCAGTTCCTTCTTGCCGATTGCCTGGTAGTTGGAGATCCGGCTGAAACAGTCAATGCCCAGTTCCTTCTCCAGACCGCTGAAATCAAACTCAAACAGCTGCTTAAATGCCCGGAAATCTCCCTCAGCAAAATAATTGACACTGCCGTGATTCGCTCCCACCTTTTCACAGGTAAGGCTGAATGGATTCTCATCTGTAATCAGCAGAAATGTCAGATAATTATGCCACAGATTTTTATCAAATCCATAATCTGTAGCCACCTGCAGCAGATGCTTGATCTGGGTAAATACCCGGGTAATCAGTTCATCCTTGCTCTGAGTCTTCTGATCCATCTGCTTGTAGATATCACTCAGCTCCATCAAAATGGAATCTTTTGGCATATCTCCATAGATTAATAACTTTGATACGATTTTATACATTTTTTCACCTGTATTCTTTTTTCATTTTAAATATCCGTAAAAAAGTATATCATGATTTAATCATCTGTCAACGCACCAAAATTGTGTTTCTGGAAAAATAATCCGCTTCTGATCGTGCTTTTTGCAAAATAAAACTTGTAAAACCCGCTTTTCCTGAGTAAACTGTATCTAATGTGCTGCTTCGCTTATATTGGGCTAAATAAGACAGTACACTGGCATGACTCATGCTAATACTCATCTGATTTAAAGGAGCTCTCATCCAATGATTGATTTCCATACTCACATTTATCCTGATAAAATCGCGTCCAAGCTTATGCACGATCTGGCAGATACCCATTACTGGGGACATTTTTCTGATGGCACCCTGAACGGACTTCTTCAGTCCATGCATGCAGCAGGTATCGACTTCTGCATTACTCAGCCAGTGGTTACAAGACCCGACCAATTTGACTCCATTAACCGATTCGCCAAAAAACAGCAGGATGTTTTGGGGCTTATTCCTTTTGGCGGAATCCACCCCGACTGTGAAGATATTCCCGGCAAACTCCGTTTTCTGAAAGAAGAGGGATTCCCCGGCATTAAGCTTCACCCGGACTGGCAGAATATGACCATCGATGAACCCCGGGCAGTCTATCTGATTCGCGAAGCACTGGCACAGGATCTGATTGTTATGGTCCATGCCGGCTATGACGGTGCATTTCCCGACACCACCCACTGTACCCCCGCCCGCTCTCTTCATCTGCTGGAACAGCTGGAAGACCCGGGACAGGAAACCCGCAAATTAATTCTTGCCCACAGCGGTGGGCACCTGGAACATGAAGATGTCAAAAAATATCTGCTGGGAGCCAATGTTTACTTTGACATCAGCCTTTCCCAGATGTACATACCGGATGAAGAATTTTTGAAGCTGGTTCACGAGCACGGTGCGCACAAACTTTTATTTGCCACTGACAGTCCGTATGCAGACCAGTCACACAGCGTGGAGGCCATTAAAAAACGTCCTCTGACACCGGAAGAATACCAGCTGATCACCGATGGCAATGCACGCAGATTATTACAGCTTGACCATCCTTCAGACAAATGTCAAAAAGCCTGAATACCAAAAAACTGAAAAGAAAAAGCGCAGCACATCCATCTCCATAATCCGTGATGAATCTGCTGCGTTTATTATTTCAGCTCGTCTGTCATATTCTTCCAGACTTTTTTGGCTACTGTGATCAGCGTATTCTGTTCTTCTTCAGTAATTCCTTTAAAAACCTGTTCAAAGACTTCCTGTTTCAGCAATCTTGCTTCCTCAATGATCGGTCTGGCTTTTTCTCCTATGAAAATATGTATGACACGCCGGTCACGAGTATCCTGTTCCGTGTATACCAGTTCCTCTCTGCACAAACGTTCCAGTGCCTGTGAAATATGCCCTTTTGTAAACAGACCCAGTTTCTGAATATCACTGGCTGTATTCCGTCCATTGCAATAATACAGATACGTTAAAATCTCCACATCAATCTTTCTCAGCTTGTACTGCTGCATAAAACTTTCAAATTTCCGCTCATACAGCTTGCGAAACTGATATCCCTGCATCAAAACCTCAATTTCCTGTTCCATAGACTTCACCTCCCCCGCTGTCTCTGCTGTTATTTTAACTTTGAACTATGACCACTTTCTTCAATGACAAGCATATTTTAATCACGTTTTAGTTTAACATAAATTCATGGATTGTCCAATTATTTTTTGTAACGATTCCGCAAAGCAGGAAATTATAAATGGCAATTTTCCGCATTTTACACGTATTTTTTAGCTTTTTTTGTTTCTTTTTCATAGAAGCTATGTTAAAATGGAAAAGCTATTTAAAACTAAAAATGAAAAAAGAAATGAGGAAATGATATGTACGCTACATTCTGGGCTCTTATGCCCCCAATCGTTGCTATCGTACTGGCGCTGATCACAAAAGAAGTTTACAGTTCCCTGCTGATCGGTATTGCCATTGGTGCATTATTCTATGCAAACTTTTCTCTGGAAGGCGCACTGGTTCATATGCTGGGCGCAGGTACAGAAACAGAACCCGGCGGTCTGCTTATGGTTCTGTCCGATTCCTATAATATGGGTATTCTGGTTTTCCTGGTCATTCTGGGTACCATGGTCTGCCTGATGAACAAAGCAGGCGGTTCTGCAGCCTTCGGACGCTGGGCAAATGAGCGCATCAAAACACGTGTGGG
>JBGVFN010000072.1:0-23370 GCA_045121095.1 Lachnospiraceae bacterium | reverse complement strand
TTGTTTGCATGTTAACGATGCCCAAACGTAGCGGACACTAAACTCTCGTCTTTCTTTACAGAAAGCCGCTCGTTAAGTGCCGACGTTTGACCAAAGGTCTCCTTAGCAATGTGGCTCTGTAATTCCGCCATTTACGTTTTTTATAAAAATTCAGGCAGTACATAAGTAATGTTCGCTCTGGAATGCATAGGAAATACGCATGGCGGTATCGGGGAATGTTTTCTATAAAAATATAAAATGCCGCTTGACAAAGTGCATCCAGTGTGTTATAGTAATAACCGCTGTGAAACAAGAAAGTAGAGTATCCACTCTCACCTTAGCACAATGAAGTGACTCGGGTTTATATGCTTTTGATATTAACGAAGTATAAAGTGGATAGTCTGCCTGTCCACTTTTTTTGTTGCAGTTTGACTCCATTCGGGAGATGCTTCAGAGGTTTGAATATGAGGATTCGGTTCTGATGGCATTTGCGGCAAAAAGAGGGCAGCAGAAGATATCGTCAAAGGTAGGAAATTTGGAGGTGCTTGACCATTAGCGAATTAATGATTAATGAACAGATCAGAGATAAGGAAGTTCGTCTGATTGGAACAGATGGTGAACAGCTTGGCATTATGTCAGCGAAGGAAGCTATGAAACTGGCTATGGAAGCCGATCTTGATCTGGTTAAGATTGCGCCCGGTGCACAGCCGCCTGTATGTAAGATCATCGATTATGGTAAATACAGATACGAGCTTGCAAGAAGAGAAAAGGAAGCAAAGAAAAAACAGAGAACCATCGAAATCAAAGAAGTTCGTCTTTCTCCCAATATTGATGAAAATGATTTGAATACCAAGGCAAGTGCTGCCAGAAAGTTCATTACCAAAGGGAATAAGGTTAAGGTAACATTACGTTTCCGTGGCCGTGAGATGAGCCATGTTGCTCAGTCCAGACATATTCTTGACGATTTTGCTGCCAAGCTTGCGGATGTCGCAGTCGTTGACAAACCGTCCAAGATGGAAGGCAGAAGCTTAGTCATGTTCCTGACAGAAAAACGTTAGTAAGAAAAAGTTAAGGAGGACACAACCATGCCTAAAATGAAAACCAGCAGAGCAGCTGCAAAGCGTTTTAAAAAGACCGGAACCGGTGAATTAAAGAGAAGCAAAGCTTACAAGAGCCATATCCTGACAAAGAAGTCAGCTAAGAGAAAGAGAAATCTTAGAAAGTCTACAGTTACTGATTCAACCAACGCAAAAGTAATGAAGAAGATTTTACCTTATCTGTAAGATTAGGGAAACTGACATTTTAACAGGAGGAATATTGAAATGGCAAGAGTAAAAGGCGGAATGAACGCAAAGCAGAAACATAATAAAGTATTAAAACTTGCAAAAGGTTATAGAGGAGCTCGCTCCAAACAGTATAGAGTTGCAAAACAGTCTGTAATGAGAGCTTTAACATCTTCATATGCAGGCAGAAAAGAAAGAAAGAGACAGTTCAGACAGTTATGGATCGCTCGTATCAACGCAGCAGCTCGTCTGAATGGCTTAAGCTACAGCAAATTCATGTATGGTCTGAAACTGGCTGATATCACTATGAACAGAAAGATGTTAGCAGAAATGGCAGTTAACGATCCCGCAGGTTTTGCACAGTTAGCAGAAGTTGCTAAATCCAAATTAGCATAAGTCTAGTTCTGATTCGGATTTAATTCTGTACATTCATTAAGCATGTTAATTCCGGAAACGGTGAATTGACACTGTTTCCGGAAATGTTTCAAAAAAACAAAAAAAATAAAAAACTTTTCAAAAAAGTGCTTGACAGAAAAACATCTTTCATGTATAATACAACATGTTCGATGCGAGAGCATTGAACGGTAAAGCTTCGGAGCGTGGCTCAGTTTGGTAGAGCGTCCGGTTAGGGACCGGGAGGTCGCAGGTTCGAATCCTGTCGCCCCGATTAGCAGAAAGCTGAAAAGCTTGAAGCTTCAAGGATGTGCCAGTAGCTCAGCTGGATAGAGCAACGGCCTTCTAAGCCGTGGGTCAGGGGTTCGAATCCCTTCTGGCACGTTAGCCAACATGGCTCAAACAATTTCATAAAATCGCATTTCGGAGCGTGGCTCAGTTTGGTAGAGCGTCCGGTTAGGGACCGGGAGGTCGCAGGTTCGAATCCTGTCGCCCCGATTAACAGAAAGCAAAAGCTTGATGTTAAAGGATGTGCTAGTAGCTCAGCTGGATAGAGCAACGGCCTTCTAAGCCGTGGGTCAGGGGTTCGAATCCCTTCTGGCACGTATGAATCAGTCACAGAAATGTGGCTGATTTTTTTTGTATCCTGTCTAGAGCGTGTTTTACTTAGGTATTATTTGGATTTTTATAAAAAACGTAAATGGCGGAATTACAGAGCTACATTGCTAAGGAGACCTTTGGTCAAACGTCGGCACTTAACGAGCGGCTTTCTGTAAAGAAAGACGAGAGTTTAGTGTCCGTTACGTTTGGGCAGAGCGAGAGCGCGTCTCCGTGTAATGTAGCTCTGTAATGTAGCCTTCATTACCTTATAAAATTATATCTTCTCCATCCCACGCAACATTTTGTAGCGCAGCATTCATAAATAGCACAAAAAACATCAAGATGAAAAGGCTTTTTACCATAAGATTGACAAGGATTGTATAAACAGGTATAATAAATTCGTGCAAATAAGGGGGAAGCAGGTGCAAATCCTGCACAGTGCCGCTGCTGTAAGAGAAGAGCCGGAGGCGTATACCACTGAGAAATTGGGAAGGTGCTTATCGGTGATGAGACTCAAGTCAGAATACCCATTGGCGACATGATCTACGAGCCATAGCATCATTGTCTTTTAAAAAGTCTTTAAAATACATCGGGAATACACAATATTGGAGTTTGTGTGAACTGTGGAGATGAAAAAACAGCTGCAAAGGCAGTTTCAGATGTGGAGATTAATAAATGATACAGAGATGCTGGAAACAGTATCTCTTTTTTTAATGGAGGAGGATATCAATGAAATTGGATGAGGCGATTCATGGAATTGGGCCGCTGAACAGAGAGTCTATGAAACAGTGTGAAACCAGATGGAACAGTATTGCCAAACCACTGTATGCATTTGGGGAATTTGAGACCATGACCATAAGGATGGCCGGGATTACACAAAATCCCAATTTCCATGTGGATAAAAAAGCGTTGGTTATTATGTGTGCGGACCATGGCGTTTTGGAGGAAGGGGTCAGTCAGTCGGATCAGGAAATTACAGCGGTTATGACAGAGGGCTTTACGAAAATGGAATGCAGTGTCAGCGTGATGGCGCAGATGGCGGGCGTGGATGTATTTCCGGTGGATATTGGTGTGGCAAGAGATGTATGTCCGGAGGTTATTAACCGAAAGATTGCGTATGGTACGAAAAATATGGCGAAAGAGCCGGCTATGACCCGGGAACAGGCCATTCGTTCCATTGAGGTGGGAATTGAGATGGCACAGATGCTGAAACAGCAGGGATATGAAATTCTTTGCGTGGGTGAAATGGGTGTTGGCAATACGACTCCCAGTTCTGCCATGGCATCGGTATTTCTGGATGTGCCGGTGGCATCCGTTACCGGACGGGGCTCTGGATTGAAGGCAGAAGGACTGGCACATAAGACTAAAGTTCTGGAGCGCATCTTAGGTTCCTATACATTTGATAAAAATGACCCGCTGGATGTGCTTTGCAAAGTTGGCGGATTTGAAATCGGAGGTATGGCGGGGCTGTATCTGGGAGCAGCCGTTTGTCGTATGCCGGTTGTGGCAGATGGAGTGATTTCCTGCGTGGCGGCATTGTTGGCATGTAAGCTGGCACCTGCAGCCAGAGATTATATCTTTGCATCTCATTTATCAAAAGAGCCTGCAGGAAAGCTGCTGCTGGAGGCATTGGAATTAACGCCCTGTCTTACTTGCGGTATGCATCTGGGAGAAGGAACCGGTGCGGTGGCGCTGATGCCGGTGCTGGATATGACCATGGGCGTATATCACCGAATGAGTACATTTAACGATGTGGATATTATGGTATATGAGCCGTATAAGGAGGAAACGGAATGTTAGCATTAATAACAGGGGGAAGCGGAAGCGGAAAATCAGCTTATGCAGAGAATTTGTGTCTGAAACTGCAGCAGGAGCGAAAAGAAATTCCCATGGTATATATTGCTACCATGTATCCCTTTGATGAAGAAGCTTTTCGGAAGATTGACCGGCACAGAGAACTTCGGAAAAATAAAAATTTTGATACGGTGGAATGTTTTACCGGTCTGAAACATGTGACGCTGGAGCAGAAGAATACAACGGTGCTGCTGGAGTGTATGTCCAATCTGACGGCCAATGAAATGTATCAGGAGGATGGTGCCGGTGTGCAGACTGTGGAAGCGGTATGTACCGGTCTGGATCATTTATGCCGGCAGGCAGCGGATGTGGTAGTGGTTTCCAATGAGATTTTTTCAGATGGAATGGAATATGATGCGGAAACCATGCGCTATCAGCAGTATCTGGGAAAAATCAATCAGTATATTGCGGCAAAGGCCGATGTGGTGGTGGAGGTTGTTTATGGCATTCCGCTGGTGCAGAAAGGAGAGGTATCTTTATGATCAAACAGTTATGGAATGGATTCAAGATTTCTTTTGCCATGTATTCCAAAATCCCAACACCTACTACGGAGTGGACCGATGAAAATATGAAATACAGTATGTGTTTCTTTCCGGTGGTGGGAGCGGTCATTGGCGCATTGATGTATGGATGGTATGTGCTGTGTGGGATTTTACCTTTTGGAAATACCTTTCAGACAGCTGTGTATCTGACAATTCCTATTTTGATCAGCGGCGGAATTCATATGGATGGATTGCTGGATACTGCGGATGCACTTAGTTCCTGGCAGACCATGGAACGGAGGCTGGAAATTCTGAAAGACTCCAACTCCGGTGCATTTGCCATTATTGTAGGATTGGTTTATTTTATTCTGTATTTTGGTGTTATGTCAGAAGTAAGCAGCCAATCCATTGGTGTCATCTGCATCAGCTTTGTACTGTCCAGAAGTCTCAGCGGTTATTCTGTGGTTACTTTTAAGAAGGCAAGAAATACGGGTCTGGCAGTAGCATTTGCCAATCCTGCTCAGAAAAAGGTAGTACAGTTTACCATGATCGGGTTTATTTTAGCTTGTGGCGTGGGTCTGCTTCTGGTGAATCCCATTCCAGGTGCAGCTGTGTTGGCGGGAGCATTTCTGGTATTTGCTTATTATCGCTATATGTCTATGCACTATTTTGGTGGAATTACAGGAGATTTATGTGGATTTTTCACACAGATTTCCGAACTGGTGATGGCTTTGTTTGCTGTTGCAGCGGCAGCTTGTCTGTAAGAATTTTTGTAACTATTCAGCAGGAAATGATGAATGTCTGCTGAATTTATTCAAGACAGTTCAGCTCCTGCTGAACTGTTGCATATTTTTATTCTATCTAATAGGAAGGAACAAAATCAATGAAACTGATAATTGGTGGTGTATTTCAGGGTAAAAAGGCCTTTGCGCAGCAGTTGACGGGAGTTTCTTTGGAAATGGCAGTGGATGGTATGACCTGTACTTATGATGAATTGCTTCAGGCTCCCATGATCTATCATTTTCATGAATTTGTAAAGAGAAGAATTCAGGAAAATCTGCCCTATAAACAGTTGGCGCAGGAACTGGCAGAGAAAAATCCTCAGGTGATCATTGTAACCAATGAGCTGGGATATGGTGTGGTGCCGGTGGATAAATTTGACCGGAGATATCGGGAAGATACAGGTCGGCTTTGCTGTGAACTGGCTGCTGCTTCGGAGCAGGTGTGGAGAGTTTGCTGTGGAATCGGAACCTGTATTAAGGATGCAAATACATGTGTAGATCAGGACCCAAAGAAAGATCGGGATCCGGATATCGCTGAGGCTGCAAAGATATGAAAACGGTTCAACTTTATCTGATTCGACATGGAAAGACAGCAGGGAATCTGGAGGGCCGTTATGTGGGAACGACGGATGAACCGCTTTGTGAGACAGGCAGAAATCTGATTCGACAGTATGTTGAAGCGGGGCTGTATCCATCGGTTCAGGCAGTGTTTACCAGTCCCATGAAACGATGCAGACAGACTGCCGCCAAGATTTATCCCTGTGAAAATGCACAGATCATTACTGAATTTGCAGAAACCGATTTTGGAGTCTTTGAATATAAGAATTATGAAGAATTAAATGGAAATCCGGTGTATCAGCAATGGATTGACAGTAATGGAACCATGGAAATACCCGGGGCAGAATCCTCGGAAGAGTTTGTGAAACGTCTGCGGGGCGGATTTAAAAAGATGATGGATGCCTGTGCGGCACAGAAAGCAGAGACGGTTTCCTGCGTGGTACACGGAGGGGTTATTATGAAACTCATGCAGATGTATGGTCTGCCTGAAAAAGAGTATTATTATTGGCAGGTAAAAAATGGCTGCGGTCTGGCAGCGGAAGTGGAGATGCAAAATGAAGATTTCATTATTCGCTTTAGGGATTGGATTTGTCCTTGATCTGGTCATTGGAGATCCACAGTGGGCATGGCATCCGATCCGGATGATTGGTGCATGGATCAGCATTTGTGAAAAGGGAATTCGGAAAATGGTACCGGATACGGAAAAAGGGCTTCTGGCAGGTGGTGTGCTGCTGGTGATTCTGGTAACCGGCGTATCAACAGCACTTCCCATTTTTCTACTTTGGGGGGCACAAATGATTTCACCCTGGCTGCGGCTGGCTCTGGAAAGTATTTTATGTTATCTGCTTCTGGCAACAAAGTCTTTGAAAACAGAAAGCGTGAAGGTATATAAGGAACTGGTAAAACCGGATCTGAAAGGGGCGCGATATGCCGTATCCATGATTGTAGGGCGTGATACGGAAGGTCTCAATGAAGAAGGTGTAGCAAAAGCGGCAGTGGAAACGGTGGCAGAAAATACTTCTGATGGTATTATTGCTCCCATGCTTTTTATGGCAATTGGTGGTGCCGCAGGTGGATTTTTTTACAAATCTGTTAATACCATGGATTCCATGGTGGGATATAAAAATGACCGTTACCTTTATTTTGGCAGATTTGCAGCGAAATTGGATGACGTATTGAACTATATACCGGCCCGTCTTTCTGCCTGGCTTATGATTGCGGCATCGGCTTTGATCCGGTTGGATGCCAAAAATGCCAAAAAGATTTATCTGCGTGACCGTTACAATCATGCCAGTCCCAACTCAGCTCATACAGAAGCGGTTATGGCAGGTGCTCTGAGAGTGCAGCTGGCGGGTGATGCATGGTATTTTGGAAAGCTTCATAAAAAGAAATACATCGGCGATCCGCATCGTGCAGTTACACCAGAGGATATAAAAACGGCGAATCGTCTGCTTTATGCCACGGCTGTTTTGTCCATTGTTATTTTTCTGAGTGTGAAAGCGCTGGTGTTGTTTCTAGTATGAAAAATATCGGACTTTTGGATTTTATAAGATATGATTTTAGAGCAGTTTGGCTTCTGCTGAACAGATATATAATATGAGAAGGAGTGTCAATTCTGGTTTTGAAATAGATTCCGATCATAAAATGGACAGATATACCAGCCAGTTGACAAAAAAACAGAATGCATAATCATGGTGGAGAAATTTATGAGCGTACATATGACCTGGATTATTCTGTGAATGTAAATTGCATGGGAACTCCGGCTTCGGTTATTGAAGCTGCAGCGAAAGGTGCTGCTTTATCTGCTCAATATCCGGATGTGAACTGCAGAGAACTGCGGAAGAATCTGGGGGCTTTTTTACAGGTAAAGGAAAATCAGATCGTATTTGGAAATGGTGCGGCAGATGTGATTTTTTCTGCGATTCTGGCGAGAAAACCAAAGAAAGTGCTGGTACCGGCTCCAACTTTTGCAGAATACGAACAGGCAGCACGGGCCATGGACGCTCAGATGGTTTACTATTATTTAAAAGAAGAAATGGAATTTCGTCTGGATGAGACCTTTCTGGAAATGCTTACCAACGATGTGGATATGGTATTTTTATGTAATCCCAACAATCCCACAGGACATCTGATTGAAAAAGAATTGCTGCTTTCTATTTTAAAACGATGTGAGGAACATGATATATTCCTGGTGGTGGATGAATGTTTCAATGATTTTTTGGATCAGCCGCAGCGTTACAGTCTTTTAAATGAACTGGAGCATTACGAAAATCTGCTGATTTTAAAAGCATTTACAAAAACCTATGCCATGGCCGGCCTTCGTCTGGGATACGGACTATGTTCCAATCAGGCATTTTTACAGAAAATGGCGGATTGCAGTCAGCCCTGGGCCGTATCCATTCCGGCGCAGTTTGCCGGCGTAGCAGCTTTAAAAGAAACGGCGTATGTGCAGGAAAGTATGGAGCTTTTAAAAACGGAACGGGCTTTTTTGAAAGCGGAATTAAAACACCTGGGCTTCCAGGTATTTGATTCTCAGGCCAATTATATCTTTTTCAAGGCCATGCCGGGATTGAAACAAGCCTGTGCAGAACGGGGAATCTTGATTCGCGACTGCAGTAATTATGTGGGACTTGTGCCCGGTTATTTTCGAATTGGGGTTAAGCGGCATGAAGAGAATCGGAGGCTGGTGGACATTTTGAAGGAAATTGTAGAAAGTAGTGAATTGTGATGCCTGAATCATGGTTGGATGGTCTCAGCAGCAAATACTTCGACTGATTTTGAACAGATAAGGATACCTTCAATGTATAAGAAGTATGTTTGCTAAAGACATATTTTTTATACAGCGAGGGTATTTTTTATATGCAGAATGTTGTTGCATTTTCGGATGGAAGGATAGATACGCGAATAAAGTAAATTTGCATATAATGATAGTTGATTAACGCATGGGAACGGTTAATTGGTGCATAAAAATGGTTAATTGGTACAGCAGAAAAATCGCAGCACTGTTTTATGTTAAACTCTGAAGCACAGAAATACTTATTTTTGTCTATCCGTTTATGATTTGGCTTGTGATTTTTTGACTGAATTGGAATATGGATGGAAAATAAAAATGGGAAAAGGAGTATGAGTGAATGAAAAAGATGATGAAAAAAGCATTTTTCCTGATTGGGCTGTTGATATTTACAGTCGTTTGTGCGGGGAAAATGGAGACACAGGCAGCAGAAAAGGTTCATACGAATAATTTGAAAGGAGTAAAACAGGTTGTACTGGTTACAACTTCTTCCAAAACGGACAGCGATGCAACTGTGAGAGCTTATGAATAGTCCGAAAAAGAAGGGGTATGGGTGACGAAAAAGAAAACAGCAGGGCGCGTGGGAAAAAATGGAATAGATCTCATTTCATCCAGAAAACAGGGGAGTGGGAAAACTCCTCAGGGGATTTTAAAATTAACCGGAGCTTTTGGAAAAAAAGAAAATCCAGGTACGTTATTTTCTTATATGAAGATTACGAACAAAATGTACTGGAATCTAAACAGTGGTTCAAATACGTATAATCAGCTTGTGTACAAAAATCCGGGTGGTGAGTATGAACATCTGATTGATTATAATACATATAATTACATGGTTACCACGGATTATAATATTGAACAGATCGCCGGAAAAGGAGGAGCAATCTTTTTCCATTGTAATGGAAAGGGTGCCACAGCAGGATGTATTTCTGTAGAAGAATCCGTAATGAAATGGTATATGAAGTGGCTGGATCCTGAAAAAAATCCGGTTATTATTGTTACCACTTCTGATAATGTACAGAAATATTTTGTTCCTGCTGCCAAAATAACAAGTGTAGCTGCTGATTCTGCTGATTCTTTAAAAATCAAATGGAACCGGGTTTATGGAACCAATCGATATTATATTCAGAGAGCAGAGTCTAAAAATGGAAAGTACACAACCGTAAAAACAATTACAGATCCTTCTGTAACTTCATGGACAGATAAAACGATAGAAAAAGGAAAGGTATATTATTATCGGATAAAAACAAGAAACTATATTGATGGAAATATCGGTTATACAGGTACTTCCAATGTTGTCTGCAATAAAGTATTCAAAGTCGTTTATGAGGCAAATAAAGGCAGCGGAAAAATGTCTTCCACATGGGTTCCGTATGGCTATAATACAAAGTTAAGAAAATCGACTTTTACAAGGAGTGGATATACGCAGGTGGGATGGTATGCATAT
Source organism: Lachnospiraceae bacterium (assembly GCA_045121095.1). Lineage (GTDB taxonomy): Bacteria > Bacillota > Clostridia > Lachnospirales > Lachnospiraceae > TWA4. Next base: position 13,204 of record JBGVFN010000072.1, on the reverse strand, counting down.
CGTGTATCTGATAAAAAATGGCTGACGAAAGATCATGGATGGCAGACGGCATCAACGATTTCAAAGAAAAATTATGCCAAGAAGGTATATGCGAATCAGTCATACGTATCAAAAGCAAGCTCTGTTAATAAAGATACAATAAAAATGTATGCGGCGTGGAAGAAAAAATGATAATTTAGCTGTAAATTCTTAAATTCTGAAAGAATTAAAAAAAATCCCATTTTCCTGTAATAAAATGCCATTATTTTCGTTTATAATAAGGAATATAGGAACATATTCTGCTTCATGCCATCAGAAAACGTTAGGAGATTATGTTTTACAGCAGGAAGCTTTCCCCCCAGCAGACCAGAGAATCAAGCTTCTCTTTATCTGCTGGGGTAACTATTGAAAGTAGACAGGTGTGTGTGAAAATTGAGAAGAAAAGAAAAAATGGAATTTAATGGAAAGGTTGTTTCTGTAGAGACTTTGCATGAACTGGCATCAGATAACAGTATACAGGAAATTGTTCTCGGAGACAGTATTCGGGGAAATGAAATCAAAGGATGTAAGGAATATCAGAGAGAGTATGATCAATGGGAACTGTCGTATAGTGATGGAAGAAAGATTATGGTGTATGTGTAGGGGGCATTCATTCAAAATGGCACAGCAGGTGGTGGACTGTCCTGAAGTAATTCTGTGGAACATTCATAATTTCTTTTAGAAATAAACACAATTTCGTCACAAAAGACTGCTATGATATAGCCAGAAAGATCGGAACGGGAGTGATTCCTGGAACGTCTTCCATGCAGGATTGTATTTTCGGGAATGAAATCAATACTCCCGGAATTGCTTTAGGAGGTTATAACATGAGCGAAAATAATGAATATACAAACTATAATGAAGAAAATGGAAACAGTTATAGTTATGGTGATTACTATAACTCTGCTTCAGGTACATCAGGAGGCAGTGGTTCCTATAACTCCAGTGATTCACAGAGTACTTATGGCTCACAGAGTTCCTATGATTCACAGAATTCTTACGATTCACAGAGTACTTATGGCTCACAGAGTTCTTACGATTCACAGAGCGCTTACAGTTCACCCAATTCCGGAAGTACAGGTGGATTTTCCGGCGGAGGTCATGGAGGAACATCTGGCAAAGCACCTAAAAAGCGTGGAGGCTTTTTGAAAAAAGCAGCAGCAATTGCATTATCAGCAGTCTTATTTGGCGGCATTGCCGGTTCTGCCATGGTAGGTGTGCAGTACGCGGCACAGAAAGCGGGAATTGTTGCGGAGGCAGATGGTGAATCTGGAGAATCCCAGACTGCTATCAAGCTGGCAGAGTCCACTCATACAGGTTCTTCTTCCGATTCAGGCAGTAGTACCGGACTTGCCGATGTGTCAGATGTAGTAGATAAGGTACTTCCTTCTGTAGTAGCCATTACCAATTCACAGCTTTATGAAAATTATGCCAGAGAATATGGCTGGTCCCGCTGGTTCTATGGATATGGCTCTCAGCAGGGAGAAAGTCAGCAGGAAGAAATTGAAACCGGAAGTGGTTCCGGTATTATCATTGGTCAGAATGATACAGAGCTTTTAATTGTAACCAATTATCATGTAATTGAAGATGCAGATTCATTAACGATCACATTTATCGATGAATCCACAGCAAAGGCTTCTGTAAAAGGTACCGATTCTGAAAATGACCTGGCAGTCGTAGCCGTTACTCTTTCTGATCTGACCGAAGAAACCAAAAATGAAATTGCCATTGCAACGATGGATACTTCGGACAATTGTAAAGTTGGTCAGGGCGTTATTGCCATCGGTAATGCGCTGGGATATGGTCAGTCCATTACAGTTGGTTATATCAGTGCACTGAACCGTGAAGTGGAAACTTCGGAAGGTACTACTCAGAAGCTGCTTCAGACAGATGCAGCCATTAACCCTGGTAACAGTGGTGGTGCTCTTGTGAATACATCTGGTGATATCATTGGTATTAATTCTGCAAAATACAGCGATACCGATGTGGAAGGTATGGGATTTGCTATTCCTATCTCTGCAGTTCATGAAATTATTGATAATCTGATGAATCAGACAACTAAGGTAGAAATTGATAAGGATCAGAGAGGTTATCTGGGAATTCAGTGTCTGTCTACAGACAGTACTTCTTACAACATGCCCGAAGGTGTTTATGTTGTTGATATTCTGAAAGGCGGTGCAGCAGCCAGCTCAGATCTGCAGGTAAGAGATATTATTACCAAGATTAATGGTACATCTGTTACAACACAGGAAGCACTGACGGAACAGCTGAAATATTATGCTATTGGCGATACTGTTACTTTAACCGTATCACGTCAGAATGGTGCGGAATATGAAACTCTGGAAATTGAAGTAACACTGCAGAAGCAGGTACAGTAATAGAACGTTCCAATCAGATAACTTGAATGAGACAATTTGAACCAGATGGTTTGGATCAAACAGTTTAAATCGAACAGCCGGTAAAGAATCAAAACGGTTCTTTACCGGCTGTTTTGATAACAAAGCTGTTTTCGAGACAGTAGTTATTTCAATAATAATAAGCAATTTAACTGTGACGCATTTTTCGGATTTTGTGGAAATGGAAAGATGTGAAAATGCTTGTAGGTTGGCGGGGAATTCGCTATAATACGTTATGTATTGTTTATACCCTCATGGCTTGAGGCATATATGATCTTGTACATGGAGGGTAGATTGGTAACTACAGCGAACTTTTTTAGTATTACTTGAATTTTTATAAAAAACGTAAATGGCGGAATTACAGAGCCTTCACTACCTTATAAAATTACACAGTCAATGTTCGCTCTAGAGAATGCAAAAGCAGTTTTTTCAGAAACCTGCAGAGTTGAGATTTAAATTTACAGGATTGAGGTTGATAAAATGGGGAATGAACATAAAGACAATCATGGTACAGAAGAATTTTGTTATATGTGCCACAGACCGGAAAGCGTAGTTGGAAAGCTGATTCATCTTCCGGGGAATATCTGTGTCTGCTCAGAATGTATGCAGAATGCATTTGATTCGTTTCAGAACAGCGGGCTGCAGTATTCAGATCTGGTAAATCTTTCCGGTATGATGCCCATGGATATGGATGAGATCATGGGGATGATATCTGGCCAGGAACCGATGGAAATGGTTGAAGCCGAAACTGAAGGAGAAGCCGAAGGCGGAAAATCCGAGGGTGAAGATTCAGAAGATGGAAATTCAGAAGAAAAGGGTAAAAAAGGCAAGAAAAAGCCCAGCATCAGTATGATGTTTATGAATCCCATGCAGCCGGATCAGGGCCGCTATAAAGTAAAGAAAAAATCAGAAGAAGAAAAGGCAAAGGAAATCGCAGAATTTGACATTCGTTCCATTCCGGCGCCTCACCAGATTAAAGCACAGCTGGATGAATATGTGGTTGGACAGGATAAAGCGAAAAAAGCCATTTCTGTAGCGGTTTATAACCACTATAAACGTGTCTATGCAGATAATTCAGATGGTGTGGAAATTGAAAAGTCCAATCTGCTGGTTCTGGGACCGACAGGCAGCGGTAAAACTTATCTGGTAAAAACGCTGGCAAAATTGCTGGATGTACCGCTGGCAATTGCAGATGCCACTTCTTTGACAGAGGCTGGATATATCGGGGATGACATTGAAAGTGTAATTTCCAAATTACTTTCCGCGGCGGATAATGATGTGGACCGTGCAGAGCATGGTATTGTATTTATCGATGAAATTGATAAGATCGCCAAGAAAAAGAATACCAACAGCCGTGATGTCAGCGGTGAATCTGTTCAGCAGGAGCTGCTGAAGATGCTGGAAGGCAGCAAAATAGAGGTTCCCGTGGGCGGAAGCAGCAAAAATATGATGGTGCCCACCACCACCATTGATACCAATAATATTCTGTTTATCTGCGGCGGTGCATTTCCGGAGTTGGAGCGCATTATCAAGGATCGTCTGACAAAGAATAATTCCATCGGTTTTGGTGCAGAACTTTACGATGCAGAATCCAAAACTGAGGGCGAACTGCTGTCTAAAGTAACTATTGAGGATCTTCGTTCCTTTGGTATGATTCCTGAATTTTTAGGTCGACTTCCGGTAGTTGTAACTCTGGATTCTTTATCGGAGGAATTTCTGGTACGCATTTTAACAGAGCCGAAAAACGCCATTGTAAAACAGTATCAGAAGCTGTTTGCCATGGATGAAGTGAAGCTTTCCTTTGAAGAGGAGGCTCTGCGTGTCATTGCCAGACGTGCATTGGAGAAAAAGACCGGTGCAAGAGCGCTGCGGGCTGTACTGGAAGAATTCATGCAGGATATTATGTATGAAATTCCGAAAGATCCCAATATCGGTGAAGTAGTGATTACGGCAGATTATCTGGAAAATAAGGGTGCTCCGAAGATTTCCTTTCGCGGTATCTAAACGTGCTCAGGAAGCGTTCACATTGGTTAAAGCAGTTACTGAGAGAGTGAACCACCCATCAGCGAATGGGATTTTCGTGAAGTAAATTAAAAAATAGAGTTATAATTGATTTTAAAAGCACGCGTCATCTTTAAGATGGCGCGTGCTTTTATATGAGTGTATTTTTTATGCAGTACAAGTATGCTATAAAAAGTAACGGAACATTTGAATAGAATCTGCATATGTATTATGGGATTGCTGCGGATTCAGGAGGTATGGAGTATGGCATTTTCAGAAGTATGCAGAGAACGGATATTATCAGAGGAATATATGGATATTATTACGGTAGAACGGTGGATTCCACGGTTTACCAGTGACCAGATGGCCAGATTTTGTTCCCAGAAGGTGAGTGAGGGAATCAGTGTACTGTATCTGAATCGAAATGAAGCTCCGGCGCTGAATTCCGGGAGATATATTTACGAAAATATTCCCAAAGTATATACTGCGCTGGCTGTAACGGCGTTGGAAGAATCTGGAATTTTACAGGTTGCCAACCAGCCTTTTCTGAATCTGGAGGGACAGGGGGTGATCCTGGCTTTTGCGGATACGGGAATTGATTATACCCATCCGGCTTTTTTGGATGAAAATGGTCATTCTAGGATTTTACGGCTCTGGGATCAGACCATTCAGACGGGAATTCCTCCGGAGGGAATGGATTATGGGACGGAATTTACCAGGGAAGAGTTAAATGAAGCGCTGGCGTCGGAAAATCCCAGGCAGGTGGTAGCGTCTGTGGATGTCAGCGGACATGGAACTTATGTGGCCGGTGTGGCGGCGGGCAGTAAAAGGACCGTGGAAGGACAGCGATATCAGGGGGCGGCACCTCTGGCAGATATTGTAGTGGTGAAACTGAAACCGGCGAAACAGTATCTGAGGGAGTACTATCATATCCCTGAGAGAGCACAGGTTTATCAGGAAAACGATATTATACTGGCCATGCGCTATTTTATAAATCTGCAGCAACAGTTCGATCGTCCTATGGTGGTCTGTTTTACGCTGGGCTCCAATATGGGCGGGCACGACGGCGAGTCGGTGCTTGGGTTTATGCTGGACCAGATTGCCAGAGGATATCACATGGCTTTAGTTACAGCAGCAGGAAATGAAGCTGCCAGATCGCATCATTTTTATGGAACCGCTTATTCCAGGGACGTACCTGCTACGGTGGAACTGCAGGTGGCAGAAGAAGAGGAAGGATTTGTGATGGAAATCTGGCCGGATGAATCGGAGCTGGTTACCGTGGCGGTCATTTCCCCCTCCGGCCAGCGGACGGAGACCTTTGCTACCCGTCTGGGAGTGCGGAGTCATCTGCAATTTTTACTGGAAGGCACATTATTGGAGGTGAATTTCTGGTCTGAAGCGTCGGGAAATGGAAATCAGATCATAACCCTTCGTTTTTCAAAGCCGGCGGCAGGTCTGTGGCGGATTCTTGTGTACAGCCTGCTTCAATATGAGGGTGGTTTTCATATGTGGCTGCCGTCGGAGGGGCTGATCCAGCCGGGAACGATTTTTTTAAAACCGGATGTGGATGTAACGCTGACAGATCCTTCCACGGGAGAACATCTGATTACAGCAGGTGCGTACAATCATATAACAAATAGTATTTATCTTCAGTCAGGACGGGGGAATACACGCAATGGAAATCAGCAGCCCACGCTGGCGGCGCCGGGTGTTGCCATTGACGGTCCATCTCCTGGAAGTGTATCCGGATATGAGCAAAGAACCGGTACCAGCGCCGCCGCCGCCATTACGGCAGGTGCTGCTGCTTCCATTCTGACATGGGGTGCAGTAAAACAGAATCTGCCCAACATCACAGGCGCTACTGTCAAATTTTTTCTTACCATTGGAGCACAGCGGCAGGGAACGCTGACATATCCCAATAAAGAATGGGGATATGGGTCGCTGGATCTGTATCATCTGTTTGAAGTACTGGCGAAGCTGTAAAAAGACAGATGAGATGCTGGTAAATTTGCAGAGAAACAGCAGCAATTTACAAATGGAATTGCATATTTTTCGAAAATTATATCGAATGAGTTGATAAATTGCGTGAATCGTAATATAATCGCTAACGAACATTTGCATTTTTATTTGGAAGGGTGCGGATGTGTATAGGATACAAGAATCAAGTAGGAATTATAAAAAACTGCCTGTGCATGTCGGAAAAGGGAGTTTCGGGCATGCAGCGGTGAGAAATGGTCCGGGGAGGGACTTTAGTCTATGAAAACAAGTAGAAATGATGTAAGAAACGTTGCAATTATCGCTCATGTTGACCATGGTAAAACAACGCTGGTCGATCAGCTGCTCCATCAGAGCGGTGTATTCCGTGAAAATCAGGAAGTGGCAGAACGTGTTATGGACTCCAATGATCTGGAAAGAGAACGTGGAATTACCATTTTATCCAAGAATACAGCAATTAATTATAAAGGTGTAAAGATTAACGTGGTAGACACACCTGGTCATGCCGATTTCGGCGGTGAAGTAGAACGTGTCCTGAAGATGGTAGATGGCGTTATTCTGGTGGTAGATGCCTTTGAAGGTGCCATGCCTCAGACCAAATTTGTTCTTCGTAAGGCACTGGAGCTGGATCTGGCAGTTATGGTTTGTATCAATAAGATTGACCGTCCCGATGCCCGTGTAGATGGCGTGGTAGATGAAGTGCTGGATCTGTTCATCGAACTGGATGCGTCAGAAGATCAGCTGGAATGTCCTTTCGTTTATGCATCTGCAAAGGGCGGTTATGCCGTTTGTGATATGGATGATGAACCGAAGGATATGGCACCTTTGCTGGACACCATTCTGGACTATATTCCTGCACCTCAGGGCGATCTGGAAGCTCCTACTCAGATGCTTATCAGCACCATTGATTACAATGAATATGTAGGACGAATTGGTGTGGGTAAAGTGGAAAATGGTACTCTGAAAGTCAATCAGGACGTGGTGATTGTAAACGCTCACGATGAAACAAAGAAGCTGAAAGTAAAGGTCAGCCGTCTGTATAAATTTGAAGGACTGGAAAAAGTAGAAGTGGACAGTGCCGAGATTGGTGATATTGTTGCTGTTTCCGGTATTGCAGAGCTTCATATCGGAGATACCCTCTGTGCACCGGAAGCACCGGAAGCAATTCCTTTCCAGAAGATTTCAGAGCCTACCATTGCCATGCAGTTTTTGGTAAATGACAGTCCTTTTGCTGGTCAGGAAGGCAAATTTGTTACTTCCAGACATCTGAGAGACCGTCTGTATCGTGAATTAAATACCGATGTGAGCCTTCGTGTGGAAGATACCGAAACAACGGAATGTTTCAAGGTTTCCGGCCGTGGTGAGCTGCATCTTTCCATCCTTATTGAAAATATGAGACGAGAGGGCTATGAATTTGCAGTCAGCAAGGCCGAAGTACTTTATAAAGAAGATGAAAAAGGTCATCTGTTAGAGCCCATGGAACAGGTTTTCATCGATGTGGATGAAGAATTTTCCGGAAATGTTATTCAGAAATTAAGTCAGAGAAAGGGTGAACTGGTGGGGATGAATGCCAACGGAACCGGCAGTACTCGTCTGGAATTTCTGATTCCTGCCCGCGGTCTGATCGGATATCGTGGAGAATTTATGACCGATACCAAGGGAACCGGTATTATGAACACGGTATTTGACAGCTACGGCCCGTTTAAAGGCGAAATCAGCTATCGTAAGCAGGGATCTCTGATTGCCTTTGAAACCGGTGAAAGTATCACCTACGGCCTGTTTAACGCCCAGGAAAGAGGTACTTTGTTTATCGGACCTGGTGAAAAGGTTTACGCAGGTATGGTCATTGGACAAAATGGAAAAGGTGTGGATATTGAAGTAAATGTCTGCAAGAAAAAACAGCTGACCAATACCCGTGCTTCCGGTTCTGATGATGCTCTGCATCTGGTACCGCCCAAAGTAATGAGTCTGGAGCAGGCACTGGAATTTATCGACACCGATGAATTACTGGAGATTACTCCCAAGAACCTGCGTATCCGTAAGAAGATTCTGGATGCCTCCACCCGTAAAAAAATGGCGCATAATAAGAAAAATCAGTAACAATCGTTATAAAATCTGTAACAGTTCAGCTTTGCTGAACTGTCCTGAATTTATTCAGCAAACATTCATAATTTCTTTCAGAAATTATTCATTTGGCTAAACGCCAAATACGATTTTCTAATCAAAATACTGTTTACAAGCAAGCTTGACACAGTATTTTGCTAGAAAATCATGCTTGGCTGAATAGTTATAAAATCTTGTGAATTTAAATGGTCTTCCACTCTTGAAAAAGGGTGGAAGATTATTTATAATAGAAGAGACGTCATGATTTTATGACATCTTTTTAGAAAAAATAGACAAAATTTGGAAAAACAACGCTAAAAACAGTTTTCGAAAAACTGTTTTGATATATAAGTAAGATTAAGTATATAAAATTGAGTATACAAAGTTAAATATATAAAACAGGTACTTTATGTACGCAGAATAAGATGTATTCTTTTGTACATGAAGGATAACAATTAAATAAGACAGCATGAAGCGACATAGATGAACGGATCATGTAATCAGAGATGATGCCATAAAGAAAGAAATATACTGCAGTTACAGTTTCCATCGGATCAGGAAACAGGTGAGAAGTACTCGCCATTTACAGGTATGAATTTTGGGTAATGCAGGATCAGAAACAGGTTAAAGAATCGGATTGACAGAACAGGTGGTATTGGATTGGCAGAAAATCATTATGATCAGATTGTAGAATATATTCTCACAAATCAGGAGAAGTTCTATCGACTGGCATATTCATATATAAAGAACCCGGATGGCGCGATGGATGCGGTGCAGAATGCAATCTGCCGCGCACTGGAGAAATATCGTACGTTACGTGACATCAAGGCAGTTAAGACATGGTTTTATCGTATTCTGGTAAACGAATGCCTGATGTATCTTAGAAAACATGATAAAGAAATACCGGTGGATTCAGATAACTGGGAGGGATGGAACAGCGGTGTTTATATTGAATCAGCTTTTGAGCCGGGAGAAGAAGTGATGAACAAACTGGAACGGCTGAATCCGGAAGTTCGAACCGTCATTATTCTCTATTATTTTGATGAATTAACATTAAAGGAAATTGCGGAGGTAACACAGACAAATCTTAATACAGTAAAGTCACGTATGTACAGCGGGCTTCGAAAGTTGAAAGGAATCATAAAGGAGGATTCGGATTGAGCGATCTTGAAGAGGAAAATCGTGTTCGTTCAAGATGTCTCAGTGCATCTGAGTGGAGCGAGGATCAGATTGGTATGATTCTGGATTGCGGGGCAGAAAAGCTTTCTCAGGCAAGAAAGTTTTACGAAGCAATTCCGATACCAGGGGAACTCAATACAAGAGTCAGAGCAGTGATTGAGTCGGATCAGAAACGCAGACGGCATAATGTCTGGCGTCTGATTGGAGCAGGGGCCGCAGCACTATTCGGCATCTGCTGTATTATGTCACAAATAGGTGGGGTGTCCAGTCAGAAGACAAAATTTACAGAACCTTCCAAAAGTGTGACAGCATATCCGGAAACAAAAGAAGATGTGACGGTTCTTCAGACCATTTCCGAAAATGAAATGAGTTCCGGAGAAGACGAAAGTGGTTTCTGTGAAAATGAATCCAGTTTCAGAGAAGAGGAAAGCAGTTTCCGTGAAAATGAATCTGGTTTCAGAGAAGAGGAAAGCAGTTTTCGTGAAAACGAATCTGGTTTCAGAGAAGAGGAAAGCAGTTTTCGTGAAGAGGAATCCGGTTTTGGAGAAGACAAAAGTGGTTTTCGTAAAAGCAAATCCGGTTCCTGAGGTTGCAGAATCAGGGGTGAAAAGTTAGCCGCAAACAGAAAAACTACGGAAAAAATAAAAAAATACTTGCGAAAATCCAAAATCTGTGGCTTTATATATATGAATCAGATTTTTTTGGAGGGAGAACAAGATGAAGAAAGTAGTAAAGTTTGGCGGCAGTTCCCTGGCTAGTGCAGAGCAGTTTAAAAAAGTGGGCAGTATTGTCCGCAAAGAAGAAGCAAGACGTTACGTTGTACCGTCTGCTCCTGGTAAGCGTTTTTCTGCTGATACAAAGGTAACAGATCTTTTATATAAATGTTATGGCCTGGCAGAGGCAGATGAAGATTTTGAAGCAGTTCTGACAGAGATCAGAGCACGCTACGATGATATTATCAATGGTCTGGAACTGGATCTGTCACTGGATGAAGAATTTGATAAGATCCGTGCGAATTTCCGTGCGAAGGCAGGATCTGATTATGCTGCTTCCCGCGGTGAATATCTGAACGGCATTGTAATGGCTAAGTATCTGGATTATACATTCCTGGATGCAGCAGATTATATTACATTTAAACCGGATGGTCATTTCGATGATGTAAAGACCCAGGAGAAGCTGTCTGCCCGCCTGGAACAGGTGGAAAGAGCAGTTATTCCCGGCTTTTATGGTGCTTATGAAGACGGAAGGGTTAAAACCTTTTCACGCGGTGGTTCCGATGTAACCGGTTCGATTGTGGCAAAGGCATGTAAAGCAGACATTTATGAAAACTGGACGGATGTATCCGGTTTCCTGCTGACAGACCCCCGCATCGTTAAGAATCCTGAGGTAATTGAAACTATTACTTATCAGGAATTACGAGAACTGGCTTACATGGGCGCAAGTGTACTGCATGAAGATGCGATCTTCCCTGTAAGAAAGGCAGGTATTCCCATCAATATCCGCAACACCAATGCACCGGATGATAAGGGTACTATGATCGTAGCGAACACCTGCTATAAACCCAGATATGCGATTACCGGTATTGCAGGAAGAAAAGGATTTACTTCCATTACCATTGAAAAAGATATGATGAACTCTGAAATCGGATTTGGCCGTAGAGTTCTGTCAGCTTTTGAAAAGGCAGGAATTCCTTTTGAGCATATGCCTTCCGGTATTGATACCATGACCGTATATGTCAATCAGCATGAATTTGAAGAGCATGAACAGCTGGTTCTTTCCGAAATCAGACGTTTATGCGAGCCGGATATGATTGAGCTGGAAACCGATCTGGCGCTGGTTGCAGTAGTAGGACGCGGCATGAAGAAGAACAAAGGTATTGCTGCAAGAGTATTTGCAGCACTGGCCCATGCAGGAATCAATATTAAGATGATTGATCAGGGCTCCAGTGAGATGAACATCATTATTGGTGTGGACAGCAAGGACTTTGAAGCAGCAGTACAGGCCATCTATGATGTGTTTGTACATATGGAATTATAAAAAATCAGTTGACTTTTTAACTATTCTGGGATATACTTCAAGAGAATAGTTTCGTCAAAGGCGGTGAGACCATAGTGTCTTGCCGCCTTTTTTTGTTTTTATCGCAACTATCTAGAGAGTGTTTGAAAAACGCATTCAGCAGACAGGTGAGTAATTAGCGTAAGTCATACTAATTAAGATGCTCGAAAAGGTATAGTCTCCTGCTTTGCTGGATGGATATGGGAAATTATTCAAAAAGCACGCGTGTAGATACTTTGTTCAATAAGTTTAATACAGTTCAGTGTCTGCTGAACGGTTACGTTTTCAGAAAGAAGGAGAAATAGATGCCAGTTTATGAGTTATCATTTATCGATCCGGTTCAGCCGTACCTGCTTCAGACAACGGCCAGATATTATAAATATCCGGTGTATCAGCGAGGAATTCAGGAGTTTTTTGGTTTCTGTACATATGGAAAGGAAAAAGCAGATGCAGATGGTTATATTTCTTTTCGTATGGTTCCCGATGTGGGCGTTCAGACTCTGATTACCTGTGATCAGAATGACTTTTCCGTGATTACTTTAGAGCCAGATGTGGAGGCAATGATTGTAAAGCTGAGACCGGACACAGAGTACTTTGGAATCCGTTTTATTCCGGGGATCGTGGGTCAGGTGGAGAAATTTTTAAGTCAGATGCCCTATATGGAGGAGATTCATAAATTCTTTTTAAACGAAAATGGATTTTCTCAGCGATGCAGAATTTTTCAGAGAGTATTTGAAGATTATCTGAATGACAGCGGCGAACGCAACAGCAATTCACAGGTTCCTTCCATCTACGCCATGGTCAGCAAGACAAACGGGGATATCCGCATTGACGAGTTAAGCCGCCATCTGGGGTATTCTCAGAGATACATGAGTAAGATGATCAAAGCAGGTTTTGGTATGTCTCCCAAGACCCTGTGCAAATATATTAAATTTCAGAAATCATTGGAATATCTGGGGTATCGAAGCGATATGGATATTACAGAAGTATCCAATGCACTGGGATATTACGATCAGTCCCATTTCGTAAAATATTTTAAAGAATTTACAGGAGTGACCCCCAGAAGTTATGTGAGCATGGTCAGACAGGACAGACTGTATCAGAAAATTGAAAATATCGGTCATGCAGAGACGGATTATCATCACCACGAAACTTTTACTCCCAAAGAGTGGAAAACCTTGTTTTTAGCAGAATAAAGAAAATTTATAACAGTTCAGTCGCATTTATGATGTTGGCTGAACTGTTTTGAATTCATTTAGGAGACAATCATAATTCCCTACGGAATATTCTAAAGGGCATACGGTCATGCTTTGCTGAGCAGTTACTATAAATTATGTAACAGTTCAGCCTTGCTGAACTGTTTTGAATAAATTCAGCAAGCATTCATAATTTTCTCCGAAAATTATTCATTTGGCTAAACGCCAAATACGATTTTCTGCCCAAAATACCGTTTACAA
>JBGVFN010000071.1:0-16745 GCA_045121095.1 Lachnospiraceae bacterium | reverse complement strand
TGTGATTTCTTCCTGGGTTTGTAATCGAAGATTCGAAAGGCTACGAATCTCGGCATAAATACCTGTTGGTATATATGGATATGAAAATCTTCCTTCATTTACCAGTGCCGCAATTGTTTTTGGATCTTTACGGTCATTTTTATTAGGGTTATTGTCGTCGAGCTCTTTTGATTTCTTTACATGGTGCGGATTTACATGAACTGGTTTCATTCCGTTGTCCTGCAGGTATGCTCCAAGATTGAACCAATAGTGTCCCGTCGGTTCCATTCCCGGAATCACAACATCTTTTCCATGTTTATCTGCAATATCCTTCATCCATGCTTTGAAAATCATAAAGCCAGCTTCTGTATTACTGAACTCCAACGGCTTCTTTGAATACTCGTAATTACGCCAGTCGAATGCTCTTGCAAAGTGTGTTTCACTTCCTACATCAATTCCAACAATTAATGTCTTTTCTGTAATAGATTTAATTTTTGCGTTCTGTGTGTTATACTTCATTTTAGATACCTCTCTGTTTAATAAGATTTTTTACTAACCGTCCAAAGTCAGTAATCTTATTCTACACTGAGGTATTTTTTTCTCAACCTTCTTTCTCGGAATTCCTTATATTTGAATTATACAGGAAGCTCCATTGCCCAATCAATTTCTTCTCTCTGGGCCACACACCTATTTTTCCTCCCCATGGCCCAGTCATTCTCCTTTTTCTGGGCCACACACCTATTTTTCCTCTCTACGGCCCAATCACAATCTTTTTTCTGGGCCACACACCTATTTTTCCTCTCTATGGCCCAGTCATTCCCTTTCTTCTGGGCCACACACCTATTTTTCCTCTCCATGGCCCAAACATTCTCTTTTTTCTGGGCCACACCGTTTTTTTTCCTCTCCATGGCCCAAACATCCTATTTTTTCTGGGCCACACCGCTATTTTTCCTCTCCATGGCCCAGACCGCCCCTCTGTCCCAGCGCCCTGTCAAAAATTCAAAAATTCAAAAACCCAAGAATCCCAAAATTCAAAAAACGCCATTGAGTCCCTTTCTCCGGCACTCAATGGCGTATATAATACATTTTTTACACTTCTTCCTACGCTTCCGCTGCGCATTCCCTAATATATTCTTTCAGTTCCTCAAAGCTTCCATGAGGGTACTGTGCGATGTCTTTATTTTCTTTATTAATCAGACAATCTGTAAGCAGGAAGACTTTCATTCCCAGGGTTTCTGCGGCCATGTCTTCTGTGACATCATTGCCTACCATAAGACATTCTTCCGGTTTGCAGCCGATTTTCTGCAGGATTTCCTGATAATATACAGGGTTTGGTTTGCAGAAGCAGGAATTTTCATATGTGGTGTAATAGTCAAATTCCTCCGGTTCGATGCCGGCGAAGCGCATTCTGGTTTCGGTTGCGATGGCGGGAAATACGGGGTTGGTTGCGCAGATGCATCGTAATCCCAGTTCTTTTACAAGGTCGATGACTTCTTTTGATTTGGGTGTGAAGCCACAGACAGCTACTGCCTGTTTAAATTCGTTCTTGTAAAATTCTTCAAATAAAGGAATGTCTTTCCGAACGTTTTCTCCGTAAATGGAAGTAAAATAATCCCAGAAGATTTCTTCATTGGTTTTTCCGCTGGTGTTTGTTGTCATGGCTTTTACGCCGCCGCCGACTGCCTGCAGCAGTTTTTCCGGTTCATAACCAAAGGCTGCCATTTTCTTTGCCAGCAATCCAAAATAGGTTTTTACGAATTTTTCCAGATCCATGGGAAGCAGTGTTCCGTCCAGGTCAAACATTACGGTTGTGATTTTCATAAAACTTTTCATAAAATTTTTATTTCCCCCTGCATCTCATATAAATTTTCGTTTTTAACTTCTGCCATTTACATAGACTTTCGATTTTTCCATTTTTCCCAATTATATGGATTTCCATTTTTTGACTTCTGCCATTTGAATAGATTTCCATTCCCTGACTTCTGCCATTTACATAGATTTCCGTTCTTTGATTTCTGCCATTTTGGCGTCATTCAGTCGGGAATCGCCTTTTACACGGGAGTAGGACAGATATCCATTCATACGGTCAATCTTGGTCAGGTTCTTGCTTCCGCATTTGGGGCATACGTCCATTTCCAGTTCCTGATGGCCGCAGTCATCACAGTAAGCCAGAGACAGGTTTACACCTTCGTAGAAGCCCATTTTCATGGCTCTGCGCACCAGAGAACGGATTGCTTCTTTATTATAGGAAATAGGGTATCTTACGTACTGGATTTTACCGCCGTTTGACAGTTCCCAGAAACGGTACTCTTTATCCTGCTTTTCAATGGGTGTAATGTCCTCTGTTACGTGGCAGTGGAAGCCGTTGCTGACGTATTCACGGTCGGATACGTGTTCCACAATGCCGTATTTTTTACGGAACTGTTTGACCTGCAGGCCACAGAGATTTTCTGCGGGGGTTGCGTAAATGGCATACAGGTTACCGTCTGCTTTTTTAAATTCGTTTACTTTATCATTAATATGCTGCAGTACTTCAATGGCAAACTGTCCGTCTTCTACCAGAGATTTGCCGTTGTACAGCTCCTGCAGTTCATTGAAGGCGGTGATACCGAAGGATGCGGTTGCAGTCTTCAGCAGGGGTTTGATCTTGTCATGAATGCCCAGATGACCGCCGTAAAATCCGCCTTCGCAGTAAGCCAGAGGATTGGTGGAAGCACGCATTTCGCCCAGGTAAGCGTAAGTACGAATATGAATCTTACGGATCAGTTCCAGATAATAATCCAGAACTTCATAGAAATCACGGCTTTCCTGTCTTGCTTTTGCCAGGATCATGGGCAGATGCAGGGAAACGACGCCGATATTGAAACGTCCCACGAAAACGGGTACGTCATTGTCATCTGCGGGTTCCATACCGCCTCTTTCATACCAGGGAGAGAGGAATGCACGGCAGCCCATGGGGCTGATTACTTTGCCGTATTTCTTGTACATGCTGGCAATGTAGCCTTCGCCTGTCAGAGACAGCCAGTCGGGATACATGGTTTTGGCAGAGCATTCAATACCTGCTTCGAAAATATCTTCCAGTTCTTTGCCGGGTCCGTGAAGATTTTCATCATACAGGAAGACCAGTTTCGGGAAGAGAACGGGTTTTTTACAGTTCTTCTTACCCTGACCGCCGCCGCGTACTTCAAACATGATACGGGAAGCCATTTTGGCAAAATGACCGGTGCCGTTGCCAAGGGTCATGGTGATGAAGGGATAGTCACCGCGGCTGGATGCAACGGTGTTGAATTTGTATTCCCAGCCCTGGAATCCCTGGCGGAAATCACGTTCAATATCTTTTTCTGCGATTTCTTCCGCCATGGCCTCAGGCAGACCAAATCCCATATATTTACCTTTATATTTGTCAAATGATTTCTGTGCGTAAGGCTCCAGAATCTTTTCTACGTTGGGAACGGTAAAACCGCCGTACTGCTGGCTGGCTGCGCTGAGTACGATGTCACCGATTACGTCAAAGCATACATCCAGAGTCTTGGGCTCGTTGTACCACAGATTCCCCATTTCAAATCCGCCTTTTAAAACCGATTCCACATCGAACAGACAGCAGTTCATGGTATCACGTCTTGCAGCCATATCGTGTACGTACAGATAACCGTCACGGCATGCCTGCAGTTCTTCTGTAGTCATGAAAAACTTCTGATACAGGGACTTATTTAATTCATTAAAGATCAGACTTCTCTTGGTGGATACCAGCGCACTGTCGGTGTTGCTGTTTTCTTTATCGCCAATGTACATGATCGACTGGCTTTTCTTATATACTTCATCCAGCATCTGTACAAAATCCTGCTTATAATTACGATAATCCCGATAGGACTTTGCTACCATGGGATTTACATGATCCAGAGCGCCCTCTACCACATTGTGCATTCTTGCAATAGGAATAAACTGCTGATCCATCTCTTCGCATTTGCGGGTAACAAAATCACAGATGTATTCCAGTTCCTTTTCTGAAAAATGATACATCACACGCTCTGCAGATTTGCTGACTGCTACTACAACCTTCTGTACGTTAAATGCTTCTTTTGTATTATCTTTTTTTATAATATAAATATTGCTGCTATCCATATCTGACCTCCACCTTCCCTTGATTTCTAAAGCATGTTTGAAAAATGTTAAAAGCTTATTCGCAAAAATGCTGTCAAAAGCTCACAAAACCAAATACCGTTAAAAGTCCATCCATTCAAATACCGCTAAATGCCCATTCTCAAAAATAACGCCTAAAGTGCTTTTACCGCGGGATTTGGCAAAAATAAGACACAATATCTTGTGTCTTTTATCGTCAAAAACAATATATGTTGTTGTCTGGGGATAATGATAGCACATTCTTCTAATTACCGCAAGATGAAAATATAACAACTTATGTTGTCTAAATGCTGCAGATACTGGCAAGATTTCCGTCGCAGACGGACAGAAAAGAAATGAATTTAAGTTAAAAATAAGCCCTCACCGCGGAGATGAAGACCGTCCTTCCGTCAAAGTTCTTTTTATACGCATTGACCTTTTTTAATCATCGCAATTTTAAACTTCTTACGAAAATGCTGAGCAGGACGATAAGCCGGGTTCTGTCGTGAATGGTCATCTATCTGGACCTGCTGTCACCAACAGGCTCTAGCGACTTACCCGAAAGCAGGCGGGCCACCTTATGCTTTCTATTAGTCTTGCTTCGGATGGGGTTTACATGTGCCCTGCCTGTTACCAGCCAGGCGGTAGTCTCTTACACTGCCTTTCCACCCTTACCGCACCTGCGTGCGGCGGTTTATTTCTGTTGCACTTTCCTGGGAGTCACCTCCACCGGACGTTATCCGGCATCCTGCCCTGCGAAGCCCGGACTTTCCTCAGGATTTCTCCCGCGACCATTTATCCTGCTCAACGTGAGCCATTATATCACGAAAAAGCCGGATTTTCAACTTTTAAATTTTTTATCTGAAATCCCTTCTCCTGCTGAATGATTATAATCTTTTTATCCTAAAAATTCTGTTTTTGAATGTTATTCTTATTTTTCTGATTATTATTCTTTTTTTACACTTTCTAAAATTTGCCTAATGACTTTTTTGGCTGACTGCGCTATGATAGAATAAATTTATGGATTCATACATAACTAACCAACCGGGAGGGAAACACTATGCCGGATACCAGCAGCACCAAAATGGCACTGGCTGCCTCCATGAAACAGCTTATGGAGAAAAAGGATTTTTCCAAGATCAGTGTTGGAGAGATCTGCGAAACCTGTGGAATTAACAGAAAAAGCTTTTACTATCATTTCCGGGATAAATATGATCTGGTCAACTGGATTTATTATGTAGATTTTCTGGAACATATCCACGTCACAGAAGATGACAATGGGTGGACGATTTTTTCCTCCATCTGCCATTATTTTTATTCCGAAGCGGCATTTTACCGCAATGCATTGAAAATCGAAGGGCAGAATTCTTTCCGGGATTATTTTTATGAAACACTTGCTGCTTATCTCCGTTATTTTCTGCAGGATATCTATCCGGAAGAAGACCAGCAGAAGTTTTCCATCACCTTTTTCTGTGATGCGTACTATTCCGCTATCTGCCGCTGGCTGACAGCAAAGGATATTATGCCGGTGGATGAGTTTTTGGAGCATATTCGTAAGATTTTAAATACTTCTGCTGAACTGGTCATCAAAAACAGACCAACCCTTCCTCTTGACCCGGATGGTCATCTTTCTCTTAACCAAGTTTCTGAGTCTGGTATGGCTCAGGATAATTCGATTGACACAGAAAATCATTTTAACACAAAAAATACCCGTGACTGACAAAACCTTATTGAGTTTTTTGTCAGTCACGGGTATTTTTTATTTCATTCACCTTTTACTGCAGGTCTATTCCATATCACTTCATTCACCTTTTGCTGCAGGCCCATTCCATATCATTTCATTCACTTTTCGGCTGTCCTCTGACCATTCAACAAAAAAAGTAGAATATTCCGGCATCATACGTTTTTTCCATATGTCCTTTGCACATTGCAGGCGATATTCATCACTGATTTCTCCAGAGGCCTTCAAAATCAGTCCAAGCGGTTCTTCTTCAAGCACCGGCTGTATTTTTCCCAGCTGCGCTTCCAGTCCGCCTTCCAGCTCATCATACAGATAATAATACGAATACAGCATTTTACGCTGCTTCAATCTGTCCGCAATCTCCACATTGGGCGTATCATCCTCTTTTACCGCAGGAAACAAATAGATACAATTTTTATGTTTCTGAAGCATCTGAAGCTGGGCATCTGTCAGATTCGCTTCCTGGAAAAACCATAAAAATGCACAATCAGGAAATTGCCGTAAAAGAAAGATCAGTTCCGGACATTCCTCAAAAGTCTGCTCCGGATACAACAGATATGTGTAAACACCTTTCTGACACATCTCTTTTATGGTTTCTGACAATTTTTTCAAACTTGTGGATGGATCCTCTTTTTCTCCACGATAAGGCAGCTCATAAAACCAGGAAGTTTTTTCATTTCCTTCCTGAAGAGACTGACGTATCTTACTAACACCAAAAGTCCAGCTGCAATAGCCCAGATTAATTCCAAAATTTTTCAGTGCATCCTCATCAATACGCTCCAGGCAATCCTCCATCATCTGGTAATAGCGACTATCCTCGCGCTTTAACACCTCATGAATTTGAATAAATACATTCTTCGGAAACCATCTGCTGGCAAAATGCTCGCCCAGATCGGACAGACGTCTGAGCCCCCGTTTTGGATCCTGTCGAATCTCACGAATTCCCTGAGAAACTGCAATTTCAATTAAACTTCTGTTTAACTTTTTCACATCCATAGGATTGCCTCCCTTCCGCTTTCTGTAATAGAATGATGCAAAGGTCAAAAGTCCATCTGCATCATAGAATCAGCATACGCAATTCTCACCCAAAAGGAAAGTACCAATTTCTTCTTTTTGTCCAACAAAGTAAATCGATAGAACGATCTGATGCGCCCCGCATTAATCCAAAAACTGAATACCAGCACCCAAAAGGCCGGGTCCTAAGTGCATACCAAGACCTCCGCCAATCTTTGCGCGATAAAGGCATTGATAATCCGGAAAAGCCTGAAGCAGCTTTTCTTCCAGATGCTCCCGTTCTTCCGGTGCAGCACCATCCGCCACCATCAAACTATAAGGTCTGCCTTCCTGCATCTTTCCCTGCACCTGCTTAATCAAATGATTAATGACCTGTTTTCTTCCCCGCACTTTATCAGCCGTATAAATCTCTCCATCATCATCAATCGACAAAATAGGCTTAATCTGCAGCATCGCACCAGCCAGCGCAGTTGCCTTTCCAATTCGACCGCCCTTTTGCAGATATTCCAGCGTATCAATGGAGAAAAATACCGTTGTATTTTCAATCAAACGAGGAACCCGTTCCACAATCTCAGCAAAAGATGCACCATCACGAATCTCCTTTGCCACCTGCAAAGCAATCGCACCAATGCCAATACTGCCGCTCTTGGAATCAAACACCCGGATTTCCAGGCCATCCATCTCCTCACCAGCCAGACGAATATGATTCACCGTACTGGAAAGCCCGCCAGAAAGCATCACAGCAATCGCATGAGTATACCCCTGCCGTTTAATCTCCTCAAACATATCCACAATATCCGAACCCAGCGGAGAACTACTCCGTGGAAGCTCCGTCTTCAAACGCTCATAAACCTCATCCGAAGAAATCTCCACACCATCACGATAAGAACCATCCTTACACTGAATCATCACCGGCAGCACAAAAATCGAAAACTCCTCAGCCAGCTCCCGCGGAACATCCCCACAAGAATCCGTAATCACAGCAATCCTCTCCATCGCAACATCCTGCATAAACAAAACCCTCACTTCTCAAAAAAATAAACATCAGAATCAAGCCCTGCACGCTCGTGAAACGCTCCAACCTACATCAAACAAATTTGAATCCATACATATCTCATATATATCCTATACTATACCATAAGCGCAGACACAGTGAACTTTGGAGCACCCTCAAAATAGCCTCTTTCTATAAGCATTCCTACAAAGCTTTCATACAACACCTGTACAAAATACATTCATACAAAACCAGTATCCAATACTTTCATATTAAACAAAATTCCAAACCTATCATATGCCTTTTCCCCCAGAAGGTCAAGCCCACAATTCCCCAAATTTATACCACAAACAATCATCATCTACATCTCCCACATTTATCAAGCAAACTCCAGCAAAAATGTTCCCTATCCCCCAAGAGCTGAGGTATCTAAAAAACAGGTGCCACCTAAAAAATATCCTGACAGTGAATACAGATTAAACAATGGATACAGATTAAACAACCACAACAAACCACCGTCCCCCCTCTCCCACATTTGTGCTGAGCGAAAACCAGCGGAAGTGCTCGTATCCCCTGAAGGGACCATCACAAACGTCGGCACTTAACGATTGCCCTTGCCAACGCAAGGGCAAGAGTTTAGTACCGCTACGTTTGTGGCCGGCGAGAGCTTGTCCCAGAAGGGGATACGAGCACTGGAGCGTCCCCCCTGCACAAAAAAACCCCCCTGCCTACACAACAGAGGGATTTTTTCACGATAATCCATTCATAGAATCATCAGTATGGGGGGCTAAATTCAAAACCTTATTCACCAAGACCGCTTTCAATTGCGTTTACAATGGTTTCCAGATCCTTTACTTCATCAGGACCTTCACATTCTACAGTAATTTCAGATCCGCTGGTGATAGCAGCAGTCAGAATACTCATAACACTTTTTGCTTTTACTCTTTTTTCACCTTTTACCAGGATGATTTCAGATGTACATTCTTTTGCAATTTTAGATAATACTCCTGCGGAAGATATTCCAGTTCTCTCTGCACGGTTCGCTTACTGATGCCTGCCGCATCTGCCAGCTTCTGTACCGGAACCGGTTTTTCTTCCTTTAAAAGCAGAAGAAGAATCTGTTTCAATCTGGCTGTGATCATTATTCCTCCTCCTGTATATATCCCCTTGTACATCTTCCTATTTATTTTACCATCATAAAAACTTCTTTACCAGAGTCTCTGCCGCTGTTTCTATTTCTATTTCCGCCGCTGTTTCTGCTGCCTCCATCAGATTTTCCACAAAATAAAACTGTACCGTCCGTCCACACGCCGCTGACTCCCTGCGCAGCAATTCTTCAAACTGCTTCAGCGCAAAAACCAGTTCTGCATCCTCCGGAATATCCTCAATCGCACAATTCTTCACCTGTATGGAGCGAATCCCCGCCTGCTTCAGCTTTCTGCGCAGTAAAGCCGCTGCCATGGCACTGGAACCAAATCCCGCATCACATGCAAAATAAATACAGGACGGCATTTTTTTCCTCACTATTCCCATATGGTTCTCCATTTCAGTTACATCATAAATTCGACAAAAGGCGCCATTTCACGGAAATTCCCGAAAATGACGCATTTTGCGAAGTACCCCGGAAAACGCACCTGTAATACGTTTTCCGGATCGAATATTCAAAAGTATTTCTAAGGGGGAGAAATAACTCTGAAATCTTATGGCTGATTTTCAGTTATTAGGTACACTTTTTACAGATTGGTCTTCTTTAATTCTTCTACCAGGGTTTCGTATTCCGGAGCACCCAGGAAGTTGGTAATCAGAACCAGTTTTGCACCAGGATTGCTTGCTGCCGCACGTTCGCCCAGCTCTCTATGTGTAACCACAACCTGTGCTTCCTTGGGAATAGAAGATACAGGTGCATGATCAACTTTGATATCGCCCATGCCTGCTGCAGTCAGTTTCTTTTTCAGTACAGTAGCACCCATTGCGCTGGAGCCCATACCTGCGTCACATGCAAATACGATGTAGTTTACTTTGCCAGTCAGTTCCTTTGCAGGAGCTGCTGCATTACCTTTAGCTTCTGCTTTCATTGCCTGAGTTTTTGCTGCTGCTGCTTCCAGATCTTCATCTTTACCTGCAAATCTCAGAATTACAACAGATAATGCGAAAGATACTGCTGCTGCTGCTGTTACAGCAAGGAGAACGCCCAGATAACCACCCTTAGGAGTCATAGCCAGAATTGCGATGATACTGCCCGGAGATGCTGCTGCAGTTAAACCTACACCCAGAATGCTTTCTACCAGAACGCCAGTTGCACCACCAGCGATAACGGAGATTAACAGCAGAGGATTTGCCAGGATATAAGGGAAGTAAATTTCATGGATACCACCCAGGAAGTGAATGATCACTGCACCAGGAGCACTACCTTTGGAAGAACCTTTACCAGCGATACAGTAAGCCAGCAGAACACCAAGACCAGGACCGGGGTTTGCTTCCAGCAGGAAGAAAATGGATTTACCAGCTTCTTCAACCTGTTTCATACCCATAGGAGTTAAAATACCATGGTTGATTGCGTTGTTCAGGAACAGGATCTTTGCGGGCTCGATCAGGATACTTGCCAGAGGCAGAAGACCACGTTCTACGAAGAAATTAACACCAGATTCCAGAGCGCCTGTTAAAGTAGTTACCAGAGGAGTAACAACAACCATAGCCAGCAGAACCAGAATCAGACCGATAATACCGATGGAGAAGTTGTTTACCAGCATTTCGAAACCAGCTTTTATCTTGCCTTCAACTGCTTTATCAAACTTCTTGATAATCCATCCACACAGAGGTCCCATCATCATGGCACCCAGGAACATGGGAATATCAGATCCAACGATCAGACCCATGGTTGCGATTGCAGCCAGAACACCACCACGATGACCACATACATTATAACCACCTGTAAAGGCAATCAGTAACGGCAGCAGTGTAGATGACATAGGACTTACTAACGCTGCAAATGTTTCATTGGGCATCCAGCCTGTTTCGATGAACAGCGCTGTAATGAAGCCCCACGCAATGAACGCGCCGATATTCGGCATTACCATTGCACTTAAGGTACGACCAAATAACTGTACTTTTTGTTTCATACTTAATACCCTCTTTCTTCTTTCTTTTTGCCGGTCTCTCCGGCTCTTTCATTTCCGATAGATCTGACCGTTCAGGTAAATCCTTCTGCCATTTCACATCCCGTTTGTTTGCTGACCGTTCAAATCCTTTTGACAATGTTATTATAAAATCTGACAATGTTTTTTTCAATTAAAAGACCCCTGACTTTGGCATCAGGGGCTAGTGACATTTTTTACAGGTATTTTTTATGTGTCCACATCCGGATATGGAGATTAGTGACATTTTTTAACATTTCGTAAACATTTCATCATCATATCAGAAACATAATTATTATAAAATCCCAGACAAATACTTTATTACATATGGTTTCATGCTGCAAAAGAGAGTTCGGGCCCTATGACCTTTAAAGCATCCATACAGATTTGAAACATCCATATATTACGAAATCAAAAACAATCCTGGGAGGTAATTAATAATGATGAACTATGATAAAGAAACCTGTGAAGCCATGGAACATATGATGAATGATGCTTCCGAAAAAGCAGAAGAAAATGCAGTAAAAACCTACCACGCAATTGAAAATGGCGTTACAGATGCTTATAAAAAAATTGAAGATGGAGTTGTAGGCACCTATAAGAAAATTGAAGACACCGTTGTAAACTCCTACAAAACAATTGAAACAGGTGTCGTAGATACCTATAAAAAGATTGAAAATAAATTTGTAAAAACATTTCTGGAAAAACCAGAAGACAAATAATCGCTTATAACATTTTATTGTTTTTCTTTTCCCGTATCCCCGGCTGACAAAATACATTTGTTAACCGGGGATACCTTTTCGCAGCAGTCGCAGCAGTATTTCATTTAACAACAACATTTCATTTAATAACAACCATTTATTTAACAACATTATTTCATTTAACAACATTATTTCATTTAACAGCAATCTTCCTTTTAGCAGCAGCATTCCTTTAAGATATTTTCCAGAGCCGCGCTGCTGCTGGTATGGCTTCTGACAATCTGTGCACGGGTATTTTTCGCCTGGTCCAGCGCACATTTTACCATCTTGTGAGACACTGTACTGGTAAATAAGATAAACATATCGGGAGAACCCATCTGTTTATCCATATCCGCCGTCATTTTGGTGAATACCTTTGCTTTACATTTATAATTTTTACAGATTCTTTTATATTGACAGACCATGCGGTCATGTCCTCCGACGATTACAATACTCATATTTAAATCTCCTTTCTGTCCGTACTTTCCATCAGTCCTTTTTTCCTGTCAGCTGGATTTTTCCATCAGCCCAATGTTTCCATTATCACGCAGCTGCGCTTTCCAGTTTCTGCGGGATTTCCCAAAGCTCTACGCGAGCACGTACCAGTTCCATGGCAAACTGTTTTGCCAGACGGTACAGGAAAAAGGTCTGTTTTGCTTCCCGCTCATTCTTATAAACTTTCCAGTAACCGGAACACAGATAACATTTCCCTTTATTTTCAATAAACCCCTGTACATCCGCTAAAGGATATCCCAAAAGCAGCCCCAGTTCATGAGGATACTCTGTACGTCCTTTTTTATAAAATGCAAAACGCTTTCCTACACGATCAATCACCTGTTCCAGCGGAATTTCCTGAATGCGGCGATATTTCTTTTCTTCAAAAAAAGCTGCAACTTCCGGATTTTGAAGCAGTGCACACATCCGATCTCTGCGACACACAAACCAGATGCTTTTGGCTCCCGTCTGATAAAAAAGCTGGCAATGCAGGCCCATTCTTCTCATCATTGCCTGCAGCTGCTTCTCATCTGCTGATTCCAGAATCAGTAAATTAGACGGTTTTACATCAAAAATAACCGGTGCACACTGGCTGGCAACCTTTTCACGTAATATCTGTAATTCCTTTTCCTGATCTCTATAACATCTCATCTCAGCAGTCTGAACCATTTCCATCTGTTAATCTCCTCTCAAAACCCATTAGTTAGTTTAAACTAATTAGCTTACACTAACTTTACACCATTATTGAAAAAAATGCAATAGGGAAAATACATTTTTTTCTAGCATTTTATTACTAATTATATTTTTTATTATTTGGTAAATATTTTTATTGACTTTTAGTTTTGTTTTATATATTATAGCTATATTAAATAGATATATTTTTTATATTGCATTTATTTAATATGTATAGTATACTTATAGAAAGGAAAGGTCTGTAATATGCACGAAGGAAAAATCTGGTGGCACCCGGCTTTTGCAGCTGCATTAAAAGTAGAACTGAATGATTATGAAAAATCACTTACTTATTATGAAGAATTCCCTTTAAGTGAAAAGCCACTGCAGATAGATATTATTGTACTTAAAAAAGTAAAATCTATTCCTATTCATAAAGAAATAGGACATCTTTTCAGGGAACATAATATTATCGAATATAAGTCTCCTGATGACTATCTAAATATCAACGATTTTTACAAAACGTATGGCTATGCATGTTTCTACCAGGCCAACACAAAAAAAGTAATGGAGATTAATCCGGAAGAAATCACTATTACCCTTGTTTGCAGCCATTGCCCGAAAAAATTATTTTCACATTTAATGCAGGTACGCGGCATAAAAATTCAGGAATATGCACCTGGAATTTATCACTTGTATGGTTCACCATATCTATTCCCCATGCAGGTCATTATTATTTCAGAGTTATCCCCAAAAGAGTATTTCTGGATGCAGCATCTAAGAACCAATTTAAAATCCGGCGGTGAAATCCAAGAACTGGTGGAAGCATATGAAGATAAAAAAAATATTAATTTATATCAAACCATCATGGATGCAATTGTCCGATCCAATCCGGAAGAAATGGAGGAAGAGAAAAAAATGTGTCAGGCTTTAAGAGAATTATTTGCAGATGAATTTGAAGAATGCAAGGAGAAGGCTATAAGTGAAGGACTTCAACAAGGGATACAACAAGGGATACAACAAGGGATACAGCAGGGAATACAGCAGGGAATACAGCAGGGAGAACTAAATTCTCTTCATACTAATATTCTGGATTTTTTGAAAGATCTCGGTACATTATCTCCGAACCTTCAGGAAAAAATCCAGTCTGTGCAGGATATCAATATACTGAAACAGTGGTTAAAACTTGCTGCAAGGGCAGATTCTATAGAAGACTTCATTGAAAAAATCAATTAGTTTTTTACAACATTTTATCTTCTGCTAAACGGTTACACCACTTTACGTATTCTACAATTACTTCTTTTACAAAAACGGCAGATAAAACGAAACTTATCAAAATTCGTTCTATCTGCCGTTTTTAAGTTTTTACACTTTCAATTTAATATTTACATCCCTGCGAATCATTACACATCTTTATGTCCAAAAAGATACTTCCTGTTCGTTTTCATTCCCGTCTTCTTTGCCATCTTTTACATGTTCCACTACATATTGGATAAAGTCCTGAATTTCAGGTAAAATGGGTTCTTCCATTCGCAGGATGTATCCAAATGTTACATCCGAGCCTCTTCCATTTCCATGGATAGGAATGGAACGAATTTTTTCATTTACGCATACATCAGAAGGGAGATTGTAACTGATATTGCACAAATCCGTTTCCAGCAGCATATGGATTAATAAATGCTCACTGTTGGTGGTGATGACCTGCTGATTTTTATAAAAAGGTGATTCTGCCTGCATATAGCCTGGATTCATATTAATGGCATAATCATCCTCCGGTGACTGAATGAAACGATAATTGCGCAGTTCCTGGTCTGATACACTGGACATGTGGTACAGAGGATTTTTCGGCCCCACAAATAAAAGTGGTTCCATTCGCATAAGCGGATAAAATCCCAATTTCTTCTGAGCCAGCATATGCGCTACAAAAGCATTTTGCCGGTCTGAAATAAACAGAAATCCCACATCCGTTTCCCCACTGCTGACAGATTCAATAATCTGTTCCATGCTTCCTTTTACATAGTCCGCGCGCAGTCCTTCCGATTTCTTTTCCATATAATAATGAGAAAATAATGCTACCATGCGGTCACCGGAATTGGCTGCCACTTTCAATGTGCGCTGAGAAAGTTCTTCCGGCAGATTGATGATTCGATTGGAATCAATCAAAACCTGTCTGGCATAATTATAAATATGTTTCCCGGCTTCTGTGGCCTGTACTCCTCTGGTCTTTCGATCCAGCAAAGCACATCCCAGCTCATCTTCCAGAGCCTTTACCGTTTTACTTACATGAGGCTGCGTGGTATACAACAGCTCCGCTGCCCCTTTGAAGCTTCCACTATCCACACTGACCACAAAATACTGCAGTTGTTTTAAATCCATAATTACCTGTTTTCCTTTTCCTTCATCCAATAATATTTTTTATCCCATAACAGTTCAAGCCAACTCACTTATTTCACATTATACCACGTTGACTGACATCTCCATATGTTTTTCACCTTATAGAATTCTTTGCATAAATACAAAGCTGTGCAAGGTCCATTATACCATTTTTTCAATTGAAATGTATTTGAAAATAAAGAACGTACGCCCGCCGGGTGCACTAGAGCGTGTTTGAAAAAGACTCTAATAGAAAACCGGTCAGCATTACACTGACCGGTTTCCCATTTCAATACTAAAGAGAGTCTAATAGAAAATCCTGTTACTGTTCCGTCTTTTCTGAAGTTCTTAGAAACACACAGGAAATTTCATCTGAATAACCTTTTTCTTCCACAGCCTTTTTTAAAAGCTGCTTCCATTCATAATCTGTAAACTCCACGACTTTTTCGTTTTCCAGAATAATTTTGCAGCCTCCGCAGGAAGTATACGAATCTTCCAATGTATTCTGCGCTGAAATCTGATACATCTGTTTATATGATACCGCCGACTGAAAAACACCAATATCTGTCAGCGTATTGATCATACGATAAACAGTTGCTATGCCTATGGAAGAATCCTTTGCCAGCGCCTCATAATAGATTTCCTTGCAGCAGGTACATTCATGAGTAAATACAATATCCAGTATCAGTTTTCTCTGCTTTGTAATCCGAAAACCATTTTCTCGAAGCAGATTCATAATTTCATCCTTCTCCCGGCTTACCCGGGTCAATGTCTGTTCTTCTCTGCTTTTGGATATATCCCTCATGCGGTTTACTTCCTTTCTTACCGTTCTCCCTGCTGATTAAAGGGAACTGCCCGACATATCATTATGACCTAGAAACTGCTGCTATTTTTTAGAATTGCATTCCATCTTTCATTGAATGAATCAATTTCTGATAAATAATTGCCTGAGTTAGTTTATGTAAACTAACCAGAGATGATTATACACACAAATTAAGTTAAAATCAACTAACTTTTTCTGTTTTTATGATTTATTTTTGAGAAAGTTTATCGTAACGATTCGCATCTTTCATAATTGCCATTTACATACGGAAGATTCTTATTCCGATTCAGCTATGGAAAATATCCCTTCCAGATTCCGAAAGAATTTCAGAATATAGGATTTAGAAATGTTTTACTTGGACATGAGATAAAAAATGAAGCAAGTAAAAAAGGTCTGAAGTAAAAACTTCAGACCTTGCTACGTGCGCTAGAAGATTCGAACTCCCGGCCTTCTGATCCGTAGTCAGACGCTCTATCCAGCTGAGCTAAGCGCACATCCCATCGCTGTACCCCAGCGACGTTTTATATAATACACCAGGTATTCGAAAAAGTCAAGCGTTTTTTCAAAAAAAAAATTTTTTTTTTTAACTATTCAGCCAAGCATAATTTCCGTAGGAATTATGAATGCTTGCTGAATTTAGATAAAACAAAACAGGCCCGCA
>JBGVFN010000070.1:0-2086 GCA_045121095.1 Lachnospiraceae bacterium | reverse complement strand
CGCCTCATGGTATCAGGAGGCAAACTCCTGGTGAAGGGGACCTTTGAGTCCTGAAAAAAAGAACTCATGTTCAGACCCGACCATTTGATGCATGTTTCATGAAATATTACCTGGATCTGGACTGAAACAAAAAAGGAGCTTCCTGTATAATTCAAGTATAGGGAATTCCGAGAAAGAAGGTTGAGAAAAAAATACCTCAGTGTAAAATAAGATTACTGACTTAGGCGGTTAGTAAAAATCTTATTGAACAGAGAGGTATCTGAAATGAATTATAACACACAGAACGCAAAAATTGCATCCATTACGGAAAAAACTTTAATTGTTGGTATTGATGTCGGAAGCGAAACCCATTACGCCAGAGCTTTTGACTGGCGGAATTATGAGTATAGTAAAAAGCCGTTGGAGTTCAGTAACACGGAAGCCGGATTCCAGACATTTAAAGCATGGATGGAAGATATCGCAGAAAAACATGGCAAAACTGCTGTGATTCCCGGTGTGGAGCCAACCGGACATTACTGGTTTGCATTAGGGAAATTCCTGCAGGACAGTGGAATAAAGCCGGTGCATGTGAATCCCCACCATGTTAAGAAATCAAAGGAACTGGACGACAACAATCCGAACAAGAATGACCGCAAAGATCCCAAAACGATTGCGGCACTGGTCAATGAGGGACGTTTTTCCTATCCATATATACCGACCGGCATATATGCAGAGATCAGGAGCCTTTCGAACCTGCGCTTTCAGACGCAGGAAGAGCTCACAAGGATCAAAAACCGGATTGCAAGATGGTTTTCCATCTACTTTCCGGAATATAAAAACGTATATGGAGACCTGAAGGCGGTCAGTGGCAGAATGGTGCTGAAAGCAGCTCCGTTGCCGGAGGATATCATAAAGCTCGGGGCAGAAGGTGTGAACCAGATCTGGAGAGATGCGAAGCTGAGAGGCGTTGGAATGAAGAGGGCAAAGACCCTGGTATCAGCTGCAGAGCATAGCATTGGGAGTAAGGAAGCACCGGAAGCAGCGAGGATCGAATTAAGAAATCTGCTGAATGACATGGATGTATATGCGTCAAGGATGGAGGAACTGCTCCGGAGTATAGAAGAAAAACTAAAGGAGATCCCATATATTGATAAGCTGATGGCGATCAAAGGGGTCGGTCTGGTTACAGTCAGCGGTTTTATCGCAGAGGTTGGGGACATTGGACGTTTTGATAATCCCAAACAGCTGCAGAAACTGGCGGGATATGCGATCGTGGCGAATGATTCGGGCAAGCATAATGGAGAAAGCCGGATCAGCTACCGAGGACGGAAGCGCCTGAGATATGTGCTGTATGAGGCAGCAATATCGCTGATAGGAAAGAATGCGGAGTTCCAGAAAATATATGACTATTATCGGAGTCGAAAGGGAAATCCGTTGAAAAAAATGCAGTCAGTGGTTGTGGTAGCCTGCAAGGTTATAAGGGTATTCTATGCGATCCTTACAAAAGGTGTAGATTATGATGCGGAAAAACTGATGGGAGCCATCCGGAGGCCGCAGATGCAGGAAGCATAATAACCAGAGAAAAAAAGTAATGTCCCTGTCACAGTTGGATTGAGCCTTTAGAAAGTATATCTGAGAGCTGAATCCAGCTGTGACAGGAAAGCTGAAAGGTATGAGAAACGGGCTGGGAAAACGTCCACCGAAAGGTGCTGGTTTGTGGATCATACAGAACAGGTCAGTAAAACTTAAGACAAAGAATGAGCCAGTAGTCGGCAGGAATATTTTCCATAGGGCATGACCCTGACAAGGAGCTAAGCTGACACCCTGGATATGGACAGGCGGGACGAAGGAAGTTAGGCCCCTGCAGAAATGCGGGTGATCCTGGTAGACACGGGAGGTACGCTGCCATAGATGGATGGGTATACACAAGGCCAAGTAGAACGAAACACAAGACGTTTTATTTCGTGTACCCAAAACCAGCTATTTTCGTACCAGATACAGAGAAATGTCCATACCTATGGCTCTTTCTTCTGAGATATTTATTGATAGTATATCGAAAAATCCTTGATTTTCAAGGAAAAAAGACTTGACTTAATAGGGAGGATAT
>JBGVFN010000069.1:0-3731 GCA_045121095.1 Lachnospiraceae bacterium | reverse complement strand
TATTCATTCTATATACCTCCTGTGTATTTCTTGTTACGACGTATCAAGAAAAGCACGTCAATGGCGCGTTTCTCGAAATAAACTTACTCTGAATCAGAACTAATTATAATAATGGAAAGCTGAAAGTGTCAAGGCGCACATTTACCGATACTTTGCATGGTTTCTGGAAAAATCAAAGCATACTGACCAAGTTTTGTCTTTTTTTTGAGGAAAAAAACACTTTATTGTGAAAAATGACGGAATTTGCCAGTCTATTATAGGAGATACTGCCCTATGAAAATTGTAACAGTTCAGCAGGGGAAGAATCGTTACAAAAAATTTCCCAACAGACCGGTTCTGTGGTATACTTGAACTGACTTATTCAGCAGATGGTCAGCAGACAGTAGTTTATGTCCGGCCAAATGTCTGTTTGAATAAAAATAGTACAGTAGGAGAATGGGATGAAGCGGATAACGAAAAATTTGCTGATATATTGGCAATATCTTGGTGGTGTGCTCCTGCTTTTTCTGGTACAGATTTTCAGTATCGTCAGTATTGCAAAATCTTTACAGGGGATGCGCAGTACCGGAGCAGAAAACAGCGGGATTGAATATATGGTTTCGGAGGCGGTGACATCTGATGGATGGCAGCAGGTGGAACTGTACATGTCCGATCTGGAAAAAAGTGAGTGGAACAGCAGTTATGAAAAGGGCGAGGATGGTATTTATTATCTGAAAGATTCCCTGAAGGGGCAGCAAAGCATGGCCGATCTGGAAGATACCTTTCTGGTGCCGCAGGCAGTTGTCTGGAAAATTTCTCAGATGGAGGAAGACGCCAGAAGTTCCTTGATGGAAGAGTATGGAAGTCCCTTTCAGATTGATTATATGCAGCTTCGTGATGATATAGAAGCAAAACTGGAGGCGCTGGGAACGAAAGAAATCCAGAACTGTGCCATGCAGTTTGTGCAGGAGCAGAGCGAAGCGGCAGGCGTAGATATGGGACTGATGAAAACGCAGTATTTTTCCGGCTCTATTTTCTGGATCCTTTTGTATCTTCTGATTCTGGCAGGAACCGTTGTGGCTGTTTACCGGCTTTTTGACGCGACAGAAATATGGATCAGGAGACGGATTCTTGAACCGGAAGTGCGGCGGGCAGAGCAGCTGCTGATGTACGTTGGCGGTATGATGAGTTATGGAATTTTTCTATATGGATTCAGCTGGTATGGCTTTTCACAGGAGCAGGCCGGGGCAGGATGGAATCTGGCGGGACTGATTTTACTGGCAGCAGGTCTGCTGGGAGTATGGCTGCTTCGAACCAATTCGCATCTGGAAAATACATACGAAAAGCTGGTTTTAACCGAGAAAAATGGAGGACAGTACATCCGCAATATCCGTAAAATAACGGTATGGGGAATTCCGATTGCTGCCTGTGCGGCAGGAATTTTGGCTGTCTTTTCTTTGAAAGCGGCGTATTTGCTGTTTCTGGCTCTGGCAGACGGCATGATTATTTGCAGTGCTTTTCTGATACCGGAAATTGCAGCGGCAGCAGATTGCGTAGATGAGATATTTGAAGAGAACGAGGAAGAAATATATTAGACAAATTGTAACCATTCAGCCTTGCTGAATGGTTACGAAAAACCGTAAGGAGATATGAAAATGAGTTATCAGATAATCTTATTTGATCTGGATGGAACCGTAACCGATTCCGGACCGGGAATCATGAATTCTGTACAGTATGCATTGGATAAATTTGGAATTGGTCATCAGGAGCGGGCAAAGCTGCGCCGTTTTGTAGGTCCGCCTCTGTCCGATTCCTTTGAGCGTTTTTATGGTTTTTCCCATGCAGAAGCATTAAAAGCGGTGGAGTATTACCGCGAGTATTATAGTGCAGGGGGCATTTTTGAAAATGAGGTTTATGAGGGAATGAAAGAGACACTGCAGGTTTTAAAGGAAGAGGGGCGGCGTATTTATCTGGCTACTTCCAAACCGCAGGTATTCAGTGAGCAGATTCTGGAACATTTTGGCCTGAAGGACTATTTTGACGGTGTTGTGGGCAGTTTTTTAGATGGCGGCCGCACCGATAAAGCTGAAATCATTGCAGAAGTACTGCATCAGGCTGGGATTACAGCAGAAAAAAAATCCGAGGTACTGATGGTTGGCGACCGGGAATATGACATGATTGGGGCTCATAAACAGGGAATTGCTGCAGTGGGCGCTCTGTATGGATATGGAAGCCGGGATGAACTGGAACAGGCAGGAGCAGATTTTATCGTGGAATCACCGAAAGAATTACTTTCACTGGTATAAGGAGCAGTCATGGAAAAAGATACAAAACTGCAGGAAAATCCTGTACAAGCAGATAAAACGAATTCTGTAAAGGAAAATAAGGCTACTGATTTTGTACAAGAAAGCAAGCTGCAAACATATGTGGAAGAAATTTTTGCTGCACGTCCTTACAAAATTGTAATCAGTAAACCTGGCTCCAAAAGTCAGGAAAATAAAAAAATAAACATCCTGTTGAAGAAAGGCTATTATCAGGTAGAACGATATACAAAAACACAGGTTTTTCATGAAAATCTGGCATTTTCCAGAATCGGAGCCTGCTGTATATCCTATTTACAGGAACAGTTTCTTCAGTTAAATGCCTGGTCTCAGGAATGGGAATTCAGCATTTTAATTTCAAAAAAGGGCAAAGTTTCCTGGAAAAAGAAAGCACTTCAGGAAAATAGTACAAAGCCTCATGTTCAGATGGAGCATAACCGGAAAAAACAATATATTCTGCCGGAGGGAGAAATCATTCCGCCGCTGGTGGATATGGGTATTTTTACAAAAGAAGGACGTGTTGTGGCTTCCATGCAGGATAAATATCGTCAGATTAATCGTTTTGTAGAGCTGGTGGATGATGCGGTGAAAAATCTCAATCCAAACAATGAAAAGCGGTTAAAAATCGTAGATTTTGGATGTGGAAAATCGTATCTGACGTTTATTTTATACTATTATTTCACGCAGATTCGCCGGATCAAGGTGGATATGACCGGTCTGGATCTGAAAGAAGCAGTCATTGAAAACTGCAATAAAGCAGCAAGAAAATATGGCTATACCTATCTGCATTTTGAGATGGGTGATATTAATGGATACAAAAGCGAAAAGCCGGCTGATATGGTAATCACTCTTCATGCCTGTGATACCGCTACCGATTATGCTTTATTTCATGCCATCTGCTGGAATGCAAAGATGATTTTTTCCGTGCCCTGCTGCCAGCATGAGCTGAATAAGCAGTTTTCCACGGACAGTCTGTCACTTCTTGGGCG
The DNA here is from genome assembly GCA_045121095.1 of Lachnospiraceae bacterium. Lineage (GTDB taxonomy): Bacteria > Bacillota > Clostridia > Lachnospirales > Lachnospiraceae > TWA4. Next base: position 442 of record JBGVFN010000069.1, on the reverse strand, counting down.
CTATGGAATTGTAAAAGAACGTACTGCAGCATTGATGACAGATGCCATTCGTGCCAACTTACTGGAATACTGCGGTTATAAAACCCAGATTCTGGAATTTGTAGAATTGGAAAATACGCCCAAAAATCTGCTGATCCGGGCAATCCGCCAGGAGGAAGCAGGGTCCGGTCACGCGCAGCAGCCGATGCAGCCGGCCGGAAGATTGCAGAAAGCATCTCATGAAGCCAGAAAAGAAAAATATCTGAAAGAAGTAGAGGCTTTGATGGAGGAATTTCATTTTTCACCTACGCTGTATCAGCTTCTGAAGGAAGATGGACGTCTGCCGGAAGCGTGTAAAAACAGCCCGAACGGATGTAAAGAAACAAATAAATAAAGTAGAAATGCCGGCAGGTTTGTATTATAATGCTAGAGCGTGTTTGAAAAATCATTCACGCAGTCTGCA
>JBGVFN010000068.1:0-11045 GCA_045121095.1 Lachnospiraceae bacterium | reverse complement strand
GTTTTTTTAGCATGCTCCAGACGCTTTTTTTGCTGCTTATGGGATGCGGTATGGAAATCTGTATTTTATGTTATCGATTCAGCCGAGTATGATCGCGTGTTTCTGAGGTTTTTCCGATAAAATTGTGAATGCCTGCTGAATGGTTACGTATTGCATTATTTGCAGAAGTTGTGTATAATGTCATAATGTGTTAAGAGGGAGCTGAAAAAGATAAGGTACCGTAAAAAGGAGATAAACTGATGAAAAAGACATTTGTTTCACTTGAACAGGTTCAGGAGATGGTAAAGAATTACCCCACTCCGTTCCATTTATACGATGAAAAAGGAATTCGTGAAAATGCAAAACGTGTAAATGAAGCATTTTCCTGGAATAAAGGATTTAGAGAGTATTTTGCAGTAAAAGCAAATCCCAATCCTTTCCTGATTAATATTTTGAAAGAATATGGCTGCGGCTGTGATTGTTCCTCTTTAGCGGAACTGAAGCTGGCAAATGAACTGGGATTTTCCGGTGAAGAAATTATGTTTTCTTCCAATGCGACACCGGCGGAAGAATTCCAGTACGCAAGAAGCATTGATGCAGTCATCAATCTGGATGATTTTACCCATATTGATTTTCTGGAGAAATGCACCGGTTCTATTCCGGAAACAATCAGCTGTCGTTTTAATCCCGGCGGTGTATTCCAGATGAGTAATGGCATCATGGATAACCCTGGAGATGCCAAGTACGGTATGACAGAAGAACAGATGGTGGAAGCATTTAAGATTTTAAAAGCGAAAGGTGCGAAACGCTTTGGTATCCATGCTTTCCTGGCAAGCAATACCGTAACCAATGAATATTATCCGGAATTAGCTGGTGTATTATTTAAGCTGGCTGTAAAACTGAAAAAAGAAACAGGAGCAGATATCCGCTTTATTAATCTTTCCGGTGGTGTAGGTATCCCTTATACCCCTGATAAAGAACCCAATGACATCCTGGCAATTGGTGAAGGTGTGCGGAAAGTATATGAAGAGATTCTGGCTCCCGAAGGTATGGATGATATTGCTATTTATACAGAAATGGGTCGTTTTATGATGGGCCCTTACGGCTGTCTTGTTACACAGGCAATTCATCAGAAGCATATTTATAAAGAATATATCGGATGTGATGCATGTGCTGCAAACCTGATGCGCCCTGCCATGTATGGTTCTTATCATCACATTACAGTGCTTGGTAAGGAGGATGCTCCCTGCGACCATAAGTATGATGTAACCGGATCTCTTTGCGAGAATAATGATAAATTTGCAGTAGACCGTATGCTCCCTGAAATTGAAGTGGGAGATTATCTGGTTATTCATGATACAGGTGCACATGGCTTTTCCATGGGATATCAGTACAATGGCAAGTTAAGATCTGCAGAAATTCTGCTGAAGGAAGATGGCAGTTATCAGCTGATCCGTCGTGCAGAAACCATGAAGGATTATTTTGCTACATTTGATTTCTGTGATATCATTAAAAATCTGGTGTAACCGTTTCGTATTACAGCAAATTACAGTGAACTTTCATGTATGGTGATGTCTGTGTCAGCAGATATTTCCGTTTCGTCAGAGTATGTCTGAAAATACTCGAACAAAGTTAAAAAATAGTAAAGGCAGTGATTCCATATGAGAAGACGGAATCGCTGCTTTTTTTGCGGTAATTTCCTGTGATTGCTTTTGAAAGGGGGCAGAGGCTGAATGGTTACCATTTTTCAGACACGTTCAGGGAAGTTCTGGACAATTATAAAAAATGGTCGTATAATGTTACACGGAAAATTTTGCAATAGAGTGAGGAAGAGAAATTGGGACAGTTATCACCAATGATGCAGCATTATCTTGCTACAAAAGAACAGTATAAGGATTGTATCCTTTTTTATAGATTAGGTGACTTTTATGAGATGTTTTTCGAGGATGCGGTGACCGTATCCCGGGAGCTGGAACTGACGCTGACCGGAAAGGATTGTGGTCTGGAAGAACGGGCTCCCATGTGTGGAATTCCCTATCATGCTTATGAAAATTATATGAACCGGCTGGTGCAGAAAGGTTACAAGGTGGCCATTGCCGAGCAGGTGGAGGACCCGAAGCAGGCCAAGGGTCTGGTAAAAAGAGAGGTTATTAAAGTTGTTACACCGGGAACCATTACCTGTGCGCAGGCACTGGAGGAAGGAAGGAATAATTACCTGATGTGCGTAGTCTATCTGGAAAAATCCTTTGGTATTGCCACAGCAGATATTTCAACCGGTGATTTTTATGTAACAGAAGTAGAGTCTATTCGTGTTTTAAACGATGAAATTCATAAATTTATGCCTTCCGAGCTGATTTGTAACGAATCACTGGGGATGAGCGGAGTGGATTTTAATGATCTGCGCAACCGACTGAATATTTCCATTTCGTCACTGGATAATGTTTATTTCAGTGATGATAAGGCTACAGGCATTTTAAAGAACCATTTTCATACAGAACGGATGGATGGACTGGGATTACAGGATTATCCTACCGGGATCATTGCAGCAGGTGCACTGCTGACTTATCTGTATGAAACACAGATGAGTACCATTTCCCAGCTGACCCGGATTAAAACCTATCGTACGGGTAAATTTATGATTCTGGATACTTCTACCCGTCGGAATCTGGAACTGACAGAAACGCTGCGGGAGAAAAATAAACGGGGCAGTTTATTATGGGTGTTGGATCAGACCAAAACAGCCATGGGCGCCAGAATGCTTCGAACCTGGATCGAGCAGCCCCTGGTGGATCGTCAGGAAATTTTGGAACGGCAGGATGCCATTGAAGAGATCAATGAAAATCAGATTGACCGGGAAGAGCTGCGGGAATATCTGAATCCAGTATACGATCTGGAACGTCTCATCAGCCGTATGGCGGGAAAAACAGCAAATCCCAGAGATTTGATCGCATTTCGTAATTCTTTGCAGATGCTGCCGCCCATTCGCAATATTATGAAAAATTATCAGAGCAATCTGCTGATGTATTTAACAGAAGAACTGGATACGCTGGATGATATCTGTGATCTGATTGACCGGGCGATTGTGGAAGAACCGCCCATAACTGTGCGGGAAGGCGGAATCATTAAAAACGGCTATCATGAACTGGCGGATCAATACCGAAAGGCCAGCACGGAAGGAAAGACCTGGCTGGCAGAGCTGGAAAGCCGGGAGCGGGAAAGCACCGGTATTAAAAACCTTCGTATCAAATTTAATAAAGTATTTGGCTATTATCTGGAGGTTACCAATTCATTCAAAAGTCTGGTACCGGCCCATTATGTGCGCAAACAGACATTGACCAATGCGGAGCGCTATACCACAGATGAGCTGAAACATCTGGAAGAGGTGATTCTGGGGGCAGAAGATAAGCTTTGCGGTCTGGAATATGATCTGTTTTGTGAGGTACGCGACAAGATTGCTGCGGATGTGGCAAGAATCCAGAAGACTGCCAAAGCGGTTGCGCAGATGGATGTGCTGGTTTCCCTGGCAACGGTCAGTTCCAGATATGATTATGTGCGCCCCAACATAAATATAAAAGGTATCATTGACATTAAAAACGGACGCCACCCGGTGGTGGAAAAAATGATGCAGGATGGTCAGTTCGTGGCAAATGATATTTATCTGAATAATACCAATAAACGGGTTTCGATTATAACGGGGCCCAATATGGCTGGTAAATCTACTTATATGCGACAGGCGGCGCTGCTGGTGCTGATGGCTCAGATTGGTTGTTTTGTGCCCGCATCTTCTGCCAATATCTGCATCTGCGACCGGATTTTTACCCGAGTGGGAGCATCTGATGATCTGGCCAGCGGGCAGAGTACTTTTATGGTGGAAATGACAGAAGTTGCCAACATTCTTCGAAATGCCACCAGAAACAGTCTGCTGATACTGGATGAAATCGGCAGGGGAACCAGTACGTTTGACGGACTCAGCATTGCCTGGGCGGTTATTGAATATATCAGCAATACCAAAACTCTGGGGGCAAAAACATTATTTGCCACCCATTATCATGAACTGACGGAGTTGGAAGGAAAACTGCCGGGAATCAACAATTACTGCATTGCAGTAAAGGAAAATGGCGATGATATTGTGTTCCTGCGAAAAATTGTAAAGGGCGGAGCCGATAAGAGTTACGGAATTCAGGTGGCGAGACTGGCTGGTGTGCCGGAAACCGTGCTGCACCGGGCAAAAGAGATCGTGGAAGCTCTGACAGATGCCGATGTGGCTGCAAAATCCAAAGAACTGGCAATTTCTTCCAGCAGCAGTGCGAGAGTCTGTGTGAAAAAGCCCGATGATGTGGACATGGCTCAGCTGACCTTATTTGATACGGTAAAAGAAGATGATATTATTAAGGAATTAACCGATGCGGATCTGGGCCATATGACGCCCATTGATGCATTGAATTTCCTGTATCAGCTGCAGTCGAAACTGAAAAACCGGGTATAGCCGGGGATAGAATGGTGATAGACGATGGGAAAGATACATTTACTGGATCAAAGTACAATTAATCAGATCGCAGCAGGCGAAGTGGTGGACCGGCCTGTTTCTGTGGTAAAGGAATTGACCGAAAATGCGATTGACGCAGGTGCAACAGCGATTACTGTGGAGATTAAACAGGGTGGAACAACCTTGATTCGTGTCACCGATAATGGCGGAGGCATTGCGGCAGAAGACCTGCCTGCGGCCTTTCAGCGCCATTCCACCAGTAAAATTACAGAAGCAGCTGATTTATTAACGGTTTCCAGTCTGGGGTTCCGCGGAGAAGCGCTTTCCAGCGTGGCGGCGGTAGCCAGAGTGGAATTGATTACACGGACACACAGCAGTCTGGTGGGAAATCGCTATGTCATCGAAGGTGGTCAGCAGCTGGCGCTGGAGGAAGTTGGAGCACCGGAGGGAACCACCATTATTGTGCGGGATTTGTTTTATAACACACCTGCCCGGAGAAAATTTTTAAAAACACCTGCCACGGAAGGCGGATATATTTATGATATGATCGGAAAAATGGCATTATCCAGACCGGATATTTCCTTCCGGTATATACAAAATGGTCAGAATCGCCTGCATACTTCCGGAAATCATAATCTGAAAGATGTAATTTATCATGTGTACGGCAGAGAATTAACCAGAGAATTGATTCCGTTGTCCTTTAAAAGTTCCTTTTTCAGTTTGGAAGGATTTATTGGAAAACCCGTCATTGCCAGAAGCAGCAGATCCTGTGAGATTTATTTCATCAACGGACGATATATCCGCAGTCAGCTGATCAACCGGGCGATTGAAGAAGGATATCGAAACTTTCTCATGCAGCATAAATTTCCGTTTACTGTATTCAATATAAAAATTGAACCGGAATTTACCGATGTGAATGTACATCCTTCGAAAATGGAGCTGCGTTTTCGAAATCAGGAGTTTTTATTTGAGGAAGTAGTACGGGCAATCCGGAAAACACTGACAGCAGGGGAACTTTCTCCCAGCTTTTCTGTGGAAACAGCAAAATCACAGAAAGCAAAGGAATCGATGAAAAACGTGGAGAAAACAGCTGAGAAAGCTACTGAGAAAGCTGCTGAGAGAAAGGGCGGAGTCTCAGAACAGAAAAAGCACAATCCGGATCAGGCAGCAGAGAAAATTCCTGCCAGACCGAATCCGCCCGTAATTGCAGAGCAGGCTGAAAAAAATGCAGAAATTGTAAAAAGCAGCGAAGGAGCTATAAAAGGCAGTATAGGAACTGTGAAAGGCAGCGCAGGAGCTATAAAAAACAGTGCGGAAACTGTAAAAAGCAGTACAGAAGTAGTAAAAAACACCCTGGAAACGGTGAAAAATAAAAAACAGGAAAAGCTGCCGGAGCCTTTTGAAGTCAAACGGATGGAAAAGCTGCTGATACGTGAGAAAGAAGCGGCGTATAAAGAAAAAGAGACATCTGCCCAAAGAAAACCGGTTTTTGAAGGAAAAACGTCTTCTGAAAACAAAAACACTTTTGAGGGAAAAACGACTTTTGAAGAAAAGTCTGTGTCTGAAGAAATACAGGCTGTGGATGTGCAGCAGCAAAATCTTTTTGAAGAAAAGCTTCTGACTATGGATACGGTTTCTCAGGTGAAACTGGCGGGACAGATTTTTGATACCTACTGGATTGTGCAGTATCAGGAATATTTTATGATCATCGATCAGCATGCAGCTCATGAAAAAGTGTTGTATGAGTCGATTATTAAGCAGTTAAAAAATCAGGAATATACCACCCAGCAGATGAATCCGCCGGCGATTATCACCTTGACACCCAGACAGCAGGGGCAGTTTGAGGCTCTTTCGGATCTGCTGGTTCAGCTGGGATTTGAAATAGAGCCTTTTGGCGGCAATGAGTATGCGGTTTATGGAATGCCGGACAATCTGGTGGGGATAAAACCCATGGATTTTCTTGAGGAGATTCTGGAACATGCAGGTGATAAGGGACGTATTACACCGGAGGCAGTTTATGAAAAAGCAGCCTCTCTGGCCTGTAAAGCTGCCATTAAAGGAAAGCAGAAGCTTTCTGATGTGGAAGCAGAGCAGTTAATTGCCGATTTGGTCAAACTGGAGAATCCCTATACCTGTCCTCATGGTCGTCCCACTATGATCAAAATGACCAGATATGAGCTGGAAAAGAAATTTAAGAGAGTCTTATAAAAAGTATGACAATGAAGTATAGAGGCAGAATATGCAGCAGAAAGGAGATCCCATGAAAAAGCCTTTGATCATATTAACCGGCCCTACCGCGGTTGGAAAAACGGCTTTGTCCATTAAATTGGCAAAAGCCATTCAGGGGGAAATCATCAGTGCAGATTCTATGCAGGTTTATCGCGGGATGGATATTGGTTCTGCTAAAGTTACCACGGAAGAAATGGATGGAGTTCCTCATTATCTGATTGATGTGCTGGACCCGGATGAGGAATTCAATGTGGTGGTTTTTCAGAAACTGGCCAGGGAAGCTATGGAGAAAATTTATGCCAACGGACATATTCCGATTATTGCAGGCGGCACCGGATTTTACATTCAGGCGATCTTAAATGAAATCGCCTTTACAGAGACGGAAACGGATGATTCTTACCGAAAGCAGCTGGAACAGCAGGCTCAGGAATATGGGGCTCAGTGGCTTCATGATCAGTTAAAGGAAGTCGATCCACAGGCGGCAGTGGATATTCACCCAAACAACGTAAAACGGGTAATCCGTGCATTGGAATTTTATAAAGAAACCGGAACAAAGATTTCTGAGCATAATGAAGCAGAACGGCAAAAACAGTCTCCTTATAATTTTGCGTATTTTGTATTAAATATGGATCGCCAGAAATTGTATGAGCGAATTGAACTGCGTATTGATCAGATGCTGGAGCAGGGACTGATCGAAGAAGTCAGACAGCTGCAGGAAAAAGGATGTCATGCGGGCATGGTCAGCATGCAGGGACTGGGTTATAAGGAAATACTGGCTTATCTGCAGGGGGAATGTACACTGGAGGAAGCCATTTATATTTTAAAACGAGACACCAGACATTTTGCTAAAAGACAGCTTACCTGGTTCCGCAGAGAACGGGAAGTTTGCTGGATTGAAAAAGAGGCATACGGGCTGAAGGAAGAAAAAATGCTGGATGCCATGCTGCAGATTTTGAGAGAGAAAGAAATTATATAAATGATAAGAATGAAACGATAGAGATGAAAGAGGATGCAATCATGAATACGATGCAGTTATCAGAAGAACTGGAAGCGATGTATGTTTCCATGGGATTATCGAAAGAAGTACAGGCGTTGGGACAAGAGGCAGAAGAAGCTCTTGCAGAGCGCTTTGCGGAGATTGACCGCGTTGCACAATTTAATCAGATGAAAGTGCTTCATGCCATGCAGGAATGCAGAGTGGCAGAACACCATTTTTCCACTTCCACCGGATATGGATATAATGATGATGGCCGGGATACGCTGGAAAAAGTGTATGCGAAAACCTTTCATACAGAAGATGCGCTGGTCCGCGCACAGATTACCTGCGGCACTCATGCGCTGCATCTGGCGCTGGCAGCCAATTTAAGACCGGGAGATGAACTGTATTCTCCGGTTGGAAAACCTTATGATACTTTGGAAGAAGTAATTGGAATCCGTCCTTCCGTAGGTTCTCTGGCAGAATATGGGGTTACTTATGCACAGACAGATCTTTTGCCGGATGGTGGTTTTGACTGGGAAAATATCCGCAAATCCATTAATGAGAGAACAAAATTAGTAACGATCCAGCGTTCCAAAGGGTATGCCAGCCGTCCGACTTTGTCTGTGGACCGGATTGGGGAGCTGATTCGTTTCATTAAAGAGATCAAACCGGATGTGATTGTCATGGTTGATAACTGCTACGGAGAATTTATTGAAACAAAGGAACCTTCTGATGTGGGAGCCGATATGATCGTGGGTTCCCTGATCAAAAATCCCGGCGGCGGCCTGGCACCGGTGGGCGGCTATATTGCCGGACGAAAGGACTGCGTGGAACGCTGTGCCTATCGTTTGACTTCTCCGGGACTGGGAAAAGAAGTAGGAGCCAGCCTGGGCTTAAATCAGACCTTTTTCCAGGGATTTTTCCTGGCACCCACTGTTTCTGCCGGGGCATTAAAGGGCGCCATTTTTGCTGCGTATATTTATGAAAAGCTTGGTTTTAAGGTAATTCCTGATTCCAGAGAAAGCCGCCATGATATTATTCAGGCAGTAGAATTACAGACTGCAGAGGGATTGAAGGCATTTTGTAAGGGCATTCAGATGGCAGCACCGGTGGATAGCTTTGTAGTACCTGAACCGTGGGCAATGCCTGGTTACGATTCCGAAGTTATTATGGCAGCCGGCGCATTTGTACAGGGTTCTTCCATTGAACTGAGTGCAGACGGCCCTCTGCGTCCTCCGTATACCGTGTTCTTCCAGGGCGGACTGACCTGGAATCATGCTCGTTTCGGTATTCTGATGTCCGTGCAGCAGATGAAGGAAGCGGGCCTGCTGCCGGATATTCATGCATGAAAAAGTGAAAGAAATTGCGGCATTTCAGCAGTTGATGAGCTATCTGCTGAATAACTGCAAGAATTTCGACAGAATTCTTGCAGAAAAGTAAAAACTTTGTGAACACGGAAGTTGGTCTATACTTTTATAAAGAATTATGATAGAATATATAGGCCTGTAAGATCATATGTAACACATGACGTTCCAGAAAAGGTCATGAATGTGACTTATGCATGGAATATGCCTGAGAATATATGAGTCATGTAACAATGAAAGAACTGCCCGTTTCCGAACGGCCCTATGAAAAGTGTATGAAAAGGGGTGCATCTGCTTTAAGCGATGCAGAGCTTCTGGCGGTTATCCTGAAAAGCGGGAGCAGAAGCCGCAATTCTGTAGAGATGGCCAGGGAGATCCTTCTTCTTTGCGGAGCAGAGGGAAAGCTTGAAAATTTACGTCAGCTGACATCGGCGCAGCTGATGAAGATTGATGGAATCGGACAGGTAAAGGCGATTCAGATTCAATGTCTTGCAGAGCTTTGCAGCAGGATGTGGGAGCAGATTCCGGGAGATCGGATTTTATTAAATTCACCGGATAAAATTGCCGGGTATTATATGGAATCCATGAGCCGACTGGAACAGGAAGAGATGCATTTGATTTTTCTGGATACGAAAAATCGTCGGATTCAGGATGTTCTTCTTACAAAAGGAACGGTCAATGCTTCTTTGGTCTCTCCAAGAGAGCTGTTTATTGAAGCTCTGCGTTACTGTGCAGTACATGTGGTGATGATTCACAATCATCCGAGTGGTGATCCTGCTCCCAGTGCAGAAGATATCGCCATAACCAAAAAAGTGAAAGAAGCTGGTGAATTGCTGGATATACTGTTATTAGATCATATTATTATTGGAGGAAACCGGTATTTCAGCATGAAGGCAGCCGGATATCTGGGGAAAGATTGAGTTTTGGAGGGGGTTCCCGCCAGAAGTTAACGGTTACATTAAAAAGGTAGGGATGCAGATGGAAGAAAAAAAAGAAGTGAATCGGCCGCTCGGATTTGTGTTAACAGGTTTGACGGTATTATTTGTAATGCTGATTGTTGTTTCTTTGTTCAGAAGTGATGCGGTAAGTGGTCCGCAGTCGCTGGTGAAGTCCATCCTGATGCCCATGCAGGAGGGAATCAACAAAACCGGTTCTGCGGTGGTTGACGCAGTGAACAATGTGGAGACTTTACACAAGGCTCAGAAAGAGAATGAGGAACTGAAAAAGCAGGTGATGGAGCTGCAGCAGGAAATCAGTCTGATGCAGCAGGATAAATATGAAGTAGATCAGTATCGTGAATTGTTTGAATTGTCCAATCAATATGAAGATTATGAGATGACAGGTGCCAACGTAATCGCAAAGGATTCCGGAAACTGGTTTCATTCCTTTATTATTGATAAAGGGACCAATGATGGTCTGGCTGTGGATATGGCTGTACTGGCTCAGGGCGGTCTGGCCGGAATCATCACTTCGGTTGGTCCATCTTCATCCAGGGTCATGGCAATTATTGATGATGACAGTAATATTACATCCATGTCCATGAGCATGAAGGAAAGCTGTATGGTTTCCGGTGATTTAGAGCTGTATGAGGAAGGCCGTCTTCGTCTGATGTATGCGGACAAGGATGCCAGTATTACGGAAGGCGATAAGATCGTAACTTCCAATATCAGTACGAAGTATCTTCCGGGGCTGTTGATTGGCTATGTGGACGAAATCGAAACGGATGCCAATAACATGACAAAATCAGGTACCATTATTCCCTATGTGGATTTTACACATCTGGATACCGTACTGGTTATTACTACATTGAAAAATAATGGTGATGACATTGACGAATAGAAGTTCAGAGATATCTGTTCAGAACAGAGCAAAGAGATAGAAAGGGGGATATTTGATGAAGAAATATGGTTCTATGCTGTTGTTTATTACGGTCGTTTTTCTGATTCAGGTTAATGTTTTCCCTTCCATTGATCTGATTCGTATTTCTCCCAATCTGTTGATCGTGATT
>JBGVFN010000067.1:0-64033 GCA_045121095.1 Lachnospiraceae bacterium | reverse complement strand
TTTGCTTCTCGTTGTTCTTTTCTTCCCATGGCAACTGCCGCCTTTGCGAATAATTTTTTCTTTCAAAGATACCATAATTTTGCAAAAACAGCAGTAACTTTATATACTTTTGTGCGAATAAGATTTTACTTTACAGAGCTGCCCCTTCAATACGCAGATAGCGAACGCCTTCTGCGATGATGGCAGTTTCGCCTGCGTCGATAAATAACATCATAAGAGGACGGGCGAAAATACACACCAGAGCGGAAACCGTAACAGAGAAAATCAGGGCAGTTGCTACCGCACCTTTTAGACCGGAGCGAATCCGGTCTTCTTTTTTTGCTCCATAATTCTGCGCAATAAAGGTGGAAAATGCATTGCCAAAATCCTGCACGGGCATATAGGCGAAGGCATCAATTTTAACCGCAGCGGCAAAAGCGGCCATTACCGTTGGCCCAAAGCTGTTGACCAGACCCTGTACCATCAGAATTCCCAGATTCATAATGGATTGCTGAATACAGGTCAGTACGGAGAAACTGGCAATTTCCTGAATACAGGTCCGTCGGATACGGAAATGTTCCCGGCTCACACGAAGCTGCGGAAAACCGAGCCACGTATAAATTGCAATTCCCAGTCCGGAAAGATACTGTGCCGTAACAGTAGCTGCTGCTGCACCGGTAACGCCCCAGTTCAGTCCCAGTACAAACCATAAATCCAGTAGGATATTAAGAATGGAGGAAATCGCCAGAAAAACCAGCGGTATCATGGAGTTACCCACTGCCCGCAGCAGAGACGCAAAATAATTGTACAGAAATGTAGCAGTGATTCCACAAAAGATCACTGCAAGATAATTGCGCATCAATCCCCATACTTCCTCCGGCACCTGAAGAAATATCTGAATCTTATCCAGAAGAAGAAAAACAAAAAGATTTAAAAATAACGTTAAAGCGCCAATCATAACAAAAGAAGCGCAGATTCCCTCTTTCAGGCCATTTTCATCTTTTTGCCCGAAGCGGATGGAGAAAAACGCACCGCTTCCCATGCAAAGTCCCAGTAAAATAGAAGTCAAAAATGTCATAAGAGTAAAAGACGAGCCAACAGCAGCCAGGGCATTGGACCCCAGAAAACGTCCCACAATCAAAGTATCTGCTATATTGTAACACTGCTGCAGTAAATTTCCCAGAATCATGGGTACTGCAAAAAGCAGCATGGATTTCATAACCGGTCCACGGGTTAAATTATCGTTTGTTTTTATCATATTGATCACACTTTCTAATAGAGAAAAGATGTAACAGTTTTGCAGTTACGAAGCGATATTAACAGGAGAAGAAATGGAAGTCAATGGTTTGTTTTTTGGAATTATAATATATAGAAACTTCTATTAAATGTATGATTTTCCATTAAAATTTGGTATACTAAAAAGTAAATGCGGGAGAATACAAAGGTCAAAATATCTACATTTTTACCACAATAAAAATAGATTTTTGATCTTTGTATCATGAAATGAAGTGGGGATAGAACATGAAAAAGAGACATCTGGATATGACAGAGGGAAATATGGGGAAGACGTTGATCTTCTTCATGCTTCCTCTGATTGGAAGCAGTATTTTTCAGCAGTTATATAACACTGCTGATTTTTTATTTGTGGGAAATATTCTGGGAAAGACGGCGGCTGCGGCAGTTGGGGCCAGCAGTACGTTGATTTTCTGTACCATTGGTCTGTTCAGCGGGATTTCTGTGGGCACCAGTGTGGTAATTTCTCAGGCGGTGGGAGCCAGACAGCAGGAGAAAACGGAGCGTGCGCTTCATTCGTCTGTTTTATTTGGTCTGACGGTGGGAACGGTTATGATGCTTGCGGCAATCGGTGTGGCACCTGCGGTTTTACGTTTATTAAATACGCCGGAGTCTATTATGTCCGGAGCTGTTTTGTATATGCGGATTTATTTTCTGAGCATGCCCATGAGTATTGTTTACAATATGGGGGCGGGGGCTCTGCGGGCCTGTGGCGATTCGCAAACACCTTTCCGTATCCTGGTATTTTGCGGTCTGGTAAATGTGGCGGCAGATGCTGTTTTTATCATTGTGATTCCCATGGGAGTGGCCGGTGTGGCCATTGCTACGGTGGCGGCTCAGGCATTATCGGCATTTCTGGTCATAGGCTGCCTTCAGAAAGCACCGGAAGAAAAAGAAAAGGAAGCATTGATTCCGCAGTTTTCCTGGAAGAAGTTATCCATGGATTTTGAGGTGATGAAAGAAATCCTGCGAATCGGCCTTCCGTCCGGTATTCAGTCCATTGTCATTACGTTTTCCAATGTAATGGTGCAGTATTACATTAATGGGTTTGGTGAAACGGCCATTGCGGCGTTTGCTACATATTATCGGGCAGAAAATCTGATTTATCTTCCGATTATGGCATTTGGACAGGCGGCAACGACTTTTGCAGGGCAAAATGCGGGAGCAGGTAAGTTTAAACGATTAAGAAGCGGAATTATTCGGATTGCAGCTGCAGGAGCGGCAATTACTGTGTGCATTGCTGCACTGCTTTTGGCTTTTTCAGAAACGGTATTTGGCTGGTTTATTAATGATGCAGATGTGGTAAAAACCACTATTTTGATCGCCAGCGTATCGTTCCCCTTTTACTGGATTTATCCCATTATGGAATCGCTAAGCGGGGCTTTGCGTGGAATGGGCTATTCCGTGGTCTCCATGGCAATTATTCTGATTAATCTGTGCGGAATCCGGATTCTTTTGCTGGCGGTATTTTCTGCCACCATTCATACCATACAGGCGCTTGCCAGTGTGTATCCCATCACCTGGGCACTGGCAGCAGGCTGTTTTATTGTGGTGTTTATGATTGTCATGCGGAAAAAATGCAGGAGTGGAGAGCTGATTGGATAGATCATGAAATAATAGAGATTGTAACAGTTCAGCAGGGACGGAACTGCCTTGAATAAATTCAGGAATTAAATGAAAAAACATCCCCCATGGGGGCTTGTGAAAAAACTGGCAAAATAGTACAATATGGGACAGAAGAAAGCATATTTTTTTGATGAAAATGTAATAAAACAACAGAAAAGGGATAAGTTTTTATGGCAAAGTACATTGTGAATCGTCTTGTGCAGCTGGTGGCGGTGCTGCTGGGCGTGACATTTCTTACATTTATGGTGACTCAGGCGGCACCCAGTGATGCGGCGGAGATGAAATATGTTTCCATGGGCATGATGCCTTCTGCGGAGCTGTTGGAGCAGACCAGAGAGGAGATGGGCTTAAATGACCCGGTGCTGGTACAGTATGTGCGCTGGCTCGGCAATGTTCTCCACGGAGATCTGGGGACTTCTACCAAATTCAGCGAACCGGTATTGACTCAGCTGATGAAGAAACTGCCTATGACATTGAAACTGGCCGCTGTTTCCGGACTTGTGATGATCTTGATTTCATTTCCTCTGGGAATTTTATCGGCTGTTAAGAAAAATAAGTTTGTGGATTATATCATCCGTTTTGTTTCCTTTTTTGGTGTTTCCATGCCCAACTTTTGGCTGGGACTGCTGCTGATGTATGTATTTGCGGTTTGTTTGAACTGGCTGAAAGTAGTCAGTACCGATACTCCGGCAGGGATGATTTTGCCGGTGGCGACGCTGGTGATTCCCATGATTTCCAGTTATGTACGTCAGATTCGGGCGGCGGTGCTGGAGGAATTGAATTCCAACTATGTGACCGGGGCGCGGGCCAGAGGAATTCCGGAGTGGAAGATTATATTTGGTCATGTTCTCCCAAATGCCATGTTTCCGATTATTACGCTGGTGGGATTGTCTGTGGGACATCTGCTGGGCGGTGCGGCTATTATTGAAACCCTGTTTTCCTGGCAGGGAATTGGAAATATGGTGGTGGAAGCCATTCGTGTGCGTGATTACCCGCTGATACAGGGGTATGTAATCTGGATGGCAATTATTTATGTAGTAGTGAATCTGGTGGTGGATATTTCCTATCGTTTCCTGGATCCGCAGATTCGTCTGAAAAGGAGAGTAGACTGATGGAAGAGGCTAAACGAAAGCATGGAGAATATGTTCCGAGACCGCGGATGAAGCCGACCCGGACCAGAAGCGGCAAATGGATTCGATTTGGTATCTGTCTGGCCCTGGCAGTGCTGGTGCTGCTGGTGGCATTTTTCGGAGAGCAGCTTGCTCCCTATGATCCGCTGGAAACGGATTTTGCGGCAAAATTGTCTCCGCCCAGCAAAGAGCATCTTTTTGGAACGGATAATGTGGGAAGAGATGTGCTGTCGCGTATCCTTTGCGGAGCGGGAAATTCCTTCTTTTTAACCTTTCTGATGGTTGCCATTGTATCGGTGGTTGGTACCGCCATCGGTATGATTTCCGGCTTTTTTGGAGGGATTCTGGACACGGTGATCATGCGGTTTACTGATGTACTGCTGGCATTTCCGGATACGGTATTTGCCATTGCTATTGTTGGTATGCTGGGGCCGGGACTTTTGAATACAGTCCTTGCGCTTGCTCTGGTCTGGTGGACCAGATATGCCCGGATGGCGCGGGGTATGGCTTCTGTTATACGAACGAAAGATTACATTATCGAAGCAAGATTTGGCGGCGCAAAGACCATGAAGATTATTTTCTGGTATGTACTGCCCAATATTATCCCGCAGATGGTGATCATGGCAACGCTGGATATTGGCGGTATGATGCTGTCGCTGGCCGGACTTTCTTTTCTGGGACTGGCTTCTCAGCCGCCTACGCCGGAATGGGGATATATGCTTTATGAAGGCAAATCTTATCTGCAGACAGCACCCTGGATCATGCTGTTTGCCGGACTGGCCATTTTTATTACGGTAATTGTATTTAACCTTCTGGGAGACAGCCTGCGTGACATTCTGGACCCGAAGGAATGATAGAAAAGCGAGATCGTTACTGAAATACTTTTAAGGAGTGGAAAATATTATGAAGAAATTTACAAAGAAAAAATCCATACAAAAAGCAATGACATTTTTGCTGGCAGCAGTGCTGGTTTGTTTTTCCATAACAGGCTGCGGAGGCGGCACATCCAATCAGGAAACCAATGCAGGAAATCAGGCGGGAACAGCAGGTGAAAAACATATTAATGTGGCATTTTTCTGGGTAACTCCCAGTCTGGACCCGGCTGTGGATTACCAGGGATGGGTAACAAGCCGTCTGGGCGTTGGCGAAGCTCTGGTGAAGCTGAATGATCATCTGGAAATCGAAGCTTGTATTGCGGATTCCTGGGAAAATGTGGATGAAACCACATGGGAATTCCACATTCGTGATGGTGTTACCTTCAGCAATGGCACCGCTGTGACTGCGGAAGCTGTAAAATCCTCTCTTGAGAGAGCAGTGACAGCCAATGACCGTGCAGCAGAATATTTAAAAATCGCTTCCATGGAAGCAGATGGACAGACATTAACCATTAAAACGACAGAACCCAATGCAGCGCTTTTAAATAATCTCTGCGAACCGGTTTTTGATATTATTGATACCACGCAGAGTCAGGAAATCATTGATACAGCACCTGTTTGTACCGGACCGTATATGGTATCTTCCTTCACCTCTGAACAGAAGGTGGAACTGGTGAAAAATGAAGCTTACTGGGGCGGTGAAGCAGGTCTGGATTCCATTACGGTAACACAGATTGCAGATGCCGATGCCCGTGCCATGGCACTTCAGTCCGGTGAAATTGACCTGACCAATACCATTGACAATACCAGCGTAACCATGTTTTCTGATACAAGCCAGTACAATGTATCTTCCATTATCAGCCCCCGTGTTAATGTGGCATATATGAATCATGCAGAAAGCAGCCCTCTGTCTGACATTGAACTTCGAAAAGCAGTTTCCTATGCAGTCGATCGGGAAGCTTATGCAGGACTGATCGGCGGCAGTGCAGCCCACAGTGCATATTCAGATGCAACACCTTTTGGAAACGAAACCGTTGAAGCGTATACATACGATCTGGATAAAGCAATGGAAATTCTGGATGCGGCCGGTTATGTGGACACCAATGGCGATGGATACCGGGAAATGCCCGATGGTTCCGAACTGACCCTGCATTATTTACAGGCAGCAGACCACGGCTCCAGTGATTCTGCGATTCTGGCTACCGCAGTACAGTCTGATCTGAAAAAAGCAGGAATCAATATTGAAATTCTGGCCGTAGAAAATCTGTCTGAATATCAGAGCCAGGGAAATTTTGATTTCTATACAGCAAGCGATAACTCTGCACCCACTGGCGATCCTCAGGTATGGCTGGAAACCATGTACACCGGTCTTGGAACCTCCGGTATGAAGAACCTGACCAGCTTCCAGAATGACCGTATTGATGAAATCGTAAAAGAATTTAATCAGACATTTGACACGGAAGCACGTCAGCAGCTGGCTGCAGAAGCCTCTCAGATTTTAAATGATGAAGCAGCAAACCTGTTCCTGACTAATTCCTATCTGAATATGGTATCTGCAGCGAAGGTGAAAAATGCTGTACAGCCGGTTGCGGATTTCTACTTTATTACAAGGGATATTACGGTAGAATTTTAAGATGAATGTATTAGAACTAGAAGATTTATGTATAACCTATCAGAAAAGCAAAAAAGCGGTGGAGCATGTCAGCTTCGCCGTCCCGGAGGGAAAAATCGTGGCTGTGGTGGGCGAATCGGGCAGTGGAAAATCCACCATTATCCGCGCAGCCATTGATCTGCTGCCTGCCGGGGGTGCGGTTACCGGAGGGGAAATCCGTTTCTGCGGAAAAGATATCAGAACCTTATCAAAGGAACAGATGCGGAAAATCCGTGGGGAAGAAATGGTGATGATTTTTCAGGATGCAGGTTCCTATCTGAATCCCAGAAGAAAAATCGGTTCCCAGTATCTGGAAACTCTCAATGCGCATCTTTCCATTTCAAAGGAAGAGGGCAAAAAAATGGCAGTGGAAATGCTTTCCCGCCTGAAATTGCCGGATCCGGAGCGGGTTATGAAATCCTATCCATTTCAGCTGTCCGGCGGAATGCGTCAGCGTGTCGCCATCGCCATGGCCATGAGCATGCATCCGAAACTGTTATTGGCAGATGAGCCTACCAGTGCGCTGGATGTGACCATTCAGGCGCAGGTGGTGCAGGAAATGCTGAATCTGCGTAAGGAACTGGGAACCGCCATTGTGATCGTCACTCATAATATGGGGGTTGCTTCCCGTATGGCCGATTATATTGCTGTGATGCAGCATGGAGAGCTAATGGAATTTGGCACCAGAGATCAGGTAATCAACAATCCGCAGAGTGCATATGCGAAGCACCTTCTGTCGGTTGTACCGGAATTGGAGGGTGAAACCGTTGCAGAATAGTCAGGTAAGTCAGGAAATGCTTCGTTTAGAGCATGTAAGCAAAAAATATGAGCTGAAAGGAAGCGGCACATTAAAAGCGGTAAATGATGTGAGTTTTTCCATGACCAGCAGAGAATGCGTAGCTGTGGTGGGCGAGTCCGGCTGTGGTAAAAGCACTCTGGCCAAAATGGTTACCGGCATTGAGCAGGTAACCGATGGAGAAATTTACTTCCATAACCAGAAAATAACCCATATCCGGGGCGAAGAACTGCGTCAGTACCGAAGACATGTGCAGATTATTTTTCAGGATCCGTCCAATGTCTTCAGTCCACGCATGAAGATTGGTACATTTTTAATGGAGCCCTGGCGCAATTTTGAGAAAAAATCCAGAAAAGAAGCCAAAGAGATGGCTTACTATGCGCTGGAGCGTGTGCATCTGGGGGATGAATATTTCCATAAATATCCCCATCAGCTGTCCGGCGGCGAGCTGCAGCGAATTTCCATTGCCCGTGCCATTGCCCTGCATCCTCAGCTTCTGGTCTGCGATGAAGCCACCAGCGCGCTGGATGTGTCCATTCAGAAACAGATCATTGATCTGCTGCGGGAACATCAGGCAGAAGCAGATTTCGGTATTTTATTTATCAGCCATGACCTGGCATTGGCAGAGGATTTCTGTGACCGGGTTGTAGTCATGTATCTGGGCAGGATCGTGGAGATTCTGGAAGGAAAATCCCTGCGCAGCCATGCAAAGCATCCTTATACCAAGGCGCTGCTGGAATCGGTTTTCTCGGTACACGATGACCCGAATGAAGCCATTAAGATCCTTCCCGGAGAACCGCCCAGTCCCATCAATCTGCCCAGGGGGTGTGCATTCTGTGCCCGCTGTACATATGCATGTGAACGGTGCAGACAGGAAGTACCCAGCCTGCAGGTGGTGGATGGAGTGCATCAGGTGGCATGTCATTTGTATGATAAATAGAAATATTGACACTGTATTTTTATCCAAAGCACGCTCTAAAGGGAACAGTAATACTCTAGGTAGTGAAGGCTCCATTACAGACCTGTATTACACGGAGACACGCTCTCGCTCTGCCCAAACGTAGCGGACACTAAACTCTCGTCTTTCTTTACAGAAAGCCGCTCGTTAAGTGCCGACGTTTGACCAAAGGTCTCCTTACCAATGTAACTCTGTAATTCCGCCATTTACGTTTTTTATAAAACCTTAGGAAGTACCTAGGTAAAGTTCGCTGTAGTTTTAAATTAAACTTTATAATATGCGGAGAAAACAGTGAATCATAGTTTTACAGAAAAGAAAAGCATAAATACAGCAGATAAAGCAAATACAACAGAAAAAACAGCTACAATCAGACAGCCTCAAACCCTTTTGGAGCAGCAGACGTTGTGTTTTATCCGCCAGAATCGTCTGCTTACGTCTGGCACTCATGTTTTGGCTGCTGTTTCCGGTGGTGCAGATTCCATCTGCCTGCTTCGGATTTTGAAAAATTTGGAGCGGATTTTGGATATTCATGTGGAAGCGGTTACTGTGAACCATGGAATCCGTGGTGTGACGGCTGAACGGGATGTGGAGTTTGTACGCAGTCAGTGCGAGAAATGGGAAGTTCCTGTGCATGTGTGTCAGGTGGATGTGCCTGAGATGGTGCGCAGAGAGTCACTTTCGGAAGAAGAGGCAGCCCGCAAAGCCCGGTATGATTGTTTCTTTCAGGTGGCACAGGAAATCGGGGCGGATAAAATTGCAGTGGCTCATCACCGGGATGACAATTGTGAAACGATTCTGCACAATTTATTTCGGGGCAGCAGCCTGCGGGGGCTTGGCGGAATGGCACCGAGCCGGACCATGGAAAAATATGAACAGAAGCTGGAAATTATTCGTCCGCTTCTTTTTGCCAGCCGCAAAGAACTGGAAAACTGGCTGATAGAACAGGAGATTTCCTGGTGTACCGATGAAACAAATCTGGAAGATGACTATACCAGGAACCGTCTTCGTCATCAGGTGATACCTCTGGTGGAAAGGGAAATCAACAGCCGGGCCAGTGAGCACGTTGTGCAGGCTGGCGGATATCTGGCAGAAGCCCAGGAACTGGTGGAAGAACTGGCAAAACAGTGGATGGAAGTTTATGGAAGCTGGAATAACAGTGGCATTAAAAGGAAAGAGAGTCAAAGTAAAAAGCTTGAAAGTAATGACATTGAATATAACGACATTGAATATAGAATCTCCATCTCTGCTCTGAAAAAATGCCGTCCCATTGTAATCCGGGAAATTTTTATGCAGGCATGTCGGCAGGTGAAAGGAGAGGAAGCCTTAAAAGACATGGGACGTGTGCATTTGGAGACGCTGATGAAATTGGTGGAAGGTGAAACCTCCAAATGGACTGTTCTGCCTGGAAATATCCGGGTAAAAAAACAGTATGATCAGTTAATTTTTTATGGTTGTGGGATATGCAATGGAGCATCGGAGGAAAAGCAGTACAGGCAAAAACAAAAAAAATCAGACGTAAGTCCGGCGGCAGAAAGTGAGACACAAATCACACTTTCTGATGGAAAAATAATAAAAATCTCGCAGCCGGGGCTGGAAAAGGAGATTTTTTTTCGGATTTTTTCATATAATAATGAAAAAATCCCGGAAAATAACTATACGAAATGGTTTGATTATGATAGAATTAAAAATGGACTTTCCCTGCGAACAAGACAGCCAGGAGATTATTTTCTATTGGAGAGCGGCGGCAGAAAGACAGTGAAATCCTATATGATCGACCAGAAGATTCCTTCGGAGCAGAGAAATCAGATTCCTTTGCTTGCGGAAGACAGTCATGTATTGTGGATTGGTGATGGAAGAATTTCAGCCGCGTATAAAGTGAACAGGGATACACACAATGTATTAGAAATTATACTGAAAAGAGGAGAGTAATATCATGAGCGAAAGAGTACGGGTTCTGCTTACAGAAGAAGAAGTTGATCGTAAGATTAGTGAAATTGGTGCTAAAATCAGCGAAGACTATCAGGGAAAGACAGTGCATCTGATCTGTATTTTAAAAGGCGGTGTATGCTTTATGTGCGAACTTGCCAAAAGAATTACCGTACCGGTATCGTTTGACTTTATGTCTGTATCCAGCTACGGTGGTGATACAAAATCCAGCGGCATTATCAAGATCATCAAAGACCTGGATGAGCCTTTAAAAGGGAAAGATGTTCTGATCGTTGAAGACATTATTGACTCCGGCAGAACTTTGAGCCATCTTTGTGAATTATTAAGACACAGAGAACCTGCAAGTATCCGTATCTGCACACTGCTGGACAAACCTTCCAGACGTGTAAAAGCAGTGAATGTGGATTATACAGCTTTTGAAATTCCGGATGAATTTGTAGTTGGATATGGCCTGGATTACGATCAGCGATACAGAAATCTCCCTTACATTGGTGTAGTCGAATTTGACGAAGATTAATTCGATAAGGATTAAAGAGAAGTATTTTAGGAGGTTTTTTCTCAATTGAAAAAAAGAGCTAATTATTTTCTTCCCTTGCTGATTGTGCTGATGCTGGTGCTGCTTTACACCAGTTCCAATATTTTTTATGGCAATGCCTGCACATATAATGATTATGAAAAGCTGGTAGCGGCCAATAAGATTGTGTCAGCAAAAGTAGTGCCCAATGCGGAAACACCCACAGGACGCATTACCTTTCAGCTGGAAGATGGAAAAAGTTATTCGCTGAATGTTTCCGATGTGAATGAAGAACTGGACAAACTGGAAGAAACCACTGCCATCATTGATATCAGCAGTGTCCAGCGGGAAAATCATCTTCTGACCATTGTACTGCCGATTTTGTGTGGAATCGTACTGATTGGTATGATGTTTATCATGATGAATAATCAGGCCATGCAGGGCGGCGGCGGCAATAAGATGATGAATTTTGGCAAAAGCCGTGCCCGCAAGGACGATGGCAAATATCGTGTGACTTTCAAAGATGTGGCAGGTCTTCATGAAGAAAAAGAGGACCTGGAAGAACTGGTGGATTTCCTGAAAGCACCCGGCAAATACATGAACCTGGGCGCGAGAATTCCGAAAGGTGTACTGCTGGTGGGCCCGCCCGGTACTGGTAAGACTCTGCTGGCAAAAGCAGTAGCTGGTGAAGCAGGCGTTCCTTTCTTCAGTATTTCCGGTTCTGACTTTGTGGAAATGTTTGTCGGTGTTGGTGCATCCCGTGTAAGAGATTTATTTAACGAAGCAAAAAGCAATGCACCCTGTATTGTATTTATCGATGAAATTGATGCGGTGGCAAGACGCCGTGGCGCCGGTATGGGCGGCGGACACGATGAACGTGAACAGACTCTGAACCAGCTTCTGGTAGAGATGGATGGTTTCGGTGTTAATGAAGGTATTATCGTGCTGGCAGCCACCAACCGTGTAGATATTCTGGACCCCGCGATTTTAAGACCCGGTCGTTTTGACCGTAAAGTAGGCGTGGGAAGACCGGATGTAAAAGGCCGCGAAGAGATTCTGAAGGTTCACTGCAGAAAGAAACCTCTGGCAGACGATGTAGATCTGCATCAGGTTGCCCTGACCACTTCCGGATTTGCCGGTGCAGACCTGGAAAATCTGATGAATGAAGCAGCTATCCGTGCGGCAAAGGAAAACCGCCCCTATATCAGCAAAGAGGATATTAACCAGTCCTTTATTAAGGTAGGAATCGGTGCAGAGAAACGGAGCCGTCTGGTATCTGAAAAAGAGAAAAAGATTACTGCTTATCATGAATCTGGTCATGCAATCTTGTTCCATGTACTTCCCGATGTGGGTCCTGTTCATACAGTTTCCATTATTCCCACAGGTATGGGAGCAGCAGGCTATACCATGCCTCAGCCGGGAGCAGATGAGATGTTCAACACCAAAAATGAGATGCTTCAGGAAATTATGGTAAGTCTGGGCGGACGTATTGCGGAAGAAATGACCTTCCAGGATGTAACAACCGGAGCTTCTCAGGATATCAAACAGGCAACCAGCATCGCACGCAGCATGGTGACCATGTACGGTATGTCCGATTCTCTGGGTATGATCCACTATGGCAGCAATGAAGATGAAGTCTTCATTGGTCGTGATCTGGCTCAGACTAGAAGCTACAGCGAAAGCGTTGCTACAAAAATCGATGATGAAGTAAAACGCATCGTAGACGATTGCTATGCAAAAGCGAAAGAAATCCTGCAAAAACACTGTTATGTACTGGAAAAGAGTGCAGATCTTCTGCTGGAAAAGGAAAAGATCAGCAGAGAAGAATTTGAAGCACTGTTTACAGAACCTGCAGAACTGGATTTTACTTTATGATTTCCGTCATAGAAGTCATGAACAATAAAAATAGTAGTGTTTTATGTAAATAAAATAATAGTTTAAAAACTATTTAAATCAGTGTATATGCAAAAAAGCGAAAAAACCGTGGGAAAATAAAGCAATTTTTCCATGGTTTTTTTGCGTATGCATATGCAATTATTCACCGTGCATAGAATTTGAAAGAAAATTCGCGCGAATTTGTGAACACTGATTTCGAAAATGACGATATAATAAGACTCGTAAATCCCCCAATACATCATATATTTTTGCTACACCCCCATAAAATGAAATACCTTCTCCTGAAAAGGCCAGTACTTCCCCGTGCTGGTCTTTTCTCTTTTTACATTTCTCAATTTTTCTGAAAAAAAATTCTTATAGCAGATAATTTTATTTCAGTGTAGAAAATTGTTTCATTTCTTTGGTGAAAATTCCCTTTCCGAAAATATATTTTTCCTATGAAGCAAGCCTTTTGTAGAAAAAACGGTCCCTTTTTGGGCGAATTTTTTATGTGCTTTTGAAGATGTTTAACTTGTGTTAATGTGGATGATATTATAAAATAAAGAAGAGTCATAATTATGCGCATAAGGTTAGAGAAAAAGAGGTTTATGAGATGAGTGCAAATATTGATTTACGTGCGTTATTTTCCGACGAGAGCGGTATGTTCCGGGTGCCGGAGGAACCGGATCAGGGTGACACATTAAAGATTCGTTTCCGCACACGTAAAGGGGACGTGGATGAAGTAATACTTTATACACAGTATGAAGCAATGGAAGAACAATGTCCCCATCCGGAGGGAACCCCTGTCCCCATGAAACTGGAGGTAAGAGATTCTGAGGAAGAAACTTGTTTCGACTCTCAGTTTGATTTTTATGAAGCGGAAGTTTCTGTAGGAAGCAGCCCTTTCTGGTACTATTTTATTGTGAAAAAAGGTGATGAACGGGTTCGTTACAGCAAATTGGGTGTAACGGAAGAGACTGCCCGCCATTATAGTTTTGTAGTGCGTCCTGGTGTTCACGTTCCTCAGTGGGCCAAGGGAGCAGTTTTTTATCAGATTTTTGTGGACCGTTTCTGTAACGGTGATCCTTCCAATGACGTATTGAACCGGGAATATCTGTATGTGGATGGTATTCCCTCTACCAGTGCAAGAAACTGGTCCGATGACTCACTGGCATTGGATGTAGGACGTTTTTACGGCGGCGATTTGCAGGGTGTTCTGGATAAATTGGATTATCTGGAAAGCCTTGGTGTAAATGCTATTTATTTTAATCCCCTGTTTGTATCACCTTCCAATCATAAATATGACAGTCAGGATTATGATTACATCGATCCCCACTATGGTGTTATTCTGGAAGATGAAGGTGATGTGCTTCCTCAGGGTGCACATGACAATCAGGAAGCAACCCGCTATATCAGCCGTGTAACCAGCTTTAAGAACCTGGAAGCCAGCAACCAGTTGTTTGCAAAACTTTGCCAGGAAGCGCATAAAAAAGGAATCCGCGTCATTCTGGACGGTGTGTTCAATCACTGCGGTTCTTTCAATAAATGGCTGGATCGGGAACGAATTTATGAAGATCAGAAGGGATATGAAAAAGGCGCATATGTCAGTGCGGACAGTCCCTATAACAAATTTTTCCATTTTAGAGATAAACGGGAAGAAAAATGGCCCTATAATGACAGTTACGAAGGCTGGTGGGATCACAATACCCTGCCCAAGCTCAACTATGAAGAATCCGAAGAACTTTGCGATTATGTGATGCGAATCGGACGCAAATGGGTTTCAGAGCCTTTCTGTGTAGATGGCTGGCGCCTGGATGTGGCTGCGGATCTGGGACGTACTCCGGAATTTAACCACAAATTCTGGAAACGTTTCCGTGAAAATGTAAAAGACTCCAATGAAGATGCCATTATTCTGGCAGAACATTATGGAGATGCTTCCGACTGGCTGCAGGGAGACGAATGGGACACCATCATGAATTATGATGCATTTATGGACCCTGTCACCTGGTTTTTAACAGGTCTTGAAAAGCACAGTGACCGTTATGATGAGCATATGCTGAATAATGGACAGGTTTTCTATGACACCATGCGTTATAACATGTGCCGCATGCACAGAGGTGCGCTGCTGACTGCCATGAACGAATTGTCCAACCATGACCACTCCCGTTTCATGACCAGAACCAGCCGAAAGGTAGGACGTCTTGCTTATCTGGGCCCCAGAGCAGCCGAGGAAGGAATCAACAAAGGCATTTTCCGTGAAGGTGCAGTTATTCAGATGACCTGGCCCGGAGCTCCCACCATTTATTATGGAGATGAAACCGGACTTTGCGGCTGGACCGATCCTGACAGCAGAAGAACCTATCCCTGGGATAATCAGGATCTGGAATTGATCGAATTCCATAAATATCTGGGCGGAATTCACAAAAACAACAAGGCACTTCAGACCGGTTCTCTGAAATTCCTGGGCTATGACTACGGTATCCTGATGTACGGTCGCTTCCAGGATGACAATCGTGTGATTGTGGTGATCAACAATCTGGACCATGGTGTTGAATTAGATGTCCCTGTCTGGGAAATCGGCATTGAAGACGGCACCAAGATGTGCAGACTCATGAAAACCTCTGAAGAAAGTTATAATGTAGGAACTGTAATTTACCCTGTGGAAAATGGAACGATTCATGTGAAATTACAGGCATATGGCGCACTCATCGCACGGAATATGAGTGATGATGAGTGGGAATAGGATGGAAAAAATAGGGTGGATGGCTCCATGAGCAGATACTTTATCCGGGGACCCGCTCTCGCTGGCCACAAACGCAGCGGATACTAAACTCTTGTCTTTGCTTCGCAAAGGCAATCGTTAAGTACCGGCGTTTGTGATGGTCCCCTTGATAAGGTATCTGCTCATTCCGCCGGTTACGTTTTTTTCCAGAGCGTGTTTGAAATACCTCAGCCTGAGGTATAGAAGTGGAGAAATAGTCAGTGATACCACCGAAAAGGAGAATTGGGGGTATAGGGAATGAAAAAGCTTGAAAATACCTCTATCCGGTGGTATAGAAGTGAAAAAATAGTCAGTGATACCTCTGAAAAGGAGAATTTGGGGTACAGGGAATAAAAAAGCTTGAAAATACCTCCAGCCTGAGGTATAGAGTGGAAAAATAGTCAGTGATACCCCCTGAATAAGAAGTTTTGGGGATGGATGGTAAAAGAATATAAAAAAAGTGCTTGACTTTTTTTGAAAGATGATTTATAATATCCATGTTGTTGAAAGACGCATGCGGGTGTAGTTCAATGGTAGAACACTAGCCTTCCAAGCTAGATACGTGGGTTCGATTCCCATCACCCGCTTTTATGGCACATCGATTGAGATGTGCCTTTTTGTGTTATATAGAGTTGTTTGTAAAATTTTGTAGTTTTATAGAAGTGTTTGTCAGGAATAAGTGATTAAGGGGGCTGGAGATGGAAAAAAGGGATCGTTTTTTACTTGTGGCGATTAATGCGAAGTATATTCATTCGAATCTGGCGGTGTATAGTCTGGCGGCTTATGCGAGGGCTGCGGGGATTGAGGCCGAGTTTGCGGAATACACGATTAATCACCAGATAGATGTGGTTTTGCGGGATATTTATGAGAAACAGCCGGATGTGATTGGTTTTTCGTGCTATATCTGGAATATGGATTTTGTTATGGAATTGGCGGAGGAATTGCATAAGATTATGCCGCAGGTGCCAATCTGGATGGGGGGACCGGAGGTTTCCTGGAATCCTGAGGAACGTCTGGCGGCGATGCCCTTTGTTACGGGTATTATGATTGGAGAAGGCGAAGAGACCTTTCAGGAACTGGCTTCTTATTATCAGAATGGTAAAGATTTTAACAAACTGGCTTCTTATTATCAGAATGGTGAGAATTTCAGCAAACTGCAGCAGATAAATGGTCTTTGTTTCCGGGATGATCAGGGGCAGATTTTTAAAACTGCTTTCCGTCCTCTGCTTTCCATGGATGATATTCCTTTTCCTTATGGAAGGCTGTCAGAGTATAAAAACAGAATTATTTATTATGAAAGCAGCCGTGGATGTCCATTTTCCTGCAGTTATTGCCTTTCTTCGGTGGAGAAAAAACTGCGTTTTCGAAGTCTTCCTCTGGTATTTGAAGAACTGGCAGTTTTCCTGAGGGAAAAAACCGCTCAGGTGAAATTTGTGGACCGGACATTTAACTGTCGTCATGAGCATGCTTATGCGATTTGGAAGTATATTCTGGAACATGATAATGGAGTTACCAATTTCCATTTTGAGATTGCGGCGGATTTGCTTAGAGAAGAGGATTTTGAACTTTTCAGGAAAATGCGTCCGGGGTTGATTCAGCTGGAAATTGGTGTGCAGACTACCAATTCGAAGACCATTGAAGCCATTGGCAGGAAAATGAATCTGCAGAAGGTGGCTCAGTGTACGGAAAAGGTACGAAATGGAGGAAATATCCATCAGCATCTGGATTTGATCGCTGGTCTTCCCTGGGAAGATCTGAAGAGTTTTGCAAAGTCTTTCAATGATGTGTATGCTATGAAACCGAATCAGCTGCAGCTGGGATTTTTAAAGGTGCTGCATGGAACCCGTATGGAAAAGGAAGTGGAAGAACATGGACTGGTTTACCGCTCCCATCCGGCTTATGAGGTTTTATATACACGGTGGCTGTCTTTTTCCGATGTATTACAGTTGAAAAATGTGGAAGAAACGGTAGAGGAGTATTATAACAGCGGACAATTTTCCGTGACCTTGTCCTATGTGGTACCACTTTTTGAAACACCCTTTGATTTTTACAGCCGTTTTGGTGCATTTTTACAGAAACAGGGTTATCGGAGCGTCAGCCAGAACCGCGTGGGGCGGTATATGGCACTGCGGCATTTTCTGCAGGAAATTCTGAAAGAAGTTGAGAAAATAAAGGAAACTGCAGGGGGATATACCAAAGAAACTATAAGAGAAAATATAGAAGAAAAAGTAAAGGAAACTGCAGGGAAAGAAGCTGAAAAAACGGTAAAAGTACCTGCCAATTGGCAGCTGAGTATGCAGTTAGTAGACGAACTTTTAAGCTATGACTTCTGTCTGCGGGAGAAACTTAACCGAATTCCCGATTTTATTCCCGATCAGGAGCCCTATAAAAAGCAGGTTTCTGACTTTTTTGCCCGGGAAATGCATGAAGGAAACTGGTTTGGACAGGAAGCACGTAATAGTTCTTACCGCCAGCTGCGCGGACGATTCCAGCCCCTTATTTTCCAGAGAAATATTCAGGAAATTGTAAATGGAATGATAGGGGAAGTAACTGGAAAAACTGCAGATCAGGCGCAGAAAACCGATGAAAAAGACACAAAACAGACACAAGCAGGTGATAGAATGTCGCAAGGACCGTGGCTGGCTCTGTTCGATTACGAGAGTCGAAGCCCCATGGACCATAATGCACAGGTAACTTTCATTTTACTGGAGGAAGTATGAAAAGCAATGTAACAAAGATACTGGAACTTCTGGATAATGAATACGGAATGGAATACCGCTGTTATCTGAACCACGAAACCCCGTGGCAGCTGTTAATTGCGGTTATTCTCAGTGCCCAGTGTACCGATGCTCGTGTTAATATAGTAACGGAACATCTATTTAAAAAATACGACACATTGGAAAAATTTGCCAATGCGGATTTGAAAGAACTGGAGCAGGACATCCATTCCACCGGCTTTTACCATAACAAAGCCAAAAATATTATTTCCTGCGCCCGGACGCTGGTGGAGCAATACGGAGGAGAAGTTCCCAGCACACTGGAAGAACTCACCTCACTGGCTGGAGTCGGCAGAAAAACGGCCAATGTCATCCGGGGAAACATCTACAACGAACCAAGCATCGTCGTAGACACCCACGTAAAGCGGATTTCCAGAAAACTGGGATTTACTCAGGAAGAAGATCCTGTAAAAATAGAATATGACCTTATGAAAGTCATCCCGAAAGATCACTGGATCCTCATCAACATCCATCTGATCACCCTGGGACGAACCATTTGCAAAGCAAGAAAACCCGACTGCGCAAACTGCTTTCTGAAAGCAGAATGTCCATCTGTGGGAAAATAATATTTGTAACAACCAACACCAATCAACAAACATCCATTATATTAGGAGGCAAAACATGCAAAACAAAAACATTCAGCGAATCATAGCCGGCATCACCGCAGGAATCCTGGTCATCGCCATGCTCGTAACCGGAATCCTGGGAAGCATGATGTAAAAAGCAAACGGACAAAAACAGCAGATTACCCGATTACTACCCTGAGATGCACTTAACAAACTCGCTCTTCACTTCTCCCTTCAGGCATCTGTCCTAATTCCGCCCAAGAGAAAACCAGCAGCGGTGCAGACAACCCCTGAAAGGACCATCGGAAACGCCGGCACTTAACGACCGTCCTTCCGAAAGGAAGGGCGAGAGTTTAGAGCCGCTGCGATTTTGGCAAGAGCGAGAGCGGGTCCTGGAAGGGGTTCTCTGCACCGCTGCGTCCGTCTTCACAATACAGAATTAGCCCAAGATGCCGTCTTCTTTATCTATTTTTCTCATAGATGGGATAAAAAAAGGCAAAAGTATGTTCAAGTTTTTTATTGCAAATCATAGGGTTTGTGATAAAATAGTAAGCTGTAAATAGAAAATGAGGTAGTTTAGCCTTGAAGCTGAACTGTTTTGAACGCAGTAACTATAATAATTATGATAGTTACAGAAAATAATACATAGATTTTCCATTTAGGGGGAGGATGTAGATTTATGAAGAAACGCATAGTTATTGGAGTATCAGTACTGGCACTCATCCTGGTTCTGGCCCTGGGCGGCGTGGCAATCGCTGCCAAAGAAGTGGCAGAAACTGAGGATGGGGTGATTGCTGAAGGCATTTATGCAGGCAGCATCAATTTGTCCGGTCTGACAGAAGAGGAAGCAGAAGATGCAATCCAGAGCTATATTGAAGAACTGGAGAAAAAGTCCATTACCATGGTTACCAGCGAACATGAAGATACTTTTAAGCTGAGTGATATGGGAATCGAATGGACCAATAAAGAAATTCTGGAAGAAGCAGTAGAATTGGGCAAGAGCGGCAACCTGATCGCACGTTTTAAAGCTCTGTCTGATCTGAAGAAGACGAATCAGGTCTATGAACTGAATCTGGAAGTGAATGAAAAAGCGATTACAGAGTATATTAAAGAGACTTTACAGGAGTATGATCAGGAAGCAAAGGAACCTGAGATCACACGTTCCAATGGTGAATTTGTAATCACCAAGGAAGAAGACGGCGTAACGGTTAATTCGAAAGAAACAATTGCAGCGATCAATAAGCTTCTGACAGGCGAATGGTCTGAAGATACAGCAAAAGTAGAAACTGTTGTACAGGTTGATAAGCCCGAACATACAGCAGCAGAACTGGAAAATATCAAAGATCTGATGGGAAGCCGTACAACTACTTATGCAACCAGCAACCGCGGCCGTACACAGAGTCTGGAGCTGAGTACACAGCGTCTTGACGGTACTGTAATCTGGCCCGGAGAGACCATTTCTGTTTCTACTCTGATGGGAGAACGTTCCGAAGAAGGTGGTTATGGTACAGGTCAGGGATATTTTGGTACTGATGTAGAAGAAACCGTTGGTGCTGGTATCTGCCAGACTGCTTCTACATTATACAATGCTGCACTGTATGCAGAGCTGGATGTTGTAGAACGTTATCATCATACATTAATTGTTACTTATGTGGATTATGCAATGGATTCTACCATTTATGCGGGAAATGATTATAAAAATCCTCTGAAGGATCTGAAACTGAAAAATCCTTATGAAGATCCGATTTATATTTCTGCATCTGCTGGCGGTGGATATTGTACATTCCATATTTACGGTAATGATACCAGAGCGGAGAACCGTGAGGTAAAATATATTTCCACGACAATCAGTAAGAACATGCCTACCGGCATTACTTATACAGATGACCCCACAAAGCCTGTAGGATATGAAACAACAACTCAGTCTGCTTATCCTGCGGTAAAAGCAAGTCTGACCAAAGTTGTATATGTGGATGGTGTAGAAACGGAGCGTACGGTACTTTACACAGATAATTACAGTGCATCCAACCGGAAGGTGACCAGAGGTACCAAACAGGTTGAACAGACTACAACCCAGGCACCGACTACTGCTGCAGCACAGCCTGGAGAATCCAGTGCTTCTCCTTCAGAAGGTACTCAAGCAACCCAGGCAACTGAAGCAACCCAGGCAACTGAAGCAACTCAGGCAACTAAGGCAACCCAGGCAACTCAGGCAACTGAAGCAACTCAGGCACCTTCTTCCAGTGCTGCGGATGCGGAATAATTGAAATCGACTGTAACTGTCTGGCACTTGCTAAATGGTTACAATATGAGGTCTGAACCAAAAAAATGGATAATAAATATATACGGAAAGCGGAGAAATCACTCTCCGCTTTTTTGGATAATTATGGTATGTCAGCTTACGAACAGAAGCTGATGGAATATTATGGTAGACAAGAGTCCACAGCAGCAGGAGCAGCTGAACCAGCATCCGTGCTGCACTCAGGACAGGAAATCGTATTATTTGGCTACATTGGCATGACAGGTACTGTTTATCTGGCTGAGACAAAGCAGGAGGAATTGAGAAAAACGCTTCCTCAGCATTTTATCCGGTCAGGCAGCCAGCTGAAGGAACGGATCGACATTCTGCCGGATCCGGAAATTGCCCAAAAACACGGTGTAAAGGCCATGTATCAGATTGCAGAAGGCGGACTTCTGAACGGGTTATGCCGTCTGGCAGCAGATGGTGCCGCTGGTTTTCGAATTGATTATGAACAGGTACCCGTCAAGCAGGTAACCATTGAATGCTGTGAGGTTTTTGATCTGAATCCCTGGCAGCTGATGTCAGGAGGCTGTGTCATGATGGTTACGGAGCATGGATATGAAACAGTACGTGCTTTTGCCGATTTAGGACAGCCTTGTCAGATTATCGGCTATATTTCGGATAATCTGGATAAGGTAATCTGTCATGGGGAAATCCGCAGCCATTTAAACCGTCCGGAGCCGGATGAACTTTTGAAAGTTTTATAGAAAAATATGATAATTGAGTGAGCATTTTTCCGGGAAACGTGATATACTGGATGGAAAATCGGCTTTGGAGCCGGGAATGAAAACTGCGACAGTAGAAGCTTGAGTATATCAAGGCTTGATCATAAAACGAGGGAAAGTTTTAACCACTGCTGTATTGCATACAAGGAGGAATATCAAATGAGAGATAAGATTCTTGCTGTTATGGAAAAGAACAGCCGTATTAATCTGAAGGAACTGGCAATTTTACTGGGTGAAGACGAGACCGTTGTTGCCAATACCATTGCGGATATGGAAAAAGAACACATTATTTGTGGATATCATACTCTGATCAACTGGGATAATACTTCTGAAGAAAAGGTAACGGCTCTGATTGAAGTACGTGTTACCCCCCAGAGAGGCAGAGGATTTGATAATTTTGCAGAGCGCATTATGAAATACCCGGAAGTAAATGCGGTATATCTGATGTCTGGTGCCTATGATTTTACCGTAATCCTGGAAGGTAAGACCATGCGTGGTGTTTCTCAGTTCGTAACAGAGAAATTATCCGTACTGGATCAGGTTATGAGCACTGCTACTTATTTTATTCTGAAAAAATATAAAGATCATGGTATTGTTCTGGTGGATGATACCAAAGAAGATGAAAGGATGAAGATTACACCATGAGAGATCCTATTTCCAAAGTCTGCAGAGAACTCCATCCTTCTGGAATCCGCAAGTTTTTTGATGTGGTAAATGAAATGCCCGATGCCATTTCTCTTGGTGTGGGCGAGCCGGATTTTGACACCCCCTGGCATATCCGTGAAGAAGGTATTTACTCTCTGGAACATGGACGCACTTATTATACCTCCAATGCAGGTCTGAAAGAACTGAAAGTGGAGATTTGCCGTTATCTGAAACGAAAGAATAATCTGAATTATGAAGATTCTCAGGTACTGGTTACCATCGGCGGCAGCGAAGCCATTGATATTGCTCTTCGCGCCATGGTGGATCCCGGCGATGAGGTTCTGATTCCCGAACCCTGTTACGTATCCTATCTGCCCTGTGCCCAGCTGACTTATGCTGTCCCTGTGCCCATTCCGCTGCAGGAGAAAAATGAGTTCCAGCTGACCGGTCAGGAAGTGGAAGAGAAATGTACCCCCAAAACCAAGGTTCTGATTCTGCCTTTCCCTAATAACCCCACCGGTGCCGTATTGTCCCGCAAAAATCTGGAAGATATTGCCAAAGTTTGTGTAGAACATGATTTATATGTTATTTCTGATGAAATTTATGCAGAACTGACTTACGGTGAAAAGCATGTAAGTATCGCAGAAATGCCCGGTATGGCTGAAAGAACCATTGTAATCAACGGTTTCTCCAAAGCATATGCCATGACCGGCTGGCGTCTGGGTTACGCAGCAGGTCCTCAGGAAATCATTAATCAGATGGTTAAGATCCACCAGTTTGCCATTATGTGTGCACCCACTACCAGTCAGTATGCCGCAGTGGAAGCCCTGCGCAACGGTGACGATGACGTGGCTTATATGACAGAAGCCTACAACCAGAGAAGACGTTATCTGCTTCACGAACTGCGCCGGATCGGCATGGATTGCTTTGAAGCAAGAGGAGCTTTCTACGTATTCCCCAGCATCAAAAAATATGGCATGACTTCCGAAGAATTTGCCACCAGGCTGCTGGAAGAACAGAAAGTAGCAGTAGTACCCGGCAGCGCCTTTGGTGCAAGCGGCGAAGGTTATATCCGTATTTCCTATGCATACTCTCTGGAAAGCCTGAAAAAAGCACTGGAACGTGTAGAAAAATTTGTCCAGACACTGAAAGTAGTGGAATAGGGGGGCGATCACTGTGCTGAATATCGTATTACATGAACCGGAAATTCCCGGTAATACAGGCACCATTGGCCGTACCTGTGTAGCCACCGGCACCAGACTCCATCTAATCGAACCCCTGGGTTTTCAGATTAATGACAAAACCCTCAAACGGGCAGGACTGGATTACTGGCCCCATCTGGATGTAACCATTTACAAAAACTTTGAGGAATTCCTGGAAAAAAATCCCAACGCCCATATTTTCATGGCCACCACCAAAGCCAAAAAGCTGTACACAGAAGTGACCTACGGACCAGACGACTATCTGATGTTCGGAAAAGAAAGCGCCGGAATCCCCGAAGAAATCCTGGTGAACTATGAAGAAACAGCCATCCGCATTCCCATGAATCCGGACATCCGTTCACTAAACCTCTCCAACTCCGCATCCATCGTCCTCTATGAAGCACTCCGCCAGCAAAACTTCGCAGGCATGCAGCACGACGGAGAACTGCACCGGCTGCACTGGAGTAAATAGAGGCGTACAATAGAGCTGTATAATGCTATAAAAAATACCCCCAGTATACAAAGACATAATCCTTTGTATACTAGAGCGTGTTTGAAAAATCATTCACGCAGTCTGCACACCCCAGTTTTGGCTAAATTTTTCTCAGATTCAGTCAGCGTAGCCCGCTACGCCTCCCTCATTTGAGAGAAATTTATCTCAAAAGGGGATGCACATCCTGCATAAAGCCTTTTTCAAACACGCTCTGGGGGTAGATTTTTTGTAAAAATAAAAGTTCGCTCCAGTGAAAGTCCATATATCTCCTGGCAGGGACCATTGATAAACGTCGGCACTTGATTTTTCAAAGGCTATGCCTGCAGAAAAATCTTAGTGTCCGCTACGTTTATCATTGAGCGAGAGCGGGTCCCAGAAGGAGACATATGGACTTGAACGGAAGCTGGACGAAAAAAACACAGTCTCCCAATCACCTCTTCCGCAGCGTAAAGATAAACTCCGTCCCCACATCCGGTGTACTAACCACATCAATATTCTGCTGATGGGCATTAATAATTTCCTTGGTAATAGCCAGTCCCAGACCAGTCCCCTGTTTATCCTTGCCGCGGGAATTATCCGCTTTATAAAAACGTTCAAAAATTTTCTTTTGATTTTCTTTGGCGATTCCGCAGCCATGATCCTTTACGGAAACAAATACCTTACCATTGCGGTCATAGGTTTCAATATCGATGCTGGAATCATTTCCGGAAAATTTAATGGCATTGTCAATTAAATTGTAGATTACCTGCTGGATTTTACCGAAATCTGCCTGAACCATCATAATTTTATCGGAAAAGGTCAGATTAAAGGTCAGATTTTTGCTGCGGCAGCGTCCCTCGAAGGTGGCGCAGGTATCTTTGATCGTCCGGTTGATGTCGAAATCAGACAGATTCAGACCGGAGGTGCTGGTATTATTCAGCTGATTCAGGGTCAGAAGCCCTTCTGTCAACTTATTTAACCGTTCTGTTTCACGAATAACAATGTTCAGATACTTCTCCTGCAGTTCCGGCGGAATAGTTCCGTCCAGAATTGCCACCAGATATCCCCGGATGGAGGTAAGGGGTGAACGGAAATCATGAGATACATTGGAAATAAACTTCCGCTGGTATTCTTCGCTGTTGTTCAGCTCCGAGGCCATATAGTTAAGGGTGGCGGAGAGATAACCCAGTTCATCATCGCTGGAAACACTGCAGCGGTATTTCAGATTACCGGCTGCATATTCATCGGCAGCATGGATAATCTCACCCAGAGGCCGATAAACGCATTTCTGGAAAATGATCAGCAACAGGAAACTGAGCAGGAAAATGACGATTCCAGTCAGATACAGAAGGTTTAAAATGTCATATTGAGCCTGCTCCAGATGATATATGGACTGGTGGATCATGACGTATCCCCGGGTCTGATAATTGACATGGATCTGGGTCATGACAGACAGCTGTTTTTCCGAAAATGTGTTATAAAAATAGCCGGTTTCCCAGTAAACAGAGCCATTTTCCCTTTTTTGCCCAAAAGAAGCCGGATCGAAGCCGGAAATGCTTTTCTGCGTGTAGGCACCGGAAGTATCATAAATAATTGTTCCTTCACTGTCCACGATCCAGATGGAAGCATCCAGCCCGTCGGCCAGTCCATCATATTCATTTTGTTTGCTGGTCAGGGGCTGCATGTTGCCATTGTAGGAACGGATACAGTCAGAAGCGATATTTTCTGCTTTTGTATACAGGTTTTCTGCCTGCAGGCGCGTCAGAACATGCAAAACTGCATCGGACGCAAAAGTGGAGATTAGAAGAAATCCAATCAGACCTACAGCCAGAAATCCCTTCATAAATTTAAAATTCAGTTTCTTTTTCATAAAGTAAAAAGTAAATTATAACAGCTCAGCTTTGCTGAATTGTTTTAAATGGTTAAGAGTTCCTGATCAATTGATCACTTCAAATTTATATCCGATTCTATGTACGGTGGCCAGTCTCCAGCTGGGATTTTCACCGATTTTTTCCCGGATTCGTTTAATATGTACATCTACGGTACGGGTATCGCCCTGATATTCATAACCCCAGATGTGGTCCAGAAGCTGGTCTCTGGTAAATACCTGATTGGGGGATTTGGCCAGGAAATACAGCAGTTCCAGTTCTTTGGGGGGCATATCCAGCCGTTTATTTTTCAGGGTGACCGCATAGTTGGTAAGATTCACGATTAAATCCGGGTAAGCCACATACTGGGCGGAGGGCTGTTCAGGGAGTACCACAGCAGACTGGGGAGTGGGGACCGCAGTGCGGCGCAGAACGGCTTTCACTCTTGCCACCAGTTCCTTGGAATCAAAGGGCTTGATGATATAGTCATCGGCTCCCAGTTCCAGTCCCAGAACTTTATCAAACACCTCGCCTTTTGCAGACAGCATGATAATGGGCGTGTTGGAGGTTTTGCGGATTTCCCGGCAGACCTCATAGCCGTCAATGCCGGGAAGCATCAGATCCAGCAGGATCAGATGGGGTTTAAATTCCTCAAAAGCCTTCAATGCCTCATAGCCGTCGCCTACAATGCGGGTTTCGTACATTTCTTTTGCGAGATAAAGAGAAATCAGTTCACTGATCATCTCATCATCGTCAACAATCAAAATTCTCTGTTTTGCCATAAGTCATCTATTCCTCTATCTATTCTTCTATACTTAGAAGTGTTAAAAGCAGCAATTATTTAGAAGTATCAAAAGTAACAATGGTTACACCGGTATTGCCTTCTCCGAAGGTACCCAGGCGGTAACTCTTTACATAGCGCAGCCGCTTCAGATGATTGTGGACTGCATTTTTCAAAACACCGGTGCCGCGGCCGTGTACCACACGTACCTGAGGCAGGTGGGCCAGATAAGCATCATCCAGATATTTATCCAGTGTGGCAATGGCATCATCGGCATTCATACCGACCAGATTCACTTC
Organism: Lachnospiraceae bacterium; assembly: GCA_045121095.1. Taxonomy (GTDB): domain Bacteria; phylum Bacillota; class Clostridia; order Lachnospirales; family Lachnospiraceae; genus TWA4. The sequence continues at coordinate 36,991 of JBGVFN010000067.1, read as the reverse complement.
CGGGCTTACATTCATGGACTTGTTCATCTTAATCTGGCTTGCATGGCTGCCTTTGCCGGTCTTTTTGCTGGTTACAATGGCGCCGTCCGGGCCGGAAAGGGTGTCTACCTTCAGCAGTTCCACATCTTTTACATTGACCTGAGAAGTCATGATACCCATCTGCACCTGCATATCGCCCCTGGCGTTGGGCAGGGAGGTAACGGTACCTTTCATGTTCAGGGAAATGACACGGACAGAGTCACCAATCTTAATTTCTTCGGCGCGGGCTGTTTTCACAGATGCACGCAGCCGTTTTTCCTTCTTCTGGTCATTTTTCTGCAGCTGGTTACGAAGCTTTGCGCGTTCCGCTTCCAGCTCCTGCATATTGCCGCCGGATGCGCCCAGCTTGTTGATGCGGCGGATGGTCTGGTCGGCTGTGGTCTTTGCAGACTGCAGAATCTGTCTGGCTTCTTCGTTGGCCTGATTGATCAGCTTGTCGCGGCGTTCCTGCAGCTGACGGTTCTGTTCTTCCACCCGTTTTTTCAAAATGCTGGCATCCCGTTTCAGACGGGCAATTTCCTCTTTTTCCTTTTCCATCTCCTGACGGGAGTGTTCCAGGTCGGAAATTACATCTTCAAAGGCTTTGTCCTGTTTACCGATGTAAGAACTTGCCGTTTCAATAATATGTTCTTCCAGCCCCAGTTTCCGGGAAATGGCAAATGCGTTACTTTTACCGGGAATACCGATAAGCAGGCGGTAGGTGGGAGAAAGGGTCTCCACATCAAACTCGCAGGAGGCATTTTCCACACCATCTGTGGACAGGGCGTAGACCTTTAATTCACTGTAGTGGGTGGTTGCCATGGTGCGCACCTGCATATTGTGCAGATAGTTGAGAATGGACATGGCCAGCGCAGCACCTTCTACCGGGTCTGTACCGGCACCCAGTTCATCAAACAGGACCAGAGAGCGGATATCCGCATGTTCCAGAATGGGCACAATATTGGTCATATGGGCGGAGAAGGTACTAAGACTCTGCTCAATACTCTGCTCATCACCGATATCTGCATAAATTTCATCAAATACAGCCAGCTCAGACCCTTCAAATGCGGGAATGTGCAGGCCGGACTGGCCCATCATCTGCAGCAGGCCGGTGGTTTTTAAAGAAACGGTCTTACCGCCTGTGTTGGGGCCGGTGATGATCAGCAGGGTGAAATCATCACCCAGACGAATGGTGGTGGGAACTACGGTTTCCGGATTCAGAAGCGGGTGGCGTCCGTCCCGGATATGGATTTTCCCTTTGTTATTAAAAATGGGGCAGGAGCCCTTGTAGCTCTGGGAGTATGCGGCTTTTGCAAAAATAAAATCCAGCTGAGTCAGTGCCTGCAGATTGTCTGCCAGCTGTTCGGTATAAGCTGCGGCCTGATTGCTCAGGTTTGCCAGAATGACCTCGATTTCTTTCTGTTCCCGGATTTCCAGCTCCCGCATCTCATTATTGAGCTTGATCACTGCCATAGGTTCAATAAAATAAGTAGAACCGGTGGCGGACTGGTCATGAACCATACCGGAAATCTGCCCTTTATTTTCCGCTTTTACAGGCAGACAGTAGCGGCCGTTACGCATGGTTATTACCGCATCCTGCAGTTCATTTTTATGGGTGGACAGCAGGGAATTCAGCTGTGCATGAATCCGCGCGTTGATACCGCCCATGGAACGGCGGATCTGATGCAGGGTGGGGCTTGCGTGATCATCAATTTCCTCTTCGGATTTGATGCAGCGCTTGATTTCATTATTTAAAGGAGTCAGGGGCTCCAATGATTCAAAATAGCCGGTCAGGGAATCGGAAGGTGTTTCTTCTTCCTCTCTGCCGAAGGATTTGGCTCTGGCAGCCACTGACAGCAGGCTGCTGACCGCCAGAAGTTCACCGATTCCAAGGCTGGAACCGATTTCCAGACGTTTAATGGAAGGCATGATGTCTTTCACACCGGTGAAGGAAAGAGAACCTTTGCGGCGGATCCGGTCTGCTGCATCGGTGGTTTCTGTTACTGCCAGCCGGATCTGTGCCATGTCATTCATGGGTTCCAGCTGCTGGCAGCGTTCTTTACCCACGGGAGTAGTGGCAAAACGGGCCAGCCGTTCCAGAATCTTGTCATATTCCAGGGTTTTTAAAGCTTTTTTATTCATAAATCAATCTCCATTTGAAGTTTCGATTATAAGTAGGTTACGCGCTTGTAATTGTGAAAATATAAAACAGTTACAAAGGCTTTTGTGATAAATCTGAATATAAAAAGATGCACAGTCTGCTGACTAACTGCGCGTAGCAATCCAACAGAGATATCTGAAATCGCATAGATTATATCTGCCGAATCAATATGTTACGTCCACCTTACAACAGGATCGTGAGTCGTAACAAAGCGTAGCAAATTCCGTCTGTTATTATACTACACAGCAGGATTTCGCGCAATGTGAGAAAAAAAGCTTCACAATATAAATAATATAATTTATAATAACTCAGTGGGCAGATTTCAGATGAATCACTGTAAAACGGGGGATTTAGCATGAGAGATCATTCAAAGGACGAGCATACAGAACAGGGCTTTAAAGAAGACAGCCATATGGAAAGTCATTTTGGCGGGAACAGTCCATCTGATTATTATACCTTTGGGGAAAGTCAATCGGATTTTATCCGGGAGAAGATTGTGAGAAAGACAAGTATGAAAAAAGAACTGCTCCGGCTTCTGGGAAGACCACTGGCGGGCGGATGTCTGTTTGGACTGGCAGCGGCGCTGGTATTTGTAATTGTCACACACTTTTTTCACGGTCTGCTGCCGGAGAGCACAACGGTGGCAGAGGAAACAAAGGCCGAGACCATAAAAGAGACAGAAGAAGAGGGCTCCATGCCTCAGAATGAAGAGGAACTGGAACATTTTGTTTCGGCCATTCTGGAAAATGGGGATCAGGAAGAACTTGCTTTTTATGATAATGTACAGACAACGGTGAAGACCCTTGAGAATTCCATGGTGACTGTCGTTGCCAGAAAAAAGGATGTGGACTGGTTTGCAGTCAGCTATGACAGCCAGTATTCTCAAAGCGGCGTTCTGATCAAGAAAGATAGTGATAACTACTATATTTTAACAGGATACAAAAATGTCCGCGGAGCGGATTCTATTTTGATCAAGATGTCCGATGGAACTCAGGTGACCGCTTCGCTGGAAGGCTATGATACGGTATACGATATTGCTGTTTTATCCATATCCCGCGGAGATCTTTCGGCATCTGCTGATAATACACGAAAAGTGGTGAAAATCGGCAATACGTCTGCTCTGTCCCGTGGAATGCCCGTATTTGCCATTGGAAGCCCCAGCGGCAGTGAAGGTTCTGTGGGAATCGGTTTTATTTCTTATATTAATGAGCAGCTGTCATTAACCGACTGCGTTACGAGAGGAATTCAGAGCTCGGTGCATATCAATGGCACAGGATGCAGTTTTCTCATGGGCGTCAATGGGGAGCTGCTGGGTATTTTCACCGGTTCGGATCAAAGTGTAAGTACCGGATATTCTCAGGCTTATGGAATCAATTCCCTGATGGTGTATGTGAACCGGATTTTAAACGGGGAAACTACAGCAGGAATTGGTATTACCGGACAGGATATTGAAGAAAGCCTGCGGGAGGAGAATAAGATTCCCGAAGGTGTTTATGTAACCGATGTGAAGAAAGACAGTGCCGCTTATCAGGCAGGGGTCCAGACGGGTGATGTGCTGGCAGAGCTGGGCGGCAAACAGATTACATCCATGGAAGAATACGAGTCACTTCTTGAAAATCTGGCACCGGATAAAGAAGTGAAGATGATTGTATATAGAAATAGTAAAGGTGCATATAAAAAGATGGAGTTAAAAATAACTCCAACAGTCCGTCAGGGCTGACAGAAGGGAGGAAGGCAGTCTAAACTGCCAGTTGTTTATGAAATTTATAGGAAATTTACGTGAAGGTGATCGCACAGCAGATATTTATCTGTGCAAACAGAAACAGGCACTTCGTTCCAAAAGCGGGAAAAATTATTTTTCCATGATTCTGCAGGACAAGACAGGTACTATTGATGCTAAAATCTGGGATCTGAGCAATGGAATCAACCATTTTGAATCCATGGATTATATCCAGGTGGAGGGTGAAGTGACCAGTTATCAGGGTTCTCTGCAGCTGAATGTGCGCAGGGTGCGGGTGGCAGGAGAGAATGAATACAATCCCTCCGATTATCTGCCCTGCAGCCGCTATGCAGTCAATGACATGTACCGGGAACTGATGCGTTATATTGACAGCCTGGAAAATGCCAAGATGAAAGCGCTGGTACGCAGCTTCTTTATTGAAGATAAGGAGCTGGCAAAGGTATTCAGCACCCATTCCGCAGCCAAAAGCGTCCATCATGGATTTGTGGGCGGTCTGCTGGAACATACATTAGGCGTTGTCCGTCTGTGTGACTTTTACTGCAAACAGTATCCCATTTTAAACCGTGACCTGCTGCTGACCGCAGCTATGCTGCACGATATTGGCAAAACCAAAGAATTATCCGCATTTCCGGAAAATGATTACACTGACGATGGTCAGCTGTTGGGACATATTGTGATCGGTGCCGAGATGGTAGGTGAGCGCATCCGCAAAATCCCCGGTTTCCCTGCAAAAACAGCCAATGAGCTGAAACACTGCATTCTGGCACATCACGGAGAACTGGAATATGGCTCTCCCAAGAAACCGGCCCTCATTGAAGCTGCAGCTTTGAATTTTGCAGACAATACCGATGCGAAGCTGGAAACCATGCGTGAAATGCTGGAAAATAACAACAGCGACAGCGAGTGGCTGGGCTACAACCGCCTGCTGGAAAGCAATTTTAAGAGAACCAGCCCGCTGTAAGCATTTTGAAATTAGAAAGGACAGCAATTTGACAGGAGTTGAATTGCCTGTTATTAGAGAAAGAGAGTACAATATGGCTGAAAAGACGAAACGCACTGCACCAGTGGCAAAGGATGATCTGGTGTCGGTGACGATTACGGATATGAGCGAAAATGGAGAGGGCATAGGCAAAACAGAGGGCTTTGCCCTCTTTATTAAAGATGCCGTGGTGGGCGATCAGGTGCTTGCCAAGGTTATCGCAGTGAAAAAAGGCTATGGCTATGCCCGTTTAATGGAGATTCAGGAAGCATCTCCTCTGCGCACCGCACCCCGCTGTCCCGTGGCAGCCCCCTGCGGCGGATGTCAGCTGCAGGCCATGGATTATGAGGCGCAGCTGAAGTTTAAAACCGATAAAGTGAAAAATCATTTAAGCCGCATCGGCCATCTGGAAGATATTCATGTGGAGAACACGCTGGGTATGACAGATGAAAATGGCCCCTGGCATTATCGCAATAAGGCTCAATATCCCGTGAGACAGGGCAAAGATGGGCAGATTCAGATTGGATTTTACGCAGGAAGAACCCATGCTATCATCGAAACACCCTGCTGTTACATTGGACAGCCGGTCAATGAAACGATCATTGAAATCATCCGCAAATGGATGCAGGATTATAAGATTCAGGCTTACAATGAGCAAAACGGCACCGGTCTGCTGCGGCATATTATGATCCGAACCGGCTATTTTACCGGTGAGATCATGGTCTGTCTGGTTATTAATAAGAAGAAACTGAAATCTCCGGCAGCTGAAAAAGCACTGGTAGAACGGCTTCAGACAGTAGAAGGCATGACCAGCATTTGTCTGAATATTAATATGGAGAAAACCAATGTGATTTTGGGTCATGAGATGGTGAATCTGATGGGACCGGGTTACATCACGGACATGATCGGTGACATCCGTTATCAGATATCCGCTCAGTCCTTCTTCCAGGTCAATCCCCTTCAGACCCGTGTTCTGTATCAGACCGCGCTGGATTTTGCAGGGCTGACCGGCGAAGAAACCGTCTGGGACTTATACTGCGGCACCGGAACCATTTCCCTTTTCCTGGCACAGAAAGCCAAAAAAGTCTATGGTGTGGAAATCGTACCTGCCGCCATTGACAATGCCCGCATCAATGCCCGCATGAACGGAATCGACAACGCTGAGTTTTATGTAGGAAAAGCAGAAGAAGTTCTGCCTGCCTTATATGAAAAAGAAGGAATCCATGCCGATGTCATCGTCACAGACCCGCCCCGCAAAGGCTGTGAGGAGATTGTTCTGGAAACCATGGTGCGGATGGCACCCAAGAAGATTGTCTATGTATCCTGCAATTCTTCTACACTGGCCAGAGATCTGAGCTATCTGAAAGAAAAAGGATATGAGACTGTGAAGGTGCAGCCGGTGGATATGTTTGCACATACTACGGGAGTGGAAGTAGTTTCCTGTCTGGTGAAGAAATAGTAGAGAAAATATAACAGTTTAGCAAAGAAGGAACTATTTTGAAGAAAAAATAGCACTTTTGCCTAAATTTGGTAATAAAAAAATCCTATCCATGCTGATTTTTTTAAAAATATTAGAAATTTTTTTTACTTACTATAGTCTAAATCCAAAAATAATACCAAAATTGCTTAAAATTATCTATGTGATTCCTCAAAAACACGTTTTATAATAACTATACATATTTCGAATGAATTCGAAGGATTGTTTGTGCAATATATGTTGTCTCGGGGATATTTCCCATTTGTTAAAAGCTGCAGCCACTGCTTGGGTTAGCAGCTTTCAGCATGAGAAGCAGTTGATGCCTGAGAAACAGCTGATTCTGCAAAACAGTAAAGAGAATTTATTCGAAAAGACATTTGTTAATGTCTCACTGATTATAAATCCCAAGTAATCAGCAGACAAATAAAGATCAAAGGAGAAGTGAAAATGGCAAAAAACAGCAATTCCTCTGTTCGTCCGTTCGGCATGAGGGATAAAGTGGGTTACATGTTTGGTGATTTTGGTACCTTCATCTTATCATCAAGTTTCATGTTGAAGTTCTACACCGACGTTATGGGTGTAAGCGCAGGCGTAGTTGGTATCCTGATGATGGCAGCGCGTTTTGTTGATGCTGTAACAGACGTAACTATGGGTCAGATTGTTGACCGTTCCAAACCTACCAAAGATGGTAAGTTCAAACCCTGGATTAGACGTATGTGTGGTCCTGTAGCAATCGCATCATTCCTGATTTATCAGTCTGGTTTTGCAGATATGGCTTATGGATTTAAAGTAGCTTGGATGGCAATTACATACCTGTTATGGGGTTCCATCTTCTACACATCCATCAATATCCCTTACGGCTCCATGGCATCTGCAGTTTCTGCTGATCCCAAAGACCGTGCTGACCTGTCTACATGGAGAACAATTGGTGCTACACTTGCAGGTCTTGTAATTGGTGTAGGTACTCCTATGTTTGCTTATGAAGTTGTTGATGGTAATACCGTTCTGTCCGGTACCCGTATGACAATCATCGCAGGTGTATTTGGTGTTTGTGCAGTTATCTGTTACCTGCTCTGCTTCAATCTGGTAACAGAACGTGTAGAAGTTCCTGCGAACGATCAGAAACTGGATGTGGGCAAGATGTTAAAGAGCGTTTTAACCAACAGATCTCTGCTTGGTATCATCGCAGCAGCGATCCTTCTGCTGTTAGGTATGCTGGGTATGCAGGGTATGGCAGGTTTCGTATTCCCCAACTACTATGGTTCCGCAGCTGCACAGTCTGCATCTGCTATGTCTGGTAGTATTGCCATGCTGGTTATCTGCGCACCTCTGGCTTCCAAACTGGCAGCTAAATTCGGTAAGAAAGAACTTTCTGTTGTTTCCTGCTTATTTGGTGGTGCTATGTGGCTTCTTTGTATGATCGTGAAACCTTCAAGCCCCTGGGTTTATGTTGCATTCTATACACTGGCATACATCGGTCTTGGATTCTTTAATACGGTTATCTGGGCTATGATCACTGACGTTATCGATGACGCAGAAGTTAAGAACGGTATCCGTGAAGATGGTACAATCTACGCTGTATACTCTTTTGCACGTAAGATTGGTCAGGCAGTATCTTCCGGTATGGTTGGTGGTATGTTAACCATGATCGGTTACACCGATAAAACTGCATTCGATCCGGTTATTACAGAAAAAATCTTCTATCTGTCATGCGCTATCCCTGCAATCGGCCTGATCGCAGTTGCATTAGCACTGCTCTTCATCTATCCTCTGAACAAGAAGAGAGTAGAAGCAAACGTTGCAGAACTTGCAAGACGTCGTATGAAATAATTACAGAGATTTAAAACTGTAAGTATTTAAATTTAAAAACTTTGAAACAGACCTGAAAGGAAAACAGCTTACCTTTAAGGTCTGTTTTTTTCAAAATTTAAAATCCAGAAAGGAGACGATAGCAATGAGAACTATCACACTTATGACAGAAGCCCGTTTTGGCAAATTTGGCGAAACACTTACTCCCGTCGCACTGCCCCACACATGGAACAACCTGGATGGACAGGATGGCGGTAATGATTACTGGCGTGGTATCGGTACTTATGAGATCGATCTGCCCAACCCCACAGCCGGTAAGAAACAGTATATCGAAATCCAGGGTGCAAACCACGTAGCAACTGTTTACTGCAATGGCCGTGAACTGGGTACCCACAAAGGCGGTTTCTCCACATTCCGTTACGATCTGACTCCGGCTATGAAAGCAGCAGATAATGTACTGACCGTTATCGTTACCAATGCAGTCAGCGATATCTACCCCCAGACAGCTGACTTCACATTCTACGGCGGTCTGTACCGTGACGTAAACTTCATCGAAGTAAACGACGCACATTTTGATTTGTTAAAAGATGGTACCGCTGGTGTATTCGTAACACCTCACTGCTCCGGCAAGACCCGCCTGGATCTGTTCCCCGTGAACGCAGAAGGCGCTGTTATTTCTGTTGAACTGAAAGATGCAAAAGGCAACGTAGTTGGTGCAGCCGGCGCAGAAGCAGAAGAACATGTAAACATCCTCATCGATGTTGCAAATCCTCATCTGTGGCATGGTATGGAAGATCCCTACTGCTACACAGCAGCTGCAAGCATTGTAAAAGACGGCAATGTGCTGGATACGGTTACCGTTACTTACGGATATCGTTCCTTCAGCGTAGACCCCAACACCGGTTTCTGGTTAAATGGCAAGAATGTTCCTCTGCACGGTGTATCCCGTCATCAGGACCGTCTGGACAAGGGCTGGGCAATCTCTAAAGCTGACCATGAACAGGATATCGCCCTGATTAAAGAGATCGGTGCAAACACTATCCGTCTTGCACATTATCAGTATGACCAGTATTTCTATGATCTGTGTGATAAGACCGGTTTTGCTCTGTGGGCAGAGATTCCGTTTATCTCCAAATTCATTCCTTCAAAAGAAGCTTATGAAAATACCATGAGCCAGATGAAAGAGCTGGTTGCACAGAACTACAACCATCCTTCCATCTTCTTCTGGGGAATTTCCAACGAAATCCTGATCGGTGCAGATAATGAACCTTTACGTAAGAACTTAAGAGACTTGAACCAGCTGGCAAAAACCATGGACCCCAGCCGTATGACCACCATTGCAGAAGTTACTACAACACCTGTAGACTCTGAACACGTTTACATCACTGACGTTGTATCCTATAACCACTACTTCGGATGGTACGGCGGAGACGTAGCACAGAACGGTCCCTGGTTTGATAACTTCCACGCACTGAATCCTTCTATTCCTCTGGGTGTTTCCGAATACGGTGTAGAAAACATTGTAAAATGGCATTCTGCTGCTCCTATGAACCATGACTACACAGAAGAATACGCAAGCTACTATCATCATGAAATGCTGAAGACCTTCGCAACACGTCCTTACCTGTGGAGCACACATGTATGGAACATGTTCGATTTTGCAGCAGATGCACGTAACGAAGGCGGTGTGATCGGACGTAACAACAAAGGTCTGGTAACCTATGACCGTACCCTGAAAAAAGACGCATTCTACATCTACAAAGCATACTGGACCACAGAACCCATGGTTTATGTAGCAGGCCGTCGTTTTGCAGACCGTGCTCCGGAAGAAAGAAACATCACCGTTTACACCAACTGCGATGAAGTAACATTAGTAGTAAACGGCACAGAAGTTGCAGCCAAAGCAGCAGTTGACCACGCAGTTGTATTTGAAAACGTTGCATTAAATGATGGAGCAAACGAGATCACAGCAAAAGCTGGTGAAGTATCCGATACCATCACATTAAACGGCGTAGCAGAACACAACGCAGACTACACACTGCCCGATATCGCAGCAGCTATGGCAGTAGGCAACTGGTTCGATGACATCGCAGACGATGACGACAGCGAAGAAATCGAAGTAATCGACGGATACTACTCCATCGAAGATACCAACGCTGTACTTCTGGCCAACGAAGACTGTATCAAGATTGTAAAGGGCTGGTTAATGAAAAACGGCAACCTGACCATGACCTCCATGTTGACAACGGTTCGCGACATGATGGGATTTAACAAATTTGTTGATTCCTTATCGATAACAGGCGGAGCAACTCCCAAGGAATTTGCACAGCTGAACCGTCAGTTAAACAAGATTAAAAAAGATTAATCGGGATGGAATGAGATTTGGAATAAGGTTTTAAGAAGGGCCTCTTCGGAATGAAAAATTCTGGAGGGGTCTTTTGTTATGATGAAGTTGGATTTGTTGTGATGAGATTGGATCTGATGAATATTTTTGAATTATAAAAATATACTATTAATTAACTTTTGGGAGAACTATGTTATAATAGTAGAAAAGATGCTGCCGATAGACGGTTGGTCCAAATTTGATTATTTATTAATAAAAAGTAACCATCTTTTGGTCGGGGCGGTTACTTTTTCCAAATGAGGATATTTATGTAATCAGAGGGTCTGATCCCTCTGCAAAAGCGCCAGACCTTTTTGCATGGAATTTACTCGTTCTTTACGAAAGTGGTAAATGAAATTTACATTCCCTTTTTATATTGAAATCGGATGAACTGTCCTGAATTTATTCAGCAGAGATGTAAACACATGCCAGAGATGTAAGTACATACCTTGCTGAATCGTTACAGTAATATAAAAACGGGAGAATATGTGATGGCAAAATACAGCGATGCATGTTATTTAAACCGGGAACTTTCCTGGTTAAAGTTTAATGGACGTGTTCTGGAAGAAGCAGCAGATGAAAGTATTCCATTTTGTGAGCGGTTATCGTTTCTGTCCATTTTCCAGTCCAATCTGGATGAGTTTTTCATGGTGAGGGTAGGTTCTCTTCATGATATGATGTTTTTGAAAAAGGAAGTTCGGGATAATAAGACCAATATGACTGCCAGAGAGCAGCTGGACGCGATTTTTCCGGCGGTACGGAAGCTGACCGCGGAAAAAGATCGTATTTATGAGGAACTGATGGGCCAGCTGGGCGAAAAAGGTGTACACCTGATGAATTTTGGTGTATTGGATGAAAAGGAAAGCAGCTATTTGGAGCGATATTTTGAACAGGAAATTCAGCCTCTTCTGTCAACCATTATCGTGGGACGGAAGCAGCCGTTTCCTTTCCTGAACAATAAGGCTATTTATGCAGTGGCGGTACTGGAAACTAAGAATGATAAAGGCAAAATCGGCATTATCCCCTGTAATACCGGTGTGTTTGAACGCCTGATTCCGATTCCTACCAGACATGGCTGTTACATGCTGGCGGAGGAGTTGATTCTTCATTTTCTTCCCAAGGTTTTCAGCAAGTATAAAGTGGCGGAGAAATCTCTGATCCGTATTACCAGAAATGCAGATATCGATGCCGACAGCATTTACGATGAGGATCTGGATTACAGAGAGCATATGGAAGATGTCATCCGTCAGCGCCGCAAACTATGCCCGGTTCGCATGGAAATGACCAGAAATCTGGACAGTGATATTGTAAATCGCCTGCGTGGAATTCTGGAACTGGAAAAAGAGCAGGTATATTCCAGCCGTACTCCTCTGGACATGTCATTTTTGTTTGGAATTCAGGATATCCTGCGCAATCAGCCGGAGCTGTTTTATAAAAAACGGACACCTCAGTATTCACCGGAAATTGTCAACGATGCACCGGTACTGGACCAGGTGGCGAAAAAAGATATTTTATTGTCTTACCCCTATGAAAATATCAAGTCCTTCCTGCGGATGCTGAGAGAAGCTGCAAACGATCCCAAAGTGGTATCCATCAAGATGACTCTCTATCGTCTGGCCAGCCACAGTAAAGTGGTGGAGGCGCTGGTGGAAGCGGCGGAAAATGGAAAACAGGTGGATGTGCTGGTGGAGCTAAAGGCGCGTTTTGACGAGGAAAATAACATCGCCTGGTCACGTTATCTGGAAGAAGCTGGCTGCCATGTAATCTATGGACTGGATGGATTGAAGGTTCATTCCAAACTTTGCCTTATTACCAGAAAAACCGAAGATGGAATCCAGTATATTACCCAGGTTGGCACCGGCAATTATAATGAGAAGACCTCCCGCCTGTATACGGACCTGTCTTTACTTACCGCAGATCAGGAAATCGGTCAGGAGGCAGCAAAAGTTTTCCAGACCCTTTCACTGGGTGAAACCATAGACTCTGTGGATTCTGTAAAACACCTGATGGTGGCACCCAACTGCCTGCAGAATAAGATTCTGGACCTGATCCAGCGGGAAATCCAGCAGGCGAAAGCGGGAGAAGAAGCGTATATCGGAGTAAAAATCAACTCATTGACGGATAAAAAGATTATCGATAAGCTGATTGAAGCGTCCCGGGCCGGAGTAAAGATTGAAATGGTCATTCGAGGAATCTGCTGCCTGCAGTCCGGCCTGCCCGGGTTCACAGAAAACATTCGTATTATCAGTATCGTAGGACGTTATCTGGAACATTCCCGTATTTACATATTCGGAACCGGAGAACGGGAACGCATTTACATCGCTTCAGCAGACTTTATGACCCGCAATACCCTGCGCCGGGTGGAAGTGGCAGCACCTATTTACGATGAAAAACTGAAGCTGCGTATCAAAGAAATGTTTGGTTTTATGTTAAGCGATAACGTAAAAGCCAGAGAACAGCAGCCGGACGGAACCTATGTAAAGGTCCAGAAGGGCGATACACCGTTAAATTCTCAGGAACTGTTCTATGAGATGGCCTATGAAGCTGTAGCAGAAATGGAATAGATGAAGCAGACACGCTGTATCAGACAATAGCAGCTAAGATAGAGCAGAAAACGCTGTATCAGACAATAGCAGCTAAGATAAGGCAGACACACTTTGGGCCACAGAAAGAAAATGTATTTCTGTGGCCCAGAGCGTGTTTGAAAATCCTTCACGCAGTCTGCACAATTTAAGAGAGTGTTAAAAACAACACGATATGTCTTTCAATCTAAAATTCCCGCGTAATATTTTTCAGCCATTTATAGCTTTTATAATGCCGGTAGACCCAGGGCATTTTCACAAACTCATCCAGACAGAGCAGGAAATACACCCACATGGGCGGCAGTTTCAGAATAAAAGCACTGATAAATCCCAGCGGAACGGAGAAACACCACATATCCACAACATCACAGATAAATCCCCAGCAGGAGTCTCCGCCGGAGCGGAAAATACCGCAGATTATGGTGGTATTCATGGCCTGGCCCAATACGTAATACATATTAATGAGCAGCATAATGCTCAGATAATGCTGGGCGGTAAGGGTCAGATCTGCCAGTTGGAAGAACAGGGGGCGCATAAGGAAGATCACAATGCCGCCTGCAAGACCGCTGATAAATGTGATTCGGCAGAAACGGGACGCATCTTCCTTAACCAAATCAGCTTTTCCCTGTCCAATGGATTTTCCAAGCAGGATAGCACCGGCACCGGCGATACCGAAGCAGGCCACTGTGCCCAGATTTCTCGCAACAACAACCACTGCGTTGGCAGCCACCATATCACTTCCCAGATGTCCCATAATAACCGAATAAGTAGAAAATGCCAGTCCCCAGCAAACTTCGTTGCCGAATGCGGGGAGAGAATAGTGTATAAAATCCCTAAACAGCACTGCATTTCGCTCCCAGAGCAGCCGGGGGCGCAGGCGAATGGTGCGGAAAAAGCAGGTATCGATCAGGCAAATAAGCAACTCAATTCCCCGGGCAATACTGGTGGCGAGAGCAACACCGGTAATTCCCATTTTGGGAAAACCGAACCATCCAAAAATAAATACAGCATTTAAAATAATATTCAGACACAGGGCAGAGCCATTGGTAGCTGTGGCAAAAACCACCCGCTCAATCGTACGCATGGTGCACAGATACATTTGAGAAATTCCCATAAAAAGATAAGAAAAGCTGACTGCTCGCAGATATTTGATACCAGTAGCAATCAAAACCTCATCCGAAGTAAAAATGTGCATTAAAAATCCCGGTGCAAAAAATGCCAGCAGGAAAAAGAAGGTGGAAATGATTATGGAAATCCGCAGACCGATGCCCATAATCTGCTCAATGGTGCGGGTGTCCCGTTTGCCCCAATACTGAGCCGCCAGCATGGTAATACCAGACGTTAATCCGGTAAAAAACAGATTCAGGACAAAGGCAATCTGGCTGGCAAGAGAACCTGCCGACAGCGCATCCTGATTGATCAGCCCCAGCATAACCACATCCGCAGAGCTGACCGCAGTACTGATCAGATTTTGCAGTACAATTGGCAGAGCCAGACGAAACATATCTCTATAAAAGGTAGAAATGGATTTCGTTTGACAGTGCTGATTTGTTTGGTGGTGCTGGTTTATTTGTTTGTTTTGGTTTGTTTGATGTTGTTGGTTTATTTGGTTTGTTTGACAATGCTGATTCGTTTGATGGTTCTGATTGCTTTGATTCATAAAAGTCTCCTTGTGAAATCTTGAAGAAGTTAACAGTTCAGCAGTTTAATAGTTCAATAGTTTAACAGATCTGAATTGTTTTAATCTCACCTTCAGCGGGATTTCATCATATGTGCATTTTTTCCGTAAATAAAGAGAGATATGATGTGTACCGTCTTGTTCGCTGAGGGTAATAAGCTGTATTTCAGTATAAAACAAACTCCAGAAAAAAACATAGCATAATATGAGCAAAAATAGGCATTTTCTGACTTTTCAAAAAACATGAATTTTGTTAGGATAAAAAGAATGGAACAAACGGAAGAATGAAACAAACGGAAGGAAAGAAATCATATGCACTGTAATTTATGTCCCCGCAGATGTGGGGCGCAAAGAGATCAAGGAGAATTAGGGATTTGCAGAAGCCCCTGGGAAATCACAGCGGCCAGAGCTGCCCTGCATATGTGGGAAGAACCGGTGCTCTCCGGAAAATCCGGTTCAGGAACAGTCTTTTTTTCAGGCTGCAGCCTGGGATGTGTCTTCTGCCAGAATCACACCATTGCAGCAGGAGAAACCGCAAAAATCATCAGCAGCGAAAAATTATCAGAAATTTTTCTCATGCTGCAGGAAAAAGGCGCTCACAATATTAATCTGGTAACAGGAAGTCATTACGTACCACATTTGGTAAAAGCCTTAAAACGTGCAAAAAATCAGGGGCTCAAAATACCTGTAGTCTACAACACCGGGAGCTACGAAAAAGTACAGACTTTAAAAATGCTGGACGGTTTGGTGGATATCTATCTGCCAGATCTGAAATATAAAGATAGCCAGCTGGCACAACGATATGCCAACGCACCAGATTATTTTACATATGCCACAGCTGCCATCGAAGAAATGGTGCGTCAGGTAGGAGAACCTGTATTGGAACCATTGGAATTAGTAGAGAATGTAGGCTATAACAGTGGGAAAGAGAATGACAGTGGTAATGGTGAAGGAAGATGCGTTAGTGGGGGAACTGGAAGCTGTGAAGGAAGATGTGTTAGTGGGGAAACTGGAAGCAGTAAAGAAAGATACAGTAGTGAGGAAGTTGGCAACGGGGAAGAAGAAGTTGGTGGCGATGATGAAGAAATGCTAATGAAAAAAGGCGTTATTGTCCGTCATTTATTATTACCGGGACAAGCAGCAGATTCGCGGGAAATTATCCGTTATTTATATGAAACTTATGGGAATCGTATTTATATCAGTATTATGAATCAATACACCCCTTGTAATGAACTTCCACAATATCCAGAACTTTGCCGAAAAGTTACACAGGAAGAATATGATCATCTGGTAGACTATGCCATTGACTTAGGCGTAGAACAGGGATTCATACAGGAAGGCGAAACCGCGCAGGAAAGCTTTATCCCGGCTTTTGATTATGAAGGACTGTAGTAGAAACTGAGTTACAGAGAAAGAATTGTTTTCCATGACTCTTATACCTCTGCTCGGAGGTATTTTAAGCACTTTTGTATTTCCAGCACCCCCGAATCTCTTGTCCGAGGGTGCTGGAGAGAGAATTCTGTATCGTATACCTCCACTTCGGGGTATTTCAGATACTTTTGTATTGCCAGCACCCCTGAATCTCTTTTCCGGGGGTGTAGGAGAGAGAATACTGTATCTTACACCTCCATTTTGAGGTATTTCAGATACTTTTGTATTGCCAGTACCCCCGAATCCCTTTTCTGGGGGTGTAGGAGGGAGAATTCTGTATCGTATACCTCCACACAGGGGTATTTTTAAATATTTTTCACTTTTGGAGCCTAAAGCGTGTTTGAAAAATCATTCACGCAGTCTGCACACCCCAGTTTTGGCTAAATTTTTCTCAGATTCAGTCAGCGTAGCCCGCTACGCCTCTTTCATTTGAGAGAAATTTAACTCAAAATGGGATGCACATCCTGCATAAAGCCTTTTTCAAACACGCTCTAGAACGAGATATTGAAAAAGTCTCCTGACCGGGAACGGTAGAATAAAAGCTACGAAATGATGCACAATGAAAAGGAGTTGGAAAATCAAAAAGATTTGCTGGATAAATTTTCAAGACAATTCGGTTGGTGCCGAAGTGTTATGAAAAAGGAGCAGCTGAATAGGAGTGCATCATGGAATCAATCACGAAATCAATCACGAAGTCAATTACGAAACCAATTACAAAATCAATATGGTATGAATCTGTTGAAATTCCAGAAAGAGAAGCCTTGAAAGGTGACTGCAAAGTCGATGCCGCAGTCATTGGAGGCGGTCTTTCCGGGATTTTAACTGCCTGGTTTTTAAAGCGGGCGGGATTAAACGTCCTGGTGTTGGAGGGTGGACGGATTGGGAGTGGGCAGACCGGGAAAACAACGGCAAAAATCACGGTTTCTCATAATCTGATCTATGATTCCCTGATTTGTAAATTAGGAATGGAACGGGCACAGCAGTATGCAGATGCCAATGTGGCGGCGTTAAAAATGTATAAACAATTAATTAAGGAAGAACAGATTTCCTGCGATTTTCGAGTGTGTCCTTCCTATTTATATTCCGTGCTGGATACAGAAAAGCTGGAAAAAGAAATGGAGGCAGTGAAAAAACTGGGCATTTCTGCAGATTATACAAAACAGACAGAACTTCCTTTTTCGGTAAAGGCTGCTTTATGCTATGAGGAACAAGCCTGTTTTCATCCTTTGAAATTTTTAAAACATCTGGCATCAGAGTTGGAAATTGTGGAGAATACCAGAGCAGAATCAGTAAATGAACATCAGATTATAACGAATCATGGTGTGGTGGAGGCAGAACATATCGTATTTGCGTCCCACTATCCATTTATTAATATGCCAGGTTTTTATTTTTTGCGCATGCATCAGGAACGGAGTTATGTGGCTGCTTTTACCGGATGCAGACAGCTGGATGGAATGTATCTGGGAATTGATGCATCCCTGCCGGTACAGAAAGACAATAATCGGGGACAGAATTTATCGTTTCGCAGTTATGGAGATTATCTGCTGTTGGGCGGATATGGTCATAGAACAGGAAAAAATGCGGAGGGAGAACGATACGAAAGATTAAAGAAATTAGCAGCGCATTACTGGCCGGGCTGTAAGGCCGAATTTTTCTGGTCTGCCCAGGATTGTATGACTGCCAGCGGGATTCCTTATATAGGAAAGTATTCTTCACGCCGGGCAAATTGGTATGTAGCCACAGGATTTCAGAAATGGGGTATGACTTCCTCCATGGTTTCTGCTATGATTTTATATAACATGATCATGAAGAACGAAAAAACGATGCAGACTTTTCCTGCCCGGAATGAATACACGGCAAAACAGATGCAGGTTTTTTCACCTCAGAATTTATATTTGACAAAATCTGCACCAGGTTTTGCAAAGGAGGGATTTTCTGCTGTGAAAAATCTTTTAAAACAGCAGCTGTTTATTCCTGGAAAATATTTGAAGGAGATACCGAACGGTCAGGGGGGAGTTATTCATTATCAGGGAAAGAAACTGGGTGTCTATAAAGATATGGAAGGAACACCGTATTTTGTGACAACAAAATGTCCGCATCTGGGGTGTGAACTCACCTGGAATCCGGAGGAAAAAAGCTGGGATTGTCCCTGCCATGGTTCTCGTTTTGATTATCAGGGCAATTTACTGGATAATCCGGCACAGAAGGGAATAAGTTGGTCAGTTTCAGACACGCTCTAGAGCGAACATTGATTGTGCAATTTATAAGGTAGTGAAGGCTCCATTACAGAGCCATTTACGTTTTTTATAAAAATTCAAGGAACAGCAAGAAATGAAAAATATAAGGGATATGAAGGATACAAAAGAGCAGAAATTACTGAAGAAAGAATGGGAACAGTTGTTGAAATCAGAACAGAGAATCATACAGAAGCAGGTGAAAAAAGGTCCTTCTTTTTTAGAGGAGAAGCTGGCGAAATATGTACCGGAAAAATTGCAGGGTATGTTGGATGAAGCTTTTTATAAAGCTTTTGAGTTGATTTTCCAGCATGGTACGGAGATTATTGAAAAAACGTATCATAAAGAGGAAGAACAACGTCAGTATCAGGTGAATGAATATGCGGTAAATCTGCAAAAGGATAAAAAGAGTATGCGGGCTTTTCAGAAACAGGCAGGCAGAACTACCCGAAAAAATATGGCTGTTTCTGCTGTGGCTAGTGTTGGTTTTGGTCTGGCTGGGCTGGGACTGCCCGATATTCCATTTTTTACCAGTCTCATGTTAAAAAGCATCTATGAAATTGCTTTGAGTTATGGTTATACGTATGATTCAGAAAAAGAACGTCTTTTTATTTTAAAGCTGATTGAAGCTTCTATTTGCCGGGGCGAAAAAATGCAGGAGTTGGATGCGCAGATTAATCGTTTTCTGGTACATGGGCAGGAATTTTCAGAAACGGAACAGGAACAACTGAAAAAAACAGCGCAGGCCCTTTCCGAAGAAATGCTGTATTTGAAATTCATACAGGGAACACCGGTAGTTGGACTGGCGGGAGGCTGCTCTGATATTTTATATTTGAATCAGATTACCGCTTATGCTGCTTTAAAATATCGTAAGCGCTTTTTAACAGTGCAGCAGCAATGAAGTTTTGGGCAGGGGTGCTGCCCCAAATACCCTAAAGGGCACACGGCCATGCCTGGCTGAATAGTTACTTTAAATAGGAGCGGAAAATAGGAGAGGATTTGGTGAAAGGTTGTTTTTCACTGTATTTTCCGATATAATATCTGTATGTGTATTCTAAAATGCTGTGTTTTGTGAGCAGAGAATTTTAGAATACACATACAGTTTTTTGTTTTGGAGGGCGAGGATGAGTAATCAGGACTGGTCGCATCTGGGCGACGAGATAAAAGATGCCGTGCAGTCAGCGATTGATACCAAGGATTTTACCAGGCTGAATGATGCCATTGGCAAAACGGTCAATCAGGCATTGGATTGCTTTGAGCAGGCATTGGATGGAAATAGCCAGAGTCAACAGCAGGAAAACAGCTCTTTTCAGCGAAGTCAGCAATGGAAGCAGTATCGGGAAAGACAACAAAGTGAGAGGCAGCAGCAATGGGAACAGGACCGGCAGCAATGGGGGCAGAACCGGCAGCAATGGGGGCAGTGCTCACAGGGCTGGCAGGGTACGTTTCATCAGTCCGATCAGAGCAGTTCTCTTAGAAAATTAAGTTCTGACCCCTTTGTACGGTATAGTGATCGTTACAGTTCACCAACTTCTTATCGAATCGTTGGTATTCTTCTTTCTGTAATTGGATGGCTTCTGGCATTAGGATGTACAATTACAGAAGTGGTGCTGCTTTTGGTGGTATTTACTGTATTTTCAGGAGAATTTGTATGGGGTATGCCTGTGGCTGTAGGAACGTTGATTCCATTTTTGCTTGGAGGAATTGTGATGGCCCATCAGGGTGGACGCATGTTAAAACGGGTAAAGCGTTATAAAAAGTATGTAAGTTTTCTTGGAGATAAAGAATATTGTGAATTGGATGAGCTGGGACACCAGATTGGCTTGTCACCGAAGGGAATTTTAAAGGATATTCGAAAGATGATTCTGAAAGGCTGGTTCAAACAGGGACATCTGGATCAGCAGGAAACCAGTTTGATCGTGACAAATCAGGCATATACTCAATATCTGGAGGCTCAGAAAGAATATAAGCGCAGAGAACTGGAAGAAAAGCAGAAACAGCAGGCTTTGGCGAAACAGGATTCAAAGCGTGCATCAAAAAAAGAAACTTCTCAGAAAGCGGCTTTTGCCAGGGAGCAGGAGCTTCCAGAGGAAGTAAGAACTGTTATCCGGGAGGGACGTGAATATCTGCGGCAGATTAAAGAAAGTAATGACGCCATTCCGGGAGAGGAGATTTCAGCGAAAATTTCCAGATTGGAACTGGTAATTGAACGGATTTTTGACAGAGTGGAGCAGCATCCGGATCTGGTGGAAGAACTTCGCCGGTTTATGAAATATTATCTTCCGACTACGGTAAAACTGCTGAAAGCTTATGAGGAGCTGGACCGTCAGGAAGTGCAGGGACCTAATATTCAGAAATCGAAAAAAGAGATTGAGAATACATTGGATACGATCCATCAAGCATTCGAAAATCTTCTGGACAGCTTCTTTGAAGATACGGCCGTTGATATTTCTTCAGATATTTCCGTTATGCAGACACTGATGGCTCAGGAAGGTCTGCTGGGCGGTAGTATGAAAGAGCAGATGAAGGAAAAAGAGAAAGTATTACGGTAAAGGCAAAGTGTTCCGTTATAAAAACAGATATCATGAATGATCATAAAAACAGATACTATGAATGAGAATAAAATCGGATATTGTGAATAGGAATTGAGATTGCACATAGCCGGGAAAGGTTGAACGATGAATCAGGTTACAGAACAGAATACATTAAATAGTATGCAGACTTCTACAGCAGGTGGAGAGAAGACGTTGGAACAGCTGATGCAGGAATGTAATTTTTCTGCAGAAGAATTAAAAACGATGGAAGCATATGCATCACAGATTGATGTGATGAATAATAATCAGATTTTACAGTATGGTGTGGGATGTCAGAAAAAGCTTACAGATTTTTCTGAAACCGCATTAAATAATGTAAAAACCAAGGATCTGGGTGAAGTTGGTGATATGCTTACTGGCGTGATCACGGAGCTGGAGAATTTTGATGCGGCAGAAGAGAAAAAAGGGTTATTTGGACTCTTTAAAAAGAGTGCAGATCGACTTGAAACCTTAAAAAATCGCTATACAAAGGCAGCCACCAATGTGCAGAAAATCTGTGATTCCCTGGAAAGTCATCAGGTGGTTCTGATGAAGGACATTTCCATTCTGGATCAGATGTATGAACTGAATACCACATATTTCCGGGAATTGACCATGTACATTATGGCTGGTAAGCAAAAACTTCAGGAACTGCGTACAAAGGATCTTCCGGCATTAATGACAAAGGCGCAGAACAGCGGTCTTCAGGAGGATGCGCAGGCGGTAAAAGATATGGACAGTCAGTGCAATCGTTTTGAGAAAAAGCTGCATGACCTGGAGCTGACCCGTATGATTTCCCTGCAGATGGCTCCTCAGATTCGTATGATTCAGAGCAGCAATACACAGATGGTAGAAAAAATTCAGTCTACCATTGTGAATACAGTTCCTCTTTGGAAAAGTCAGATGGTATTGGCTCTGGGTATGGAACATTCCACTCAGGCAGCGAAAGCGCAGGCAGCAGTAACCGACCTGACCAACGAACTGCTGCGAAAGAACGCAGATGCATTGAAAATGGCCAGCGTGGAAACCGCTAAAGCTTCTGAACGCGGTATTGTAGATATGGAAACTTTAAAGATGACCAATGCATCTTTGATCTCTACTCTGGATGAAGTAATGCGGATTCAGAAAGAAGGCCATGAAAAACGTATGGCAGCAGAAGCTGAAATGCAGCAGATTGAAAATGAATTAAAAACAAAATTACTGGAACTGTCACATTAATAGTATATTGTCTAAATAAAAATCCCCCTCTGTGGATAAGGGAGCATATCAGCAGCAATTGGATATGCCCGCTCCACCAGGGGGGATTTTCGTATTTTATACAAACTGATTTAATGCAGCATCGTATTCATAATCGATTGCGGCAAGTTTGTTGATCAGTTCTTCCTTATTTTCGTTCAGATCTTCGCAAAGTGCATCCAAAGAAGGGTAGAAATCGCGAAGTTTCATATTAACAGTGCTTAAAAGAATAACGGGGTCGTTGGGGAGTGTGCTCATAGTAAAAATCCTTTCCTTATTTTGCTGAAACAGTATTTGTTAAAGCAGTATTTATTAAAACAGCATTTGCTGAAACAGTATTTAAAATAACATTTATTGAAGCAGCAGTCGTTCTTCATCATCGGGAACATACAAATTTCCTGAAAAGTAAAGTTCGCCTTCTGCCAGATAGCGTCCTTTTCGTGTGGTAATGTCTGTTTTATCTTCCGTATGCCACAGAACCATATTCTTGATATGGAGCTGATTGGCCAGTTCACAGGCATCTTTTACGGTGCTGTGATGCTTTTCATAAGGCTTGAAGAGATCTTTGTCTTCATAGAGACAGAATGCTTCGTGGAAAAGCCAGTCACTTTCTTTTACATAGTTATAACAGCATTCGTGATAGGGCTCGTCACCGGTAAAAGAAAGTTTCTTTCCATTAGTTAAAGTGGTGGTAAAGCCAAATTGTTTTGCTTTGGTGGAGCCGATATCAAAAAAGGTAAAAACAGATCCAAGAATTTCTTTCTGATCGCCATGTTTCAACGGAACAAAGAAAATCTGTTTTCCGATATAATCACAGAACTTTTTTTGTATGGTGAGACGGCAGAGTGTTTCCAGAGAAGGAATCAGCTCTTCGTGGGCGTATACATAGACAGGTTCTGTGAGGGCACCGGATTTCATGTTGGATGCCAGAAGCCGAAAGAGCCAGACAAATCCAAGGGTGTGATCGCAGTGCTCGTGGCTTATAAAGATATGGTGAATATGCTCAATGGGAATCTGCATGTCCTGAAGTTTCTGCATAATGGAGTTTCCGCCGCCGCAGTCTATCAGGAAAAATTCTTCCTCCTTACGTAATGCAAAACAGGTATTATAACAAGTAGTAACCATGGCATTGCCTGTACCAATAACATATAATTCTTCCATTAAAAGTCTCCTTTTCGTTTCACAAACAAAAATATGGAACCAGCATTCGCTGATTCCATATTATATCACAGTTTCTACCATATAAATACTAAATAATTCTAAAGAAATTCTGTATTCTTTAGCAACTATTCAGCAGGGTCAAACAGCTGCAGAGATTATTTATTATTGTTTTTCTCTACTTCCTGCATCTTCATGGCACGTACTTTGGATGTTAAGCCATACAGTGTGATGAAGCCGTCTGCATCGTGGTGATCGTATAAGTCACCAGTTGTGAAGGATGCCAGAGATTCATTGTACAGAGAGTAAGGAGATGTAGTACCAAGTTTGATGATATTGCCTTTGTACAGTTTCATCTTTGCGGTACCTGTTACATACTGCTGTGTGCTTTCGATGAATGCCTGCAGTGCTTCACGTAAAGGTGTGAACCATTTGCCGCTGTAAACCATATCGGAGTACTGAACAGAAATCTGTCTCTTTGCGATGGTGGTATCTTTGTCCAGAATCAGTTCTTCCAGCTGCTGATGAGCTTCCATCAGAATGGTTCCGCCAGGAGTTTCGTATACACCACGGGATTTCATACCTACAACACGGTTTTCTACGATATCTACGATACCGATACCATGTTTGCCGCCCAGTTCGTTCAGTTTTCTGATGATATCAGAAACTTTCATCTGTTCGCCGTTGATTGCTGTGGGAACACCTTTTTCGAAATCGATGGTGATTTCTTCACCTTCTTCAGGAGCCTGTTCCGGTGTTACACCTAATACCAGCAGGTGGTTGTAATTGGGTGCAGCAGCGGGATCTTCCAGTTCCAGACCTTCATGGCTGATGTGCCACAGGTTTCTGTCACGGCTGTAGCTGTTGTCAGCTGAGAAAGGAAGATAGATGTCGTGATCTTCACAGTACTTGATTTCTTCTTCACGGGAAGAAATATCCCATGTTCTCCAGGGAGCGATGATCTTCAGGTCGGGAGCCAGAGCTTTGATACCCATTTCGAAACGAACCTGATCGTTACCTTTACCGGTAGCACCGTGACAGATGGCAACAGCGCCTTCTTTACGAGCAATTTCTACCAGTTTCTTTGCGATAACAGGTCTTGCCATGGAAGTACCCAGCAAATATTTATTTTCGTAGATTGCGTTAGCCTGAACACAGGGAACAACGTAATCATCGCAGAATTCATCAACAACATCTTCGATATAAAGCTTTATAGCACCGCTGAGTCTTGCTCTTTCATCCAGTCCATCCAGTTCGTTGCCCTGTCCTACGTCGATACAGCAGCAAACAACATCATAATCATAATTTTCCTTTAACCAGGGGATGATCACTGTGGTATCAAGTCCGCCTGAATACGCAAGTATAACTTTTTCTTTCATAATAGGAACCCCTTTTTCTTTTTATTGGTAACAATCCGGCAGAAATATGTATGATATAGAGTATTTTATGAATATTCTGCGGAAAAGTTACAAAAATTCCAGCCGTTTATGGCGGGAATCGGTCAGTCATTATTCTATTCTTAACTACGTTTAAGAATTACTTGATTAATATACAACAAAGTGGTATGATTTGCAAGGGTAAAATTATATAATATTCGGGAAAATCCTGAAAATTAATTGCATATTATGCAAAAATGATGTATAATTACACTCTCTTGTAGAAGAAGATGATGATGGAAGGAGATGCCTGCCGGCGGCTGTCGGTGGCGGTGAACAGTATGATAAAAGCAGGTATTATTGGTTCAACAGGTTATGCTGGAGCAGAACTGGTCAGATTACTTTATCAGCATGAAGAAGCAGAGGTGGTCTGGTATGGCTCCAGAAGTTATGTAGATAAGAAATATTACAGTGTTTATCCGAACATGTTTGAAATTATAGATGCATCCTGTCTGGATGACAATATGGCGGAACTGGCAGAAAAAGTGGATGTGATTTTTACAGCGACTCCTCAGGGGCTGTGCGCGTCTCTGGTGAATGAAGAAGTTCTGTCAAAAGTAAAAATCGTGGATTTAAGTGCCGATTTTCGTCTGAAGGATGTAAATGTTTATGAGAAATGGTACAAGATTGAACATAAGAGTCCTCAGTTTATTCCGGAAGCAGTTTATGGTCTTTGCGAAATTAACAGAGAACAGGTAAAAGGTGCAAGACTGGTGGCAAATCCCGGATGTTATACTACCTGCTCTATTTTAACTGCATATCCGCTGGTGAAAGAGGGGCTGATTGATCCTAATACTCTGATCATTGATGCCAAATCCGGTACTTCCGGTGCAGGCAGAGGTGCAAAGGTTGATAATCTTTTCTGCGAAGTGAATGAAAATATGAAAGCTTATGGTGTGACTACCCACAGACATACACCCGAGATCGAAGAACAGCTGGGCTATGCCTGCGGTAAGGAGATCATGATTAATTTCACTCCTCATCTGGTACCCATGCAGAGAGGTATTCTGGCTACGGAGTATGCAGCTCTTATGCCCGGTGTGACTGCGGCAGATATCCGTAATGCTTATGATAAATATTATAAGGAAGAAAAATTTGTCCGCGTACTGCCGGAAGGTATGGTTCCTCAGACACGTTTCGTGGAAGGCAGCAATTACGTAGATGTGAATTTTGTGGTGGATGAACGTACGGACCGTGTGGTTATGATGGGTGCCATGGACAACCTGGTGAAAGGTGCTGCAGGACAGGCTGTTCAGAATATGAACCTGCTGTTTGGTCTGCCGGAAGATATGGGACTGAAACAGGTTCCCATGTTCCCGTAGGATGTTACGTATATTCTGTCGAATCACTATAATAAAAAAAGGATAAAAGAAAAAAGGAGAATCACGAATGGTAGAAGAAAAGCCCATGGAACAGAATGTAATGGACGAAATCATGAAAAAAGCAGAAGTGCTGATTGAAGCGCTTCCTTACATACAGCGTTTTAACCGCAAGATTATTGTTGTGAAATATGGCGGAAGCGCTATGGTAGACGATAATCTGAAGCGCAGCGTAATTGCAGATGTGGTTCTGTTAAAACTGGTTGGTTTTAAACCCATCATCGTACATGGCGGCGGCAAGGAAATCAGCAAATGGGTTGCGAAAGCTGGCATGGAACCGAAGTTTATCAATGGTCTGCGTGTAACGGATGAAGCAACCATGGAAATTGCAGAGATGGTACTGAACCGTGTCAATAAGAGCCTGGTACAGATGATCCAGCAGCTGGGTGTAAAAGGCGTTGGTATCAGCGGTAAAGACGGCGGTCTTCTGCATGTGAACAAACGCTATTCAGACGGACAGGATATTGGTTATGTGGGTGAAATCGATGCAGTAGATCCCAAGATTTTATATGATCTGCTGGAAAAGGATTTCCTGCCGGTAGTATGTCCCATTGGTTTTGATGATAATTTTGATACCTACAATATTAATGCAGACGATGCAGCGTGTGCCATTGCAAAAGCTGTAAATGCAGAAAAACTGGCATTTCTGTCTGATATTGAAGGTGTGTACAGAGACTTTAATGATAAATCCACTCTTATTTCTGAACTGGAAATGGAAGAAGCAGAACAGTTTATTAGAGAAGGTTTTGTTGGCGGCGGCATGATTCCCAAGCTGGGCAACTGCATTGAAGCACTGAAAGAAGGCGTTTCCAGAGTACATATTCTGGATGGACGGATTCCTCACTGTCTGCTTCTGGAGATTTTTACCAACAAAGGGATAGGCACTGCAATCCTGAATCATAAGGAGGAAAAATATTATCATGAGTAATACCATTGAAACATTAAAAAATATGCCTAAGGAAGAAGCCATTGCCTGCGGAGAAAACGTGCTGCTTCATACATATAATCGGTATCAGATTATTTTTGAAAAAGGCGAAGGCATGTATCTTTATGATTCAGAAGGCAAGGAATATCTGGATTTCTGTGCCGGAATCGCAGTATTTGCCCTGGGACATAAAAATGAGAAATTTAATACGGTTGTAAAAGAGCAGGTGGATAAACTGGTTCATACATCCAATTATTATTACAACTTCCCCTCCATTGCAGCAGCACAGAAGCTGACAAAAGCGGCTGGCATGGACCGGGTATTTTTCACCAACAGCGGTACAGAAGCCATTGAAGGTGCGATCAAAACGGCAAGAAAATACGCATTTAATAAAGATGGACAGACCGATCATGAGATTATTGCCATGAATCATTCTTTCCACGGCAGAAGTATGGGAGCATTATCCGTTACCGGTAATCCTCATTATCAGGAGGCATTTCGTCCTCTTATCGGCGGTGTGAAATTTGCAGAATTCAACAATCTGGACAGTGTAAAAGAGCTGATTACCGATAAGACCTGTGCTATTATCCTGGAACCGGTGCAGGGCGAAGGCGGTATCTATCCTGCAACAGAAGAATTCCTGAAAGGACTTCGTGCTATCTGTGATGAAAAAGATATTCTGCTGATTTTTGATGAAATTCAGTGTGGTATGGGCCGGACCGGCAAGATGTTTGCCTGCCAGAATTATGGTGTGGAACCGGATGTTATGACGGTAGCAAAAGCTCTGGGCTGCGGACTGCCTGTAGGTGCGTTCCTGGTAAAAGAAAAAGCAGCTGCTCTGGTAGCCGGAGATCACGGCAGTACATACGGCGGAAATCCTCTGGTAGGTGCCGCTGCCAATGCAGTATTTGACATTTTTGAAGAAGAACATATTCTGGATAATGTCAATGAAGTGGGTGCATATCTGTTTGAAAAACTGGAAGCAGTGAAAAATGCACATGCTGAAATCGTGGACCATAGAGGAATCGGTTTTATGCAGGGACTGGAATTTTCTGTGCCGGTTGGCCCCATTGTGGCAAAATGCATCGAAAGCGGTCTGATCCTGATTTCCGCAGGAGCAAATACCATTCGTTTTATTCCTCCACTGATCGCAGGAAAAGAACATGTGGATAAGATGGTTGAAATCCTGGAAAGCTGTCTGTAGAGAAAATATCATTAAAACACAATGAACGATCATAGAGAAGAACATCATTATATAAAGGAAGAAATACAGCATATTAAGGATGGTGTACATCACATGAAAGAAGGTGTACACCATGCCAGAGAAGAGATGCAGCAGGAGATTCAGTATGCAAAAGAGCATACGGCAGAAGGGGTAACAGAAAGCTTTTTCAAAATGCGAAGAAGTGTATTGAATTTCCTGGACTGGGCTGTTTTCGGTGTACTGGTGGGTCTGGCGGCGGGTTTTGTGGCATCGGTTTTCGGACTGCTGCTTACAGAGCTGACCTCTTATCGGATGGGTCATCCGCAGTTGATTCTGGGGCTTCCCTTTGCCGGATTGGTGATTGTATTTCTTTATTATCATGTGGGTGAACACGGTGATAAAGGAACGAATCTGGTCCTTCAGTCGGTTCGGGAAGGCGAAAAAGTTCCCTGGTATGTGGCGGTCCGTATTTTTATTGCAACAGCCATTACCCATTTATTCGGTGGTTCCGCAGGCCGTGAAGGTGCGGCTCTGCAGTTGGGCAGTTCCATTAGTTCTACGCTGGCAAAGCTTTTAAAAAGAGAAGGAAAAGATACTACGATTACGGTCATGTGTGGTATGAGTGCCGCTTTTTCCGCTTTATTTGGCACGCCGCTGGCGGCTTCGATTTTCGCCATGGAAGTGGTCAATGTGGGAGAAATGTACTATTCCGCTCTGGTTCCCTGCAGCTTTGCGGCTCTGGTAGGCTCCATGGTGGCCAATGCCCTGGGAGTAAAAGGAGAAGTATTTCATATCCTTACTGTACCGGAACTGACTCCCCTGACTTTTATCAAAATACTGATACTGGCGGCGGGATGCGCTCTGGTCAGTGTACTGTTTTGCATGCTCCTTCATGCATCACACCATTTATTCCATAAATCTTTCTGGAATAAATATGTATCTGTTTTTACGGCAGGTACTTTGGTTGTAATTCTGACGATTCTGGTGGGTTCCTCTGATTACATGGGAACAGGCATGCATATCATTGAAAAAGCCATTGAAGGAGAAGTCAGACCGGAGGCATTTCTTTTGAAAATTATATTTACTGCATTGACACTGGGCGCATGTTATAAAGGCGGAGAAATTGTCCCTTCCTTCTTTGTGGGAGCCACATTTGGCTGTCTGATGGGCCAGCTTCTGGGGATTTCCCCTTCGCTTTGTGCCAGTGTGGGAATGGTTGCGGTATTCTGCGGTGTGACCAACTGCCCCATTAGTTCTTTGCTGATTGCTGCAGAATTATTTGGGTTCGAAGGAATTTATTATTTCCTGATCGGTGTGGTGGTAAGTTACATGCTGTCGGGTTATTACAGCCTGTATTCCAGCCAGAAGATTATTTTTGGAAAATACCGGTCGAAGATTCTGAAAAGGTAACAGTTCAGCAGAGGCTGAATAATTATAAAAGTTTTAATAAAAAGAAAAGATATTTTAGAAAGAATTCATTTATGTGGATATTGCTTTCTGGCGTTGATTTGAGTACAATGTATGGTACGGGACAGGTATTCCATTCGAAAGAAGGGAGTATCATGAAATTTAAGCGCATGAAAGCAGCAGCAGTTGCAGTATTATTCCTGATTGCGGGAGTGCTTTACAGCGCAGATCGCGATCAGGATATTTTTTTGTATGAAAGTGCTTATTTTGCTGATGAGACAAGTTCAGATGAAGAAGATTCTGAAAAAGTAATTTCTGAAGAAATGAGTACGGATGGGAAGGATGCTGGTGAGGGAGAGTCACAATGCCTGAGTGAGTCGAATTTACCGCAGGTTCACGTACATGTATGCGGCGCTGTAAAGAAGGCAGGTGTGTACCTGCTTTCGGAGGGTTCTATTGTGGAGGATGCCATTCGTGCGGCCGGTGGTGTGACCAAAGGCGGTGCGGTGGATTATCTGAATCTGGCAGGAACTGTTTCTGAAGGTGATAAAATTTATGTTCCTTTTTTAGAGGATGTGGAGGATCCTTATGGTTTTGCAGGACAGACAGGACAGAGCGGGTCAGGTATGGCTGGTTCAGGCAGTGGGGCTGACAGCAGTCAGGGTGCGCTGGTGAATCTTAATACAGCCAGCAAAGAGCAGCTGATGACTTTGTCCGGAATCGGAGAAACCAGAGCGGATGCCATTATCGCTTATCGGGAAGCCAATGGTAATTTTAAGAAAATTGAGGATATCATGAAGGTTTCTGGTATTAAAGAAGGGGCATTTGAAAAAGTAAAAGACCAGATAACGGTCTGAAAGGTGAACAGCAAAGGCTGTTTAGGAGGAAGAAGTAATGAGTAAGAAGATTCTGGTTGTGGATGATGAAAAGTTAATTGTGAAGGGAATCAAATTTAGCCTGCTACAGGAGGGCTGGGAAGTGGATTGTGCATACGATGGCGGTGAAGCACTGGAGATGGCAAAACAGACAGAATATGACATGGTTTTACTGGATGTGATGCTGCCTGTTTATGAAGGAACCGAAGTATGTCGTATGATCCGTGAATTTTCCAATATGCCCATTATTATGCTGACTGCTAAAAACAGTGATATGGATAAGATTCTTGGATTGGAATATGGTGCGGATGATTATGTGACCAAGCCTTTCAATATTCTGGAGGTGAAGGCACGGATTAAGGCGATTATGCGCCGCAGCACCAAGTCTGATAAAAAGGAAGAGGAAAAAGATTCCCGTATTGTGGCCGGCGATTTGGTTATGGACAGAGAAAGCCGTACCGTATCCATTTCCGGTAAGGACATTAATCTGACAGCCAAAGAGTTTGATCTTTTGGAACTGCTGCTTCTGAATCCGGGTAAGGTTTACGGTCGTGAGAAGCTGTTGAATATTGTCTGGGGATATGAGTATCCGGGCGATGTGCGTACAGTGGATGTTCATGTAAGAAGATTGCGTGAAAAAGTAGAAAAGACACCCAGCGATCCTCAGTATGTACAGACCAAGTGGGGCGTAGGGTACTATTTTAAAGGACAGCAGTAACGGAGATCTGTTATGCAGTTTGGTAAGAAGAATCATATGGCTGACGGAACGCCTCAGAGAGATCATTTGTTTTTTAAAATGTCAGGCCAGGGGCGTTCAAAAGGCGTGGAAAAAGAAAGTGGGTCTGGGAATATTTTACAATCTTTTCAGCACCGTACCAATCATATTATGGAGAATGTCCGCAGTGCATTTAAACATAGTATGAAGAGTTTTCGAGTGCGGATTTTCCTTCTGATTGTGGCCATGGCGTGGATTCCGTTTCTGTTTATGAACGAATTTATAGCCGGAGATTCACAATCCATTCAGATAAAGCAGAGAGTAGAGGAACTGCAGTATCAGGCAAAAACTTTGTCGCGGCAGATGTCCAGATCTGCTTATTTAAGCAATGGGGATTCGCCAAGTCTGAATACGGCACTGAATGCAGAGATTAATCTGCTCTCCAGTATTTATGATGGGCGGATTCTGGTCATCGATGACAGCTTTCGTGTTGTAAAAGATACCTACAGCACGGATATGGATAAGTTCAATATTTCCAGAAATGTGCTGGAATGTTTTAAAAATGGTGAGGATACTTCCTATGATTATTATAAGGAAAGTTCCTATGCAGAGTTTACGGTGCCGATCTACGATCAGGCTTTAAAGGAAATCAAAGGTGTGATGGTGTGCACCACATCTGTGAAAGAGATAGAGGATCAGATTATCGCCCAGAAACAGCGTTATCAGATTATCGAGGTGGCAATCTGTATTTTATTGAGTGTGATCGCTCTGTTTTTCTCTGCTTTCCTGCTTCGTCCGTTTAAAAAACTGGAGGCGGAACTGAATCGTGCCAATCAGGGCGATATGCAGCCGATTTCTGTACCGGATTGTCAGGAAACCGAGCGGATTGCGGCAGTGTATAATGAATCTCTGTTGAGACTGAAACATCTGGATGAAAGCCGTCAGGAATTTGTATCCAATGTGTCTCATGAGTTAAAAACACCCATTACCTCCATCCGTATTCTGGCGGATTCACTGCTTTCTATGGGAGAAGCACCTGTGGAGCTGTATCAGGAGTTCATGCAGGATATTTCTAACGAGATTGACCGGGAAAGCAGGATTATTGATGACCTTCTGGAAATGGTACGTCTGGATCGCAGCAATGCAGAACTGACGGTACAGCGCGTGAATATGAATGAATTGATGGGAAGTGTTCTGAAACGTTTGAAGGGTAATGCAGAGAAGCGTAATGTTAATATTACGCTGGAATGTATGCGTCCTGTAGTAGCTGATGTGGATGAACTGAAATTCACCAGATTGGTGACCAATCTGGTGGAAAATGCCATTAAATATAATCAGGATGGTGGACGAGTTGCTGTTTCACTGAACGCGGATCAAACATATTTTTATGTAAAAATTGTGGATACCGGCGTGGGAATTCCTGAAGATGAAATTGGAAAGATTTTTGAACGTTTTTATCGGGTGGATAAGGCACGTTCCAGAGAAACGGGAGGAACCGGACTGGGTCTGGCGATCTGTAAAGATATTGTTCAGCTGCATCATGGTGTGATCCGTGTCAGCAGTGACTTTGGGGTAGGCTCCACATTTGTTGTTCGTGTACCCCTGGTATATATTCCATAGAATCCGGGGAGGCAATATGAACAGGAAACAATTAGTCAAATTAATGGTTCTGGTGCTGGCAGCGGCAGGTATTTTTATGCTTTCGGCCTGTCAGAAGAAAGAAGATCAGATTGCGAAGTCTGATCCGGAAAACGGAATCTATACGATTTATTATAAAAATGCAGAAGGAACGGAACTGGTCAGTGATGTGTATGAAACGGACACAGAAAGCGGGAAAAAGGATACCCTGGTGAAAGAACTGATCAAAGTTCTTCAAAGTCAGAAAGAAGACGATCCCAGTGTACTTCCTGCTGTTTCTGCCAATTTAGAGGTTATTAATTATAATACCAGTTTGATGCCCTATCTAACGATTGATTTTGCAAAATCTTATTCCAGTCAGAGTAATCTGGATGAGATTTTATGCAGGTCAGCCCTTGTTATGACACTGACCCAGATTGAAGGTGTACAATATATTGAGATTCAGGTGGAGGGACAGCCGCTTCTGGACAGTACCCAGAAACCGGTTGGAAAACTGTCAGCAGACAAGATTATGACGGATATTAACGGAAATATGTTTTCCAGACAGAAAAGTACGTTGATTCTCTATTTTGCAAGTCAGGATGGAAAAGAATTGGTGGAAGTGGAACGGACGGTTTTAAATGACAGTACCATGGCTATGGAAAAACTGGTTATGAATCTGCTTTTGGAAGGACCTGCAGACAGCGATACAAGAGCGGTGATACCAGATACCGTTTCTATACTGGATATTTCCATTCGTTCAGGAACCTGCTATGTAAACTTTGATTCCGCTTTTCTGACAGATACCATGGATCTTCCGCCGGAGATTATTATTTATTCCATCGTTAATTCTCTTTCGGAACTGACAGATGTCAGTCAGGTACAGATCATGGTAAACGGTTCTTCGGATGTGAAATTTAAAGAAAGTTTCTCTCTGTCCGAGCCTTTGGTGAAGGATCTGGACTATTTATTTGTTCAGGAGGAGGAATCGAAGGCTGCTAAGTAAATGGAAATGTCTGCGGACACAGACATCACCATAAATGAAATAGAGTACTAGACATGAGTGAAACGGAAAAGGAGAGTACGAATTAGAAGAGTATTATTTACATGTTTTTTATCCTGCATGGGCGGGATTGTAACAGAACGATATATGACCGGATATTTTTCAGGTATATCCGGTCAAAACAGCAGACAGCTGACAGAAGCCGGCAACGGTGAACTGTGGCTGTCTGTTTTTCTCTACCTGGGTCCGGTTCTTATACTGGCAGCAGGGTGTGCGGGATGCGCTTTGCTTACATGGTATTTTTTCACGGGAGATAGCGAAAAAAGGAAGTTTTGGTATGGAATCGGTGTGGCTGTATTCTTTTTGCTGGGCGCTGTGAGATGCCAGGAAGCAATGGAATTGCCGGTTCTCTGGGGGACAGATGTTCAACGTGCAGAGGTCCAAAGTATGGATAGTCAAAGTACCGGTAGCCAAAGTGCAGCCCGTCAGAGATGGGAACTGGAACAGCTGAATGGTGAATGGATTCAGGGGAAAGGGATACTGGAACAGGTTACGGAAAAAGAGGGGACTGTAACATTCTTGATCAGGCAGATACGCCTGCAGGAACCCTGTCAGGGAGATATGGGGTGTAAGCTGTATGTAACTGTGGAAGTGGAAGATGGTGGATTATCTTACCAGAATAGCCGGCCCGGTCAGATCATCTGTTTTCAGGGACCTTTTTCCAGATATTCGGAAGCGACCAATCCGGGGGCTTTTGATTATGGAGAATATTGCTGGAGTCTGGGAATTGGAGGGCAAATAGAAGCAAATGCCGATCAGATACAGCTTTTGGGAAAGGGATCAATGATTCGTTATGGCCTGCAGAAACTTCGATTTTTTCTGCGAGAACGGCTTTTGCAGCTGGCACAGCCCTCCGATGCAGGAATTTTAATCTGTCTTCTTACAGGAGATAAAAGTGAATTGGATGCTTATTGGAAGGAATTATATGAAGAAGCGTCCATTCTCCATTTATTGTCCCTGAGCGGACTTCATGTGGGAATTCTGGGAATGGGCCTGTTTCGGCTGCTTCGTAAATTAATGGGCAGTTTTTTCTGGAGCAGTCTGTTTTCAGGCGTTTTTATGGTGGCTTTTTGTGTAATGACTGGTTCTGGAACATCCATGGTAAGAGCCATGATCTGTTTTCTATTATTTTTGCTGGCAGGATACACCGGGCGAACCTATGATCTGTCAACCGCAGCTTCTGTTGCAGGGATTTTGCTTTTGCTGGAACATCCGCTGCTGCTGTTTCAGGCAGGATTTCTTATGACATTCAGCTGTGTTATGGGAATTGGCTTTTTGCTTCCGCTGGGAGAACTGATTTTTGTAGGGGATGATGAAACAGAAGAAGTGAAAGAGCGTTCATTGAAGGTGGATTCAGCGAAGGAGCATTCATTGAAAAGAAGTACCATAAAAGAGAATTTTTTCAAGAAGGTACTACGAAAAGGGGTTCCCTTAAATACAGAAAAATTGCAGGGGACTGTATTAAACGAATCGGCCATCAAAAGCAAGATTCAGAAAAGTTTATTAAGTGCAGCGCTTTTACAGCTTTCTTCGCTTCCTGCGGTACTGTGGTTTCAGGGAGCTGCTTCTCTTGCTGGTCCGTTTATCAATCTGCTGACTGTTCCATTGATGAATTTTGTTCTCATATCGGATGTGCTGGCAGTGGCAGCAAGTCTGTTTTCCATGAAAATGGGAATATTTTTGCTGGGGCCAGCTCATTATATTCTCAGCTGGTACGAGAAGGTCTGTCTGTTTTTTAATGAGCTGCCTTTTTTGCGGATCGTAACGGGAAGACCTTATGGATGGCAGATTTTTCTGTGGCTGGTGATTCTGACAGGAATTTTGCTGTTTGGGTACAGGCAGCTTTTGTGGAAACATAAAAAACTTCCCTTTCTTTTGGGAGTTCTGTTGTTTCCGTGTACCATTTTGTTTTTGCAGCGGACGCCTTCTCCAAATTTAAATATTCATTTTCTGGATGTGGGACAGGGAGACGGAATTGTGGTGGAACTGCCGAAAGGACAGGGGGTATTTTGTATTGACGGCGGAAGCAGCAGTCAGACGAAATTAAAGGAATACGTCTATGAACCTTACTTTTCTTTTGCAGGAATTGCTAAAGTAGATGGCTGGCTGATTACGCACCCGGACTCTGACCATTATTCAGGCATGTTAAGTTTACTGGAAGATGGATTTAAAATTGAACATATTTTTATGGCAGAGCAATTTCGGGAAAGTGAACTGGCAGAGCAGATTGAGGCAGTTCAGTCCATTGAATATATCACTGCTGGGAATGTGATGCAGATGGGAAATCTTCAGTTTGAATTTTTGCATCCGGGGGCAGAGTACAGCAGTACAGATGCAAATGATGAATCGGCGGTTGTTTATGTTACATGGAATGACTTTTCTGCTCTGTTTACAGGAGATATTTCCGAGGACGCAGAAACGGAAGTTTTGCAGAACCTGAATGGACGGCAGGTGGACTTACTGAAAGCATCTCATCACGGCTCCAAAACAGCATCCTCGCAGGAATTTCTGGATGGGATTTTTGGACAAAGCCAGAAGGGGGCTTTGGCAGCAGACAACACAGAGGATGGAGTTCAGACGCAGACAGCAGTGATTTCCTGCGGTGCCAACAATCGTTATGGTCATCCCCATCAGGAGGTGCTGGAACGGCTGGAGAATATGGGAATCGTCGTTTATCGGACAGACCAGTCGGGCTGTATTCAGGTTGTCAGTCAGGGAGAAAACGGATATCAGGTATATCCGTTCCTGAAAGGATAGCGGTATTGAAACGTAACTACTCAGCCTGACGGCTGAGTACCTTTTAATAGATTTGCCATTACTGAAAAAACTTTCCGTCAAAACAGAGATTTTATTCAGTCCGTCAAAAGAAGTTGTCCACATTTTGAGATCGTTTTTTAGGGCTGCTGGATT
>JBGVFN010000066.1:0-19893 GCA_045121095.1 Lachnospiraceae bacterium | reverse complement strand
AAGATAAACGTGCTCCCGAAAAGAAGAAACGCAAATCTCAAAAGCA
The DNA here is from genome assembly GCA_045121095.1 of Lachnospiraceae bacterium. GTDB lineage: Bacteria > Bacillota > Clostridia > Lachnospirales > Lachnospiraceae > TWA4. The sequence goes on along the minus strand of JBGVFN010000066.1, from coordinate 19,847 downwards.
GGATAATCCGGTAGTTGAATCATAAAGTTATTTAAAATGGTTTATACTAGTAAGTTATTAGGGTACGAAAATGTGAGATTTACGACATTGTTTCCAAGAGATATTAACAGATTGATTCCTTAGGATATATTGTATTTGTGCGTGAATTAAATTATCATGACCAAAGTGGTCATGATATGGTTATGATATTATTGTAAGTGGGAGGAGAAGATGAAAATAAAGAGGACTGATTTTAACCTATGAACTGTAAGGATATGATGAATATTCCTCAGCTGCAGCATGTTTTGAAGCTGCAGGCTGGGGAAGAGGGACTGGATAATACTGTCAGGTGGATCTATTTTGCAGACTGTCTGCAGTGTATCCAGAGTGAATATCGCATAGAAAACTATATACATGGTGGAGAGTTTGTGATACTTACGAACAGGAGTGTCACTGATAACAGCAAAAAACTCATGCCGCTTGTAGAGCAGATGAATAATCACGGGATATCTGCTATTGGCATAAATGAGGGGCAGATATCGTCCGAACTGGCGAGCTACTGCAATGAGAAAAGTATACCTCTGTTTGAACTGCCGGAGAAATATCCGCTTATAGATTTGTCTCAGATTATGTGTCAGAGGCTGGTGCTGGAGGAAAACAATAAAAATTCGGCAGAACAGCTTTTTTCATCAATACTTGATGCGGAGCATTTGAGCAGGGAGAGCGTGATGGCACAGGCTAGATACTTAAATATCAATCTCGAGGGCTGCTTTTGTGTGGCAGAGTTTGCGTTTAAGGATGTGAACGGGAGCTTTAAGGGTGATTCACTGGCATTTGGGCAGAATATACGCAGGATCATAAAGTCCGAGTTTTCACTGCATATAGAGGAGGATGTCCTGATACTGCCGCAGACAGGATCGATACTTGTACTCATACCGATGGCGCGGCTGGATGATGAGCAGATCAAAAAGATTGTGACACGCATCATGGACAGAGCGCAGACGGAGTACGGAGCTCTGCTGTATGTGGGTATAGGAAACAGTACGGATTATCTGGATGATGTGCGGATCAGCAGAAACGAGGCTGCCACGGCCATAAAGGTGGCTGCGGTCACGGAAGTGGACAGCCATGTGCTGTTTTTCAAGGATCTGGGTATATATACGATCATCTCGCATGTGGATGACACGAGAGTACTCGATAAGTATGTGGATGAAAATCTGGGTAAGCTGTTGCAGGCGGATGATGTAGGAAACGGCAATTTGTGTGAGACTCTGGAAAACTATCTGAACAATGACTGCAATGTCAAGAAGACGGCAGAGAAAATGTTTATTCACAGGAATACATTAAACTACAGACTTAGGAAAATCAGTGAGATACTGGGCTGTGATTTTGAGAGTTTGGACAATTGTTTACGGCTGAAGCTCTCATTTATCATATTAAATTATCGCAGCAGGAGAAACTGATAGTTAATTGGTAATATGCCAAAAGCCTAATAAAATTAGGTGTACAGGTGGGAATGATTGAAATTATTGTGCACGGTGCACAAAAAATATGGTTTGCCAGACACATTGAATTACGATTTCAGGATGGTATAATCTAGCTAAATTAAATACTTAACATTTTAAAGACAAGGGCGTCAGATACAGCATATCTGATGCCTCTTTTTTGCTATATAGGAAGTTGTTATGTAATTCCCTATATAGTAAAAGCAAGCTAGAGAGGAAAACATTATGACAACAGCAGAATTAGCAGCAGCATTACCAGAGGTCGTTACAGCACAGGTACCTGGACCAAAATCACAGGAGCTTTTAGACAGAAGAAACGCAGCCATCCCAAAGGCACTTTGCGGGAAGACTTATCCAATCTGTATCAAGCAGGGCAGCGGAGCCATGTTTGAGGACTTAGATGGAAACAAGTTCCTTGACTGGGTTGGAGGTGTTGGAGTTTTAAATATTGGATATTCTCATCCCGAGGTTATCGAGGCAGTAAAGAAACAGACAGAGAAATATTTCCATACCATCTTTAATGTATATGTACATGACGGATACGTAACGCTGGCAGAGAGACTGAACGAGATTATGCCTTGTAAGGGGGATGTGAAGAAAACATATTTTGCAAACTCAGGCGCTGAGTGTGATGAGAATGCCATCAAGATTGCAAAAGCATTCACGAAGAGAAGTGGAGTGATCTGTTTTACGGGAGCTTTCCACGGCAGAACAAACCTTACCATGGCACTTACAGCAAAAAAAACTTATGCAGTCGGCATGGGACCATTTCCGGCAGGAATCTTCCGTGCACCATATCCATATCTTTACAGAGCACCAAAGGGATACACAGAGGCTGAGGCAATACAGTTCTATATCGATGAGCTGACAAGAATATTTGACGAGGGTGCACCTGCAAGCGAGATTGCCTGTATGATCGTTGAGCCATTCCAGGGCGAGGGCGGATTCATCCCGGCACCTATTGAGTGGGTAAAAGCGGTCAGAAAGATCTGTGATGATAACGGAATACTTATGATTGCAGACGAAGTACAGTGTGGTAATTGCAGAACTGGTAAATACTATGCTTCAGAGTACTGGGCAGAAGCTGGTGCAGCACCGGATATCATTACAACAGCAAAATCTCTCGGAGCAGGACTTCCAATCTCAGCTATCACAGCAAGAGCAGAGATCATGGACGCAGCACCAGCAGGAACCATTGGTGGTACTTTCTGTGGAAACCCTGTTGCATGTGCATCAGCACTGGCAGTCATGGATGTCATGAAGAGAGACAACTTCGCAGGAAAGGCAAGACATATTGGTGAGGTTGTCACAAAACGCTACAACGAACTCAAGGATAAATATGAGGTAGTAGGCGATGTTAGAGGACTTGGAGCCATGATTGGTATCGAGCTTGTAACAGACAAAGAGACAAAAGAACCTGCAACAGCTGTTGCAGGAAAGCTTATTGCAAATGCCATGCAGAAAGGACTTTTGCTTGAGAGCTGCGGTACAGCAAGCAACGTAATCAGATTCCTTGCACCGCTTACAATGACAGATGAACAGATGGAAAAGGGACTTGAAATATTTGAAGAGTCACTCAAAGAGGCTCTTGATGCGTAAATAATTAAAAACTTCCCACATACAGGATTTGGCATCGATGGTGATGCAGCATTTTGGTGTGGGAGGTTTTTATTTTTTATAAAGTAAAAATTTGGAGGAAAATATGGAGCAGAAATCAAAGTTTGACAAAGTAATGGGCGCATGGGATATACTTGTTATCGCATTTGGCGCCATGATCGGATGGGGCTGGGTAATCAATTCCGGTGACTGGATTACTACTGCAGGTTTTGCAGGATCAATCATAGCGATGCTTATTGGCGGTGTCATGGTATTTTTCGTGGGACTTACATACGCAGAACTTACATCGGCGATGCCGCAGTGTGGCGGTGAGCATGTATTCAGTTACAGAGCCATGGGACCGACAGGATCATTTGTGTGTACATGGATGATTATCCTGGGATATGTTGCAACCGCTGCATTTGAGGCGACAGCCCTTCCGACGGTTATCACATATCTTTTTCCTGATTTCAATCAGGTATATTTATACTCCATTGCAGGAAAAGATATTTATCTGACAACCATTTTACTGGGGGTGGGAGTAGCAATTCTTATTACCTACATTAATATAAGAGGGGCAAAAACAGCAGCCGTTTTACAGACTGTACTCACAGCAATTATAGCAATTGCGGGAATACTCCTCATGGTGGGATCTGCAGTAAATGGTGATGGCAGCAATATCACAGGACAGATGTGGGAGTCTGGTGTAGGAAACACAGTTGGAAGTGTATTCAAAGTAGCTTGTATGACACCATTTCTGTTCATCGGATTTGACGTAATTCCACAGGCAGCAGAGGAAATCAATGTTCCTTATAAGAAAATAGGAAATATTATGCTTCTTTCTATTTTTCTTGCTGTAGCATGGTATCTTCTCATTATCTTTTCCGTATGTTATATAATGCCACAGAGTGCTATTGTTCAGGAAATGACATCGCAGAACGGACTTGTTTCTGCAAAAGCTATAGAGATTGCATTTAATTCTCCAATGATGGGCAAGGTTCTTATTATAGGAGGGCTGTGTGGAATTATCACATCATGGAATTCATTCCTCATGGGTGGCAGCCGTGCTCTTTACTCTATGGGAGAATCGCTTATGATTCCGAAGATGTTTGGTAAGCTTGGAAAACACAAAACACCTGAGGCTGCGATCATTCTCTGCGGTATTGCATGTGTGGCAGCTCCGTTCTTTGGAAGAGGCGTGCTTGTATGGCTTGTAGATGCTGCATCATTCGGATGCGTTATTGCATACATGTTTGTATCCATTTCATTTTGCATACTTCGTAAAAAGAAACCGGAGATGGACAGACCTTATAAGGTAAGAGCAGGAAAATTTGTCGGAGTAATGGCTGTTATAATGGCGGGATTTATGACACTTTTATATATCGTCCCGGCCTCATTCTCAGCAGCTTTGGTATGGCAGGAGTGGATTGTAGTAGGCATATGGCTGGCACTTGGAGTATTTTTCTATTTCTATTCCAGGAAAAAATATGGCGCAGAATTTGGACGTGATATCTTTATCGTGGATGAGACAAAAACAGTAGAAGAAACATCTGCAGCACTACCGGATGCCAGATATCCGGACAGGCATTTTGTTATTACTGTGGGCTGTGAGTACGGAAGCGGTGGACCGGAAATCGCAAAGATGGTGGCAGACTACTTCGGCATAGAGTATTATGACAGAGATCTGGTCGACAAGGTTGTACAGGAAATCGGTGTAGATAAGGGACTGGTTGAGGAGGCTGATACCAAGATTGGTGTCAGATATGCATTTGATACCTCATATGGTGTCAGATATGCAAACCTTTCAAACAGGGTTATTGATGCACAGTTTCAGGCGATACATAAGTTTGCCAAGAATTCCTGCGTGATCGTAGGGCGAAGCAGCGACTATATCTTAAAAAACCAGAGTGATGTCATAAATGTATTTATTTATGCACCTCAGGAGGATGAAGTGGCAGCAGTCATGAAAAAAGAGGGGCTGAGCAAGAGCAAAGCCACGGAAGAGTGGGAAAGCGTGGAGAAAGCACAACATGCCAGACATGAGTATATCACCGGCAAAAAGCGTGGCGACAGACATACCCGCGATATCCTGCTTAACAGCAGCCTGCTCGGCTGGGATGAGACAGCTAAGTTTATCGAACAGCTCGTAGAGCACAGATTCGATCTGAAAAAACAGCAGGAAATTGCCTGACATCAGCTTGTAAATGATGTGCTGTATAAGGAGGTAGAAAATGAAAGGATTTTCCATAAAAACGGAAATTGAAGAATACGATACATTTGGAGAATATGCGAAGGAAGCACAGCTTGGACCGGATGATCTGGTCCTCTGTGGACAACATACCTTTGACGATTATGTAGCACCGTTATCACTGGGTGTACAGACACTTTTTCGTGAGAAATATGGTAAAGGTGAGCCGACAGATGGCATGGTAGATGCGATTTTGAATGATCTTCGTGATAAAAAATACGGACGTATCATCGCGATAGGCGGCGGAACTGTCATCGATATTGCAAAGGCAGTGGCTGTAGCAGGGCCAACTGACAAAGTCGATGATCTTTACGATAATGTGGCAGATCTTAAAGCATATCATGAGCTTGTGATCATACCTACCACATGTGGTACGGGAAGTGAGGTTACGAACATTTCCGTAATTAATCGTGTGAGCAAGGGGGTAAAAATGGGGCTCGCTTCACCGGCAATGCTTCCAGGCAAAGCAGTCATGATTACCAATATGCTGTATTCGCTTCCATATCAGGTGTTTGCCACATCATCCATAGATGCGATGGTTCACAGCGTTGAGTCATTCCTCAGTCCAAACGGGTGCACAATATCACGCATTTTCTCAAAAGAGGCTCTTACAACTATCATCAGATGCTGGAAGAAATCAGTGGAGGCTGGAGGCGGCGATACATGGAAAGAGTATGCTGCAGACTTCCTCAAAGCTTCTAACTGGGCAGGACTGGGCTTTGGCTATGCCGGATGTGCGGCAGTTCATGCCACAGCGTATCCCCTTGGATCGGTTTATCACATACCACATGGTCAGTCGAATCAGTTGATGTTTAGATCAGTCATGGAAAAGTATAAGGAAATAAAACCGGTAGGTCGAATCAATGACCTGGAAGCAGTGATAGCGGATGTGCTTGCTCTAGAGGCAGGAGCCGACGGAAAGGTGGACGCACTGGAAGCTCTCTATGAGTTGATGGACGGAGTGCTGAAAGCCGAGCCGCTCCGTGAGTTCGGAGTAAAGGAAAGTGATCTGCCGGTATTCGCAAACAGTGTCATAAACACACAGATTCGTCTCCTCAAAAATAACTACGTGGAACTGACGGAGGAACAGGTACTTGATATTTATAAAACAGCATATTAACTGAAAAGAAATTCTATATAAACTACCGGTAATCGCTCCAGTCTGGTTTTGAAGGTCCATTTTCAAACATGCTCTAATATCAGCATAAAAATATATTTTTTCTGCACGCGGTCATAATCTGTGTGCAGTTTTTTTTATCAGGTGACTGTTTGGACAGTAACATAACTTCAGCTGACTGGATATTCTGTGTTGCCATTATTGCAATTACAGCTTGTTTTTGCCTGATTCCTGAAGTTGCTGCAAAGAAGGTAGATAGTCCCTATGGTTTTAAGACAAACGGCTATTATAATCGCTACTTAAAGTAAAGGCTGTTTAAAGTAAGTAGTTTCGTTCGCTAAAAAAGGTGCAGAGCATAATGCTCTGCATTTTTTTAATTTTGATGAAAAAGCGGAAAGACAGTGATATAATCTGACAGATAAAGGGCAATAAAATTTTATTTACAGGAGCAAAAAACAAATGAAACAAAATCAACAGTTAGATGCCTGGAAGTTTTTGATTAGCCAGTTATTTTCGCTATTTGGATCAGCTATAGTAGATTATGTTTTAATCTGGTATATAGCAATGCGAAGTGAATCAGGAATGATGTTATCAACATCATTGATAGTAAATTTTGTTCCGAAAATCATGGTAACACAGTACTTAGGGAAAGTCATATATAAATGTAATCTGAAGAACTTAATCATATTTTCAGATTTGTTTAGTGCGATGTTTGCGTTGATTTTGTCAGGGGCGATATTTTTTCAAAAAGATTCCTATTTGCTGATCCTGCTGATTCTGTTTTTTAGAGCTGCATGTGCAGGAATACAAGGGCCTTGTGAAAAGGCATTTATTTCTAAAATATCAACTCAGGATGAACTTTTGAGAGTGAATGCTGTTAATTCAACGATTTCATCTGCCATGTCTTTGATTGCACCTGCATTAGGGGGAGTACTCGTTACAACTATTTCATTATCGGCATCACTAATAGTGGATATTATAACAGCAATTATTGCGATTTTTATGTTATTTTCAATTAAATATACTGCGAAACATGGTCAAGAAGAGAAGGTAACAGGTTCGAAGAAACCGATTAAAAATAAAGCCATAAATTGGCAGACGCTTTTTAATTTTTTTATAATTCCGGTTGCTTATTTTACACCCCTGTTGGTTTCAATCACCTACAAGGATGATGTTGGAAAAATGTCATGTAATGAAGTGTTTTATAGTATTGGTTCAGTATGTGCAGGAATAGGAGTATCTGTTTACACTAAGATTGTGAAAAAGGAAATGAAATATGTACTGCCTGTTTGGATTACATCATTTGCTTTGATTACCATGACCTGGATTTGTGACAATTTTTTCGTATATTTGTTAGTCTTAGCGTTTACATCATTAAATATAGGAATTTTTCAAATATTAACAATAACTCATATCCAATTAGCTGAGAAAAATAGAGAGGGAGAGGCTTTTGCTAAACTGGAAAAGATGATAAATATTTCCTCTCTGGTCGGGATGGTCTTCTGGGGGATAATTTGTGATATATATTCAATTAATACTGCAATTTTTAGTTCAGGGATAGGGCTCATATTTTTAGGTGGGTGGATACTAAAGGAGAGAAAAAGCGATAATCTTCCTTAAATTTACGCCATCTTCCATCTGCACAAAAGAGGTGGTATTTCCGGTAAAGGAATAAAAATTTGTTGTCAAGTAGGGAAAATAATGCTATATTTTTGTGACTATTTCCTTTTTGTGTACTCTAATAGTTGAATGGCAATGATTCGGTCTTTTCACAATTACATGCAAAAAAAGCGAAAGGAGGATGTCCATGAAAGATTTTTCAGATATTTATCAAAAATCCGTTCGAAAAGTATATCGTTTTCTGCTTGGTTTGACCCGGGACGAAGAATTGGCAGAAGAACTGACACAGGAAACGTTTTACCAGGCATATCTCCATATCGGTCAGTTTGAAGGACGCTGCGAAATTGACACATGGTTGTGTCAGATTGCCAAAAATGCCTACTATAAAGAAATGAAGCGCCATAAGCGGTACAGCAGTCCAGAAATCCTTGATAAAATGTCCGTTCCTGATGCATTTCAAAAAGTTGAAAACCGTGATCAGGCAATGAATCTTCATAAAATCCTTCACCAGATGAAAGAACCTTATCGGGAAGTTTTTTCATTGAAAGTTTTTGGCGAATTGACTTTTAAGGAGATTGCAGCTATATTCAATAAAACGGAATCCTGGGCGAAGATGACCTATTATCGGGCAAAGGCTCAGTTAGTACAGAAAATGGAAGTGCAAAACGGAAAGAAATAAGGCAGATATTCATGATTTGTGACAGGAGGTTTTTACTGGATATGTTTAGAAGCAAGAAAAAAGAAATCAAACAATACATAGAAACACACCCGAACGGCAATCTGACAGAGGTATTAAAAGCATATCAGTATGGTAAGCTTAGGAAAAAACTGGCTCCCATAGATGTTTATGTTCGTATGGATGCGGATAAGCATGCTGCCATAACGGTTGAATTTGGTATATTAGAGAATCCTGAATTTGAAGTCCATGTATCGGAAAATCAGATTGTTAGGGTCATCGTTCCAGAGGAATATAGACAGGGACTTTCTGCTGAAGGTACACTGGAAGAATATCAACGGGCATTTGACCATGCAGAAATGATACCATGTGAGCCGGTTTGTTTTACTTCAGAGGAAGATGTGGTTTCGTATATTCAGCAGATTTTTAAAGAATATGGAGAATTATCCAGGGAACAGGAAGAAAAGAAACCGCTCACCCGTAAGGAAAAAATTCGTTTCGGTCTGCTTACATTGGTAGGAATATTTGGTGTACTGGTGATTATTTTTTTAACTGGAGCATTGATCTGGACGATAAGAGATCGGATTCTGAAGTGTTCGGAGATCTATTTTTATCAAGAACATCCTATTTTTGGAAATATGATTTTTTATATGGGAATGTTTTTTTCAGCAGCAGTAGTTTATCCTGTTTTCAAAAGATGGCAACAGCAAAAAAACATTGTGTTAAAGGAAATGTTTATCGGACGGCACTGGAAAGCGGTATTGGTTGTAGTCATTGCATTTTTGTATTTGAGTACAGTAAATATCGCCTGGGCAGATGAGGATGGCATTACTATATGTACGACTTTCCACCCTGGGGCCGTAACAACTCCTTATGATCAGGTGGAAGCAGCAGAAGTAGGATATTGCAGTAAGAACACAGATCATTCCTTAATCTGGTATGGACATGACAAAGGTGATTTCTATTATAAGGTCAAAATTGATGGGAAATGGTTTACTTTTGACCAGCTTACAACAGCTGAAGAATCTGAACTTGAACAGGGGTCGACGCTGCTTTTGTTTGATCAGGCATTGATGGAAGCGGGCGTGGAAAAAACGGTCAATGAAGAGTCTCTGGAGTATGCCAAATATTGCAGCTATAATGATGAGATTCGGGCGGAGTATCAGCAAATCATTAATAACAGATAGAAGAAATAAAAAAGGTAAAAGGAATAAAAAGAAAAAAGAAATAAAAAGACAAAAGAAATAAAAAACTTGAACAAGGGGGCGTCCATGATAACGCCCCCTTATAATTATGATTCAGCCCAGCCATAATCCTCTATAACTTATCATTCCCGTCCACAAATTCCCCAGTTCGATACTGCATCCAGCCAGTAATATACATCTTCAACTTCCCGAACCTGTATCATTTCCTGCAATTCCGGATATTTCGGGCAGATTTTCGGGAATAAATCCGGATTTTCTGCGAATAAATCCGGGTTATAAGTCAACGTTTTTTCATTATTATAAATGGCACCATAGGTGATCTCTGCTTCGGTTAAATCCTGAAACATATGACTTCCATAGCTTAATTCCGGCATATATCCGGCCCGGTTGTCGGATACTTCACATACAGCAGAAAAATTGGAGATATCTTTAAATGCCACCGGCACTCCAAGCTCCGGTGAGGAGGTTCCGATCCGGCCGGGGGTCATGAGAAGCAGTTTTTTTCCGCTTTGTCTGTAGTAGTGATTGACCTTACCGATGGCTGCAGCCACATCGTACTTTTTATGATAAGGGTATTGATAGTACAGAACCGGGTCAACCTGCACGATGACATCCATTTTCCGTTTGCCGGAGGTTCCCATGGAGGAGTCTTTGATATGGAAAAAGACTTCTTTCAGGTTCAGGGATTTTAAATCCACGTTTTTACCTTCCTGTCCCAGATAGAGCGGGCGGCATTGAAGCAGGTTTACCACAAAATCTCCTGTGTTATCCATATTGACGGTATATTCGATATCCACAGGATTACCATATACACGTTCCAGTACTTTCAGGATTTTCTGCATCAGGCCGGTAAATGCCTTTGTTTCCAGCAGTTTCTGACAACTGACAAACCATACCTCCTGTCTTCGTCCCATCTGGCGCAGCCGGTCTTCCGCTTCATGGTCGTGCTCCAGTACCATTTTTTTGTACCACAATGGTAGTACAGAAAGCAGTGTATCCATGGAAACTTCACGTAATGCATTTTTTTCACAGTCCAGTACATCAATGTATCTTTGGGAAAATCGATGTTTTTGTGCCACCGTGGTCATGGCTGTAACGGAAGGTCGGTCCAGATTTGCCAGCCGGGGGTAATCTTCTTTCGTTCGGTCCACCGCCTTTGTTCCCAGTCCCATAACGATCCGCAGCATTCCTGCTTTCGGATCCATGTCGGGAAGCCATTTGTATGCGCTGTGGCTGTATCCCACACCAGCTGCTCCCGGCATAAAATACTTTCCATAATAAGAGCCGGACACTCTCTGTACCAGAATGGCCATTTGCTCATCCTTTTTATCCAGCCCCCGCAGCAGGCGATATTCCAGCGCAGAAAAATCCATGGTGCTGGCATATACTTTTCGGACCGCCTGTTCAAATGCCTTCAGGCGTTCTTCCGGGCTTCCCTGATTCACACAAAATACGGATTCATATTTTCCGGCAAATGCATTGCCAAATCCATCCTCCAGAAAGCTGGAAGAACGGACAATAAAGGGACTCTGGCCGAAATATTCCAGTACATTGATAAACTGCTCCCTGATTTTAGAAGGAAACGTTCCGTTTAACAAATGCTGCTGCAGCTCCTTGGCTGCTGAGAAATATCCTTCTTTGGTCCGCTGGCGGATCCGCAGTTTCCAGTCCCCATTGGATGCGATATAAGTGTAAAATACATCGGAGCCGATATAAAAAGAATCATGCAGCTCATTATGTTCCAGAAATTCCGGGATTTCTGTTTCTGCAATCTTTCGTGCCAGCAGCATACCGCAGGCTTTTCCGCCAATGGCACCGCTTCCGATCATCCGGTCACGAAGCATAAAATAATCTTCTGGTTTAAAATACTCTTTGACCAGCATTTTCAGCCGGGAATCCTTGGTCATGGTACTTCGGATAATCTGATTTTCCGTATCTTCACTGAAATGTCCCTGGGCATACTCCAATTTTGCCATATTAAAAAAGCGGTCATAGCTGTCATAATTCTGATCATGACTATTGGCCGTTTTCTGATGAAGTGTCTGATAATATCGGCTCATGCCCACCCCATTATGGATGGTAGAAAATTTACCGGTACTTTTTTCGTAGCCATGAGGCAGGAACATCCGGTCCGAATACCGGTTCCATACTTTCAATGGATGCAGGTACACGTATTTTTCATTGGAATACACATCCAGCAGCAGCTGAGTCGTATCGCGAATCCGTGCCACTGCATCAAAAGAATGTCTGCCACGGATCAAAGGAAAATACGCCACCGTATCCAGCTCAAATAAATAAGGGCAGGTTACCCGGAAGAAATTTCCCATCATCAGGTCCGTATACCATACAGACTGCAGCTCTGACAGGCAGTCAAACACATAAAAAGCATCCACTCCCTGCCGGGTAATTTCTTCATGAATTGCCACGGTAAACGCTTCAAAGCCCTCATCCGGGTTAAATTCACGCACTTTAATTCCGGTTAAATCCTTCAATACCGGCTCATGCTGCGCAAAACGGATATAAATCACATTACGCCCATCCTGAACCGCCTGTCTGGCAAACGGTTCCGCAAACATACGAAACTCATCCAGCTCTGAAATCTGCCAGACCACATTATCGCCCAGACGAATATGATCCAGAAACTCATCCATTTGTGGATAACCACTGCATATTTTATCAAATGCTGCCATAAATCCTCCTTCTTCGTTATTTGTTAATTTCTCCAGTGTTGTCAGGGGAAGTACCGTTAAGGCAATGCAGCTAAATAGGACGATTATTGGCCTGCACACTGGAAAGCATTGAAAAACGAACAAAAAAGGCAGAACAACTGGAAAAAGAACCACGTTGTTCTGCCTGATGATGTTACTATATCATATTGATTTCATGAATTCAAGCCTTCAAGCATATGTGGCATTGTATTTTACACTCAGCGGACAAAGGGCGTGTATCTTCATGCACGCTGAGGGCAGGAATTATGGATATAAATATTAAGTTTTTGTAAAGAGCAGAGACCTTTTGTGAGTAATGTGGTATGATATTTTAAATACATAAAGATATATAAAGAAACTTCAAGGGCACAATATCTGCAGTGGATAAGGAGAACGTATATCCTTTTGTCGCTGAGGGGATATGAGACAAATACTCATGATAAGGGAGAGGGACTATGAATATTTGGAAAATTTTGGAGATTGAATCGACTGATGATAAAAAGAAAATTAAATCTGCATACAGAGCGAAATTACGTGAAGTAAACCCTGAAAGCCAGCCGGAGGCTTTTATGGAATTGAGAGAAGCTTATGAAAAAGCATTAAAAGAAGTGGAGACAGGCAGTGGTTTAAACGGTAGTACTGACAGTGGTTTAAATGGCAGTCTGGACAATGACATGAATGGTGGTTCCAATAAAAGCACCGTGGACCAGTGGAAGCTTAAGCTGGAATTGCTTTATAAAGATAATACAAAAAGATTTCGGCTGGAAGCCTGGGAAGCGTTATTTCAGGATGAAGTGTGTTATTCGTTAGATACAAGAGATGAAGCCGGTAAGGAATTTATGGGCTTTTTTGCAGAGCATATTTATATTTCACAGGCAGCGATAAAAAAAGCAGAAGATGTCTTTCATTTTACAGAAAAGCTGGATGAGCTGGCAGAGTATTTTCCGGAGCCGCTGCTGGATTATTTTGTGAATTACAAACTGAAAGAAGAAGAATACCCCCAGCATCATTATTTTGCTCTGAATCCGCTGCCGGAAGCAGATTATGATGAGTATCTGCAGGATTTTAATGAATTGTGCAATGCGCTTCAGGAGCGCAGCACAGAACGGGCCGCATTGCTTTTAAAACGGCTGGATGAAACCGGGATTCAGCATCCTTCTGCGGAAATCAAAAGGGCGGAATTTTATCGGGAAGATGGAGAAAAAGTGGGAGAAATCCTGCAGAATATTGAGGATATCTGGGGGGAATATGATGAGGCTGTTTTTGCCAAAGGCGAATATCTGTTAAAACAGGGGCGGGCACAGGAAGCAGAGCCGTATTTTTGCAGAACTCTGGAGATCAATCCGGATTATGAAAATGCCCTGATTTTGCTTGCCATTTCCCTGCGGGAGCAGAAAAAGTACAGGGAAGCCAGGGATCTGTTATTTCATACAGAAAATACCCAGCTGCAGCTCAGCATGTCCGGATTTTTAGACCAGCTGGATGAAGAAATCATTCCGATTTTTGAAAAACAGCTGCAGCAGGGCACCCTTGCCGAAGAAGATATTTATGACTTGTCACTGGTTTATTATCGGAGAAACAGATTGGAAGAAGCTCAGAAAACCATAGATCTGCTGGAAGGAAAGGAAATGTGGAAATTAAAGCATCTGAGAATCTGTATGCTGATTCAGCATCGGAATCGGGCGTGGGAAAATGCCTTGTCTCTGGCAGATGATCTGATTCAGCTGCTGGAAGCTGCAGAGAAAAATAAGGATAATCTGCGTTATCTGACAGAGGCCCATATGATGCGCGGGGCAGCCAGATTAAATCTGGGACAGAAAAAGGGTGCGCTGGAAGATTTGGATGAAGGAATTGCACTGACCTCCAATCTGGAAGAACAGCTCTTACAGAAAGCAACCATACTTATGCGTTTTCAGTTTTATGAGCTGGCAGCAGATACATTTTCTCAGCTGATCGAGCAAAATCCCAGACATCCCATGTATCGATTTGGCCGCGGTATGTGCTGTTTCCAGGTAAAAGCGCTGCAGGAAGCACATGATGACTTTGAATATCTCTGCATGCTGGATGAAGAGAATATGGAAGCCCATATTTACCGCATGAAAATTTATCTGGAAGCGGGAGCGCAGCAGGAAGTGGAAGATACCTTTGCATTTTTTGAAGAAAAGGGATATGACACCGATTCTGTGCGCCTGATGCGGGGAATTTATCAGGAATACAGCGGAAATTATGAAGCAGCGCAGAAAATATTCGAGGAAATCATCAAAGGATATGACCCGGAAAAGAGTGATCTGGAGCATATCGGTGAGGTTTATGAGCATCTGGTTCAGGTGGATATAGAGCTGGATAAACGCGGCCTTGTTATATTTAAACATTTAAATGAAGGCGTGAAAAAAGAACCGGATTACATTCCGCTGCTGGAAAAACGCTGGCTGGTAAATACAAGATTTGAAGACGAAGAGGGTGTGGAAAAGGATGTAAGAGAAATCCTGCGTCTCAATCCCTATCATGAAGGCGCCAACTCAAAAATGGCGGATATTTGCGAAAAAAACGGAGATATGGAAACTGCAGCCAAATGCTGGAACCAGCTGGAACAGGCAGGAAGTCTCTTCTTTTATGTCAACAAAGGCTTCAATGAGATATTTGCCGGAAATCTGGAGGAAGCAGAACGAATGCTTCAGGCAGCAGAAGCCCGGGATGATGAGGATATGGGGGTCCACAAATTACAGGCATTATACCATAATGTTTTAGGGGAAGCCCGGAAGGCCATCGAAATCTATAACGTATTAAATGAAGAGGATACGGAAGAAAATTATTACGAAGAGATTGCCTGCTGTTATTGTCATTTGGGAGACTTTGACTCCGCCCGCAGGCAATATGAACTGCTGCTGCAAAAAGGCGACGCAGGAGATAAGATGCTTGCATATGATCTGCTGTTTGACCTGGAATTAGAGCTGGGGAACTATAAAGATGCCGAAAAGATGTTAAAACTCTGGCAGAAAAGCCGGAAAAAGCTGTTCAAAGACGATGCATACAAATTAAAAGCCGGAGAACTGTACATTGCAAAGGGTGAGTATAAAAAGGCAAAAGAAATTCTGGATATGGCGGAAGTTTCGGAATTCGAAGCAAGAGAATATATGGGATGCATCAATCTTTATGAAGGAAAACCGAAAAAAGCATTAAAATATTTCCTGTCAAGTATTAAAGAATGGCCGGATTATATAGAGATTTATTACTATGCAGCATTGGCAAGTCTGGTTTCAGGTGACCGCCAGAAAGCAGAATGCTTTGCCAAAAAAGGCTTAAAGCAGCTGGAGCAGAACCAGAAAATGGGCGGTCAGCTGAAAGATCGCTATAAATGCATGGGCGGTTTTTATTCGCTGCTGGGAGACTATGAAAAAGCGCAGATGTATTTTGAAAAAGGCATGAAATCACCCATGTGCATATTCTGCAAAGCCTGCCAGTGTCAAGAACTGTACACCAAAATGGCAGTCATGTATCAGCTGATGGGTGATACAGAAAAATGCAGAGAAGCCCTGGCGCGTGCTGAAAAAATCAAATCGGATGATTTTGACGTTGCAGTTTTGAAGCAGTTGCTGGATAAGAAACTGCTGTAGCAGCTGTTTAAAGAGATTATCAGGTAAGAACTGCAGCAGCAGGAAAAACTGCTGTAATAAAGAGAAGTTACGGCAGAAACAGTTGCTGCCCTCAGAGGACAAAGGAGCAGATATCCGTTTGTCTTCTGGGAGTATAAAAAAGACAAAGTAGATAGAGGTGGAACATGTTAATAGGAATAGATCTTGGGACAACCAATTGTCTTGCAGCGTATTTTTCAGAGGAAGAGCCGAAGCTGATTCCTAATAAACAGGGAGAATATCTGACTCCGTCCATTATCAGTGTGGATGAGGAGGATCAGCTGTATATTGGTACCACTGCAAGAGAGCGAAAAGTGAAATACCCGGAGCAGACCGTGGAAGTATTTAAACGGAGCATGGGAACTGAAAAACAGTTTTTAATGGGGCGTCGGAAAATGGATGCAGTAACCCTGTCCTCCATTATGCTGAAATCCCTGAAAGAAGATGCAGAGCGTTTTTTGGAGCAGCCGGTAACAGAGGCGATCATCAGCGTACCTGCATATTTTAATGAACTGCAGCGAAAGGCAACAAAACAGGCCGGAGAACTGGCAGGACTGGAAGTGAAGCGGATCATCAACGAACCAACTGCCGCAGCGCTGGCCTATGGCGTGGGGAAAAAGGATCTGGACCAGGTAGTGCTGGTTTTTGACCTTGGAGGCGGTACATTTGATGTATCCATACTGGAATTTTGTGATGGAATTGTAGAGGTTCATGCCATTGCAGGGGATAATTACATCGGCGGAGAAGATTTTACACAGATTTTAGTGGAACTGTTCTGCAAAAAAGCCGGATGTGATATGGAAAAATTATCCACAAAAGAACTGGCTCATGTAAGAAATCAATGTGAAGCAGCCAAAAAAGAATTTTCAGACCGTGATACCGTTTCTATCGTCTGTAATTTGGATGGAACCGCTTATAACGCACAGATCACCATGACCGCATACGAAAAGGCGTGTCAGAAGCTTTTGGAGAGGATGAAAGAACCCATTGAACGAAGTTTAAGGGACTCCTCCTTTAAAATGTCGGACATTGACGATATTATTCTGGTGGGCGGCGGCACAAAGCTGCGCATTGTGAAACGCTTCATTATTAAGCTGTTTGGCCGTTTTCCCAACATGTCTGTAAATCCGGACGAAGCCGTAGCCCTCGGCGCAGCCATTCAGTGTGCCATGAGTCAGCGCAACGAGGTCCTGAAAGAAGTGGTGCTCACAGATGTCTGTCCATTTACTCTGGGAACTTCCGTTTTAAGAAAAGGAATCGGGAAAATAAATGACCAGCTGCTGTTTTATCCCATTATTGAGAGAAACACCGTAATCCCTGTAAGCCGCACTGAAACATTTTACACTGCAGAGGATAATCAGACCAGAATCACTGTGGACATCCTGCAGGGAGAAAGCCGTTTCCCGAAAAATAACCTGCTGCTTGGAACCGTTCATATGAGAGTTCCCCCTGCGCCCGCAGGAGAAGAAGCCATCAGCATTACATACACCTATGATGTAAATGCGCTGCTGGAAGTAAAGGTAAAAGTAGAATCCACAGGCCAGGAAAAGACCGTTATTTTACAGCAGTCGGCCCTGAAACTCTCCGAAGAGGAAGCCAGATCCCGCATGCAGGAGCTGGACTACCTGAAAGTATTGCCCTGGGAGCAGGAAATCAACAAACAAGTCATTTTCCGCGGAGAGAGACTTTATGAAGAAAGTCTGGGCGATACCCGGCAGTATATACAGGACCTGATGTCACGATTCGACGCAGTTCTGGCAGGACAGGACCAGAAAAAGATTGATTCCTTCCGAAAAGAACTGGTTCAGATCTTTGATGAACTGGAAAGCTGGGAGTAGAGGCTTGGAATAGAGGCTGGGAATAGAGCTGGCAACAGAACTGAAAGTAGAACTGGCGCTGGCCAGGAGTTTCGTTTTATATTCGGGGGTATATTGAGGCAGTTGCGTCTCATATACCCCCGTTTGGAGGTATGAAAACAGAAATTGTCAGTTTATACCCCGGAAAAAGAAATTATAAGGTATGATATGAAGTAAGAAAATGTTTAAATATACCCTCAAATCCGTATATCTATAAAGTTATGTCCATATATGAATCTATATAATTCAAAAATTAAAAAGTCTGCATTTCCTTTGGTGGAGTAAGTCTCCATTTTCCCAATATTTAAAAATGAAATTGAAAATTGAAGCTTGACAGATATATCGCAGTACGATATACTAAAAACATGACAGTAGTATCGCACTGCGATATATCGAAGTGAAATGTATTCCACAAAACCATAAACACTTAAAAACATAGAAATGTAAGAAGAGAAGCATGCAGCAGATAGGAAAACAAGAAGACAAGAAGACAAGAAGACAAGAAGACAGGAGGTGTTCTCTTGGATGCACATATTAAAAAAGTCTATGTCCCCATGACAGAAACAGGTTTTTATATCCTGTTGTGTCTGCAGAAACCCAATCATGGATATGGGATTGTGCAGATGGTGGAGCGGATGACGGATGGGGAGATTCGCTTAAGTCCGGGGACGATGTATGGCAGTTTATCAAAGATGGAAAAGGATGGATTGATCCGATTCGTGCGGGAAGAAGAAAAACGTAAGATTTATCAGATTACAGAGCTGGGAATCGAAGTATTGCAGCTGGAACTGAAACGCATCGAGCGACTGTATCGAAATTCAAAGGAGGGATTTTAGATGGCAACCAAATGGGAAATCAGATATTTTACGATTATGGACTACGAAAAAGAACAGTTATATCTCCGCCAAAGACATAAAGAAGGCTGGAAGTTTGTTAAAGTAACAGGATTCGGTATTTACCATTTTGAAAGTTGTGAACCGGAAGATGTGATTTATCAGCTGGATTACAATCAGGAAGGAAGAACGCATAAAGAGGAATATGTGCAGATGTTCCGTGATTGCGGCTGGGAGTATATCATGGATTATGTAGGTTACAGCTATTTTCGTAAGCCTGTTTGTGAGATGAAACAAGGAGAAGAAGAAATTTTCTGTGATGACGGTTCGCGGCTGGATATGATGCAGAGAATTTTCAGGGGAAAAATGCTGCCTTTGCTTGCACTTTTCTGTGGATGTCTGATTCCACAGTTTTTGGCACAGATCAATTGCGATACAGCATTTAACGGTGGGGCAGCGTTCCTGTTAGGTGCCGTGATTCTCTTATATGTAGCTATTTTTGTGCATTATGGGCTGAATTATATGAAATATAAAAAGAAACTGGGGAGGTAAATTCGGATGATTTATGAGTTTGTAAGTGCAGCAGCCCCTTGGGTTATTATGGGAATATTTGCAGCCTGCAGCTGTGCATGGATGAGCAAAAAGAAGTAGTTGTCATCAATCTAAATTTATGTTACCATAGCCTCAGTGAACAGCCCCCTGTTCACCAAGGCTATTTTCATATTACTTCATAGGTAATTGCGAAACAGGTTCGCAATCCTGATTGAAAATGCGGTAAGAATCCTGCAATGCAGGATTCTCAAGATGAAAAGTAGGTGACTGCAAATTTAGGCATGGCAAAAAGACTTCCCAGACAAACTGCGAAGAAAAAG
>JBGVFN010000065.1:0-20920 GCA_045121095.1 Lachnospiraceae bacterium | reverse complement strand
AAAGATAAAGCAAAAGCCGATCGCGATAGAAAATTTAAATTTCAGCAGGAAAAAGGCTGGTACAGTAAGATCTTATGGGAAATCTGCAAAAAAGTATAACAAGATGATACATGCACTGGATTATTCCAGGTATACAAAAAGACTGGAAAACGCCTGCTTTCGTGAGAACATAAGATTGATCCCTGTGGATCCAGCGTATACATCGCAGATCGGTATGGAAAAGTTCGGGGGCAGGATGAAGCTCAATCGTCACCAGGCAGCCAGTTATGTGATTGCCAGAAAAGGGCAGGGTTTTCGAGATAGGTAAAAAGCAGAGTAACTACTGTTTCCTGTTGAGAGAGTTGCGGGACCGAAGGATGTCGCACCCCCGACTCAATGGGGAGTAAACATTTTTACACTTGTTTTATGGTTTCTATGAGAAAGGCAGGAAATCCCAAAAGGTTTTTTCGGGCGAATAGGGACGTAGGGCGAGTATGTACGCCTAACCGTTAGGGCGGAAGTGTATAGATTTATATACATTTTAGGTAACGGTATTGAATCCTGCATGAGTCACAACGGCTTTGGCGGTGGCTGTTCCGGGAGTTACAACACGTCCCTTAAAGGTTTTTACGTTGCTATTGCTTGTACTGTTGCTATTATTTGCAGCGGTTACATTTTTTTCTCAATATACAGTACACCAAGTGTACCGGGACCGCAGTGACTGGAGATGACACCGCCGGCTCTTGTGATCAGGATTTCGTCAAAGATATTTAATTCTTTCAGATAGTTGTAGACATCATCGAGAATATCCTGCTCACATCCGGAGTGGGTGATGAAAACGCGGTCCGGTTTTGCATTTTTCAGACCGGGTTCCAGATCGCGGATATAGTCATGGATTGCTTTGTGAATCTTGCCGCGGTATTTCTTGGTAGGAGTCATTTTGCCGTCGGCTACAACGATTTCAGGGTGCAGCTTCAGCATACCGCCTGCCAGTGCCGCTACACTGCTGCAGCGTCCGCCTCTGTGCAGGTAAGTCAGGGTATCTACTACAAAGCTGCTTCGAACCAGAGGTCTCAGTTCCTCAATGTGTTCCACGATTTCCTTTGCAGATCTGCCTTCCTGAGCCATAATGGCAGCTTCGATTACAAGCAGGCCAACGCCGGTGGACAGATTCTGGGAGTCCATGCACCATACATGGTCCTCTGCGTCAAGTGCTTCTGCGGCCAGACGCATGCTGTTGATGGAGGAGGACATGCTTGCGGAAACGGCAAAGCAAATCACATCACTTCCATCATTTAATAAAGGCTCCAGAACTTCAATGGCTTCCTGGGGGGACGGTGCTGAAGTTGTAGGAGTTGTATTATGTTCATCTGCCCATTCAAAAATATCATCAGCAGTGATATTTTTTCCATCTCTGAAGTCTTCTTCATCAAGCAGAACGTGAAGCGGTAAAATCGTAATCTGATATTTTTCTATTAATTCCGGGGATAAATCACAAGTACTGTCGGATAAAATTCTAACCATAGTTTCCCTCCTGTTTGTAACACAGTTGTTTCGCTGGTAAAGTTAGCACCAAAAAATGGAACGGTCAAGTTACAATTCCGGAAAATTGTGGTAAATGGGGGCTTGTGGAGGGACACGGATATAGGATGGAGTTCAGTGATTACACTTATCGTATAAAATACGATCGGTTCTTGTTATTTTTCCGGCGTACAGTTAAAATAAGGTAACAGTTCAGCCTTGGCTGAACTGTCTTGAATAAATTCAGCAAGCATTCATAATTTTCTTCGAAAATTATTCATTTGGCTAAACGCCAAATACGATTTTCTGCCTAAAATACCGTTTACAAGCAAGCTTGACACGGTATTTTGAACAAAAATCATGCTTGGCTGAATAGTTACAAAATAAGGTCATACTTGATACAATAAAAGTTCACTATAGAATAGGAAGGTACTTATAAATGAATCAAAATGAATATTCAACGATACTGGAGCGGGAAGAGTATCGTTTTATTAAAGAAAACAAATATCTGGGAAAGAATGTGATTCTTCTTGGTTTGGCAGGAAGTTATTCTTATGGAACCAATAATGAAAACAGTGATATTGATGTGCGTGGTGTGACACTGAATCAGAAATCAGATTTGATTGGTCTTACGGAATTTGAACAATATGTGGATGCAGATACCGATACGACCATTTATTCATTTAATAAGCTTGTTACGCTGCTGTTGAGCTGTAATCCTAATACTATTGAATTACTGGGATTAAATCCGGAGCATTATCTGTATTTGAATGATCTGGGCAAAGAATTGATTGGCAATGCGAAATTGTTTTTGTCCAAACGGGCGATTCAGTCTTTTGGCGGATACGCAGATGCACAGCTGCGTCGGCTGCAAAATGCGCTGGCAAGGGATTCGTATCCTCAAAGAGAGAGGGAAGAACATATTTTGCGTTCTGTTCAAAATGCCATGTATGAATTTCGGAGGACCTATGAGGAATTTGAAGATGGCTCGGTGAAGCTTTATACGGATAAAGCCGTTAATCCGGAATTCGACACGGAAATTTTCATGGATATTTCGCTGAAACATTATCCTCTGCGGGATTACCGGTCCATGTGGAGCGGCATGAATAATATTATCAAGGACTATGACAAAGCCGGAAAACGAAGCAAACGAAAAGATGATCTGCATCTGAATAAGCATGCCATGCATCTGGTCCGTCTTTTTATGATGGTCATTGATATTCTGGAAAAAGGGGAGATTCGTACCTATCGAAAGGCCGAGCATCAGCTTTTGATGGATATTCGAAATGGTATTTATCAGGATGAAAATGGTATGTTTCGTGATGAATTTTATGATATGGTGGCTGATTACGAAAAGAAGCTGCACTATGCCGCAGAGCACACGGAACTGCCGGAACATCCGGACATGGAAAAAGTGCAGGAATTTGTAATGTATGTAAATGAAAAAGTGGTGCGGGGCGAGATCGGATGAAATAGAAAGATTTTAAACCAGGGGTTAAATGACGAAATGAATTTCATATGATATTCTATATTCAGGCTGAGGGCTATGTAAATACTTCCTTCTAAAGCGTTTTTTTTATTCAGAGAGTTCAGCATTGCTATTAGTATTTACCCTTTCCCACAGCTGTTGAATTGCCAGAGGCTGTAATCGGTTGGTGTTTGTTCGGTTCAGCTTGCGGCAAAAAAGGAAGAAACAGCTTTTTTGCTGCAGGCAATTCAAAAAAATGTTCTGTTTCATTTCACCGGGAGGTATCATTATGATGAATACGCTTTGCATATTTCCGGAAAGCCTGTTGGTAAAACAGGAGGGCAGTGGCGGAAGCTGCACCTCAAAAGCGTGTCACAGAGAGGCAGGACAGCGGTCTCCACCCAGTATAACGGAGGATTCAGAATGGAAGTCAATGAAATTTTATTAAGACGCAGATATGCAGTTATTTTGGAAGAAGGACATGCAGCTGAGCCTCGAAAAGATATGGTAGCTGCCATGATGAAAAACATCGAAGCGCTGGGATTTACGTTTTCCAGAGAAGTGGTGGAAATTCTGCTTACTTTAAATAAGGAAGTTTTAGAAGCGTTTTATATGGCTCTGGTGCCGGAACTGAAAAAACTGGTGGGTGCGGATAAGGTGTATAGCCCCATGTATCCGAATTTCCCGCAGCAGGTGCTGGAGGCATCGGAGGCGGAGTTGTTTTTTAATGCTATTTTCCATTACTGGACCTGGGGTCAGTGGAAGCCGGAGTATGAGAAGGCAGAACGTTTCCCGCTTTACGAGGATGTGGAACTTACTCCCATTATGCTGGGAACCAGAGAGCAGCTGATGGAGATTTTTACGAATTTGGTGGGAAGTAAGACCTCTTTGTCTGCTCATGATAAGGGCGATATGGAGTGGTTTGTGAAAGAATGTCCGGATTATGGCCAGTATTTGCCTGAAGAAGTACCGCTGAAGGAAAATTGCGCCTTTCTTGGAAAGCTGATTCTGGAAGAAGCCCCCGTAAAAGATGCTTCCTGCATTCAGAAGTATTTTAAGACGGCTACTGATGTGCTTCGTCTGATGACGGCGGTTTCCGGTGGGGATATCAGTCTGGCTGTAAAAACTCGTTTCCGAAAGATGAAACGTGCGGAGCGCCGTTTGATTATGGACCTTCTGGCAGGCTGTTCCAATCTGGAAGAGGATATGTACCGCTATCAGAAGCGCTGGATTCGTGTTGCAGAGATTCTCCATCCTGGTGAATATAAGGCAGCAAAATACGCTGAGGTATGTAAGGCATTTGATCAGATCCGCAACGAAAAAGGGCGGATGAGTTTTACCGGGAAAGTCAATCAGTCTTTGGAAAAATGGGATTTGATGGCAGCAGTGGAGCTTTTGAAAAAACGGCCCGGCGAATTGGCGCGCCGTCTGGATGAACTTCTGCGACTGGAGCTGGATGAGGGTGAATTTTTGAAAGAATATCCGGATGAGCTTCTGAAAATGAAACAGAATGGGGAAAATATTGGGAAAGAAACCAGAAGAGCAAAAAATGCAGTTTTGGAGGCATTTGCGGAAACTGCCGAACAGGTTGCCACACCGGTTCTTCTGCAGGTTCGTCAGCATTTTTTGAAACGTGGCGGGGAAGATTTCCAGAAAGAAAATCCGCTGCGTGTGTTTATGCCGAAAGGTAATCTGGCACGGGTGTATGGCATGAAAAATCAACTGCCTGAAATTGCACCGGAATACTGCCAGCGGGTTGTGGAAATCTGCGAAAATGCTCTGGTGAAGCAGTACAGCCAGCGGGAATCCATGGGTAAGGTATTTGTTGATGAAGAATTCCGTACTTTGATCGCACCGTTCAGCCAGAGAAGTGCCAGTACAGCAGCCAAAACACTGGTACGGGGCAGCAGAATCCCTCTTGGTGAGTCTGCAAAAATCTTCCGGGGATTTATCTGGTGGACCAATATTGAGGTCGAGTCCGGGTGTGATGAAGGCTGTGAGGATGAAAGCTGGATCTGGGAGTTGATGTATCGGGTAGATCTGGATTTATCCGTTGTATTTTTCGGTGAAGACTGGAAGGAGCTGGAGCACGTGTCGTATACAAATCTTCGGAGTTCTGATTTTTTTGCAGTGCACTCGGGGGATATTGTGGATGGAGGTACTCCGGATGGAGAAGGTGCGGCCGAGTTTCTTGATTTTGATATGGAACAGGCAGCCGAAAAGGGGATTCGATATGCTGCTTTTCAGGTATATAGCTATGTTGGAAGAGATTTGAAAGAAATTCCCTGTCGTTTTGGCTGGATGAAAAGGCAATCTCCTGATTCCGGCGAAATCTTTGAACCTTCGACTGTAGAGCAGAGTCTGGAATTAACAGCAGAATCCTGCATAGCAATTCCGTTAGTGGTGGATTGTGTGAAAAAAGAAATCATCTGGTGTGATCTTGCCATGACTAAGTCGGGAACTTATGCAAACATAGGCGGAATCAATCTGGAAAGCAATCTTTATGGTGTAACTGCTTCTGCTTATGCACTGCTTCATCTCAATAAAACAAGTCTTTACGACCTGATCCGGCTCAATGCCATGGCCAGAGGAGAATTGGTTTCCAGCAGAGAAGAAGCCGATATCATTTTCTCTAATGACAGGACAAAACCTGTGGAAATGGTGGAAATGATGGGAGAAGACGGAGTGATGACCGTCGTGGAACAGGAAAAGGATGTGACTATTATAACGGCTTATGAAGCGGATTATTATATGGGGCAGATGCTTTAATGAGGAAAATAGGATCAGAGGTGCTGTATAACTAAGAAAGCCCCAAAAAATTGTAAACTGGTGTAGAAAAAGGAAAAGAAGATAAAAGCAGATACCGTTTGTTTCTTGTAAAACTGACAGGGAACAGACGGTATTTTTATGTAACTGTTCAGCCAAGCTGAACGGTTACTTTGTGTGTGTAATAAAAACAGGCTGATTTGGTAGACAAAAAATGCTATAATGGCAGTACAAACGATAAAAGTAAGGAGGTCTGTATATGGCATTTGGTTTTGGATTTGACAGAGGATTTGATATGGGATTTAGCATATTTGGAATTTTATTTACCATTGTTTTTGTACTGATACTTGGTGTGTTTATTGTTGCCCTTATAAAAGGAATTGGAGAGTGGAATAGAAATAATCATTCCCCCAGACTGACAGTAGAGGCAATCGTGGTGTCAAAGAGAGCGGATGTTTCTTATCATCAGCATGCAAACGCAGGCGATACGACGGGAGCGCACGGGTATCATACCAGCACTTCCACCAGCTATTATGTTACATTTGAGGTGGAAAGTGGAGACCGCATGGAGTTTCATGTGGATGGCAGAGAGTATGGTATGCTGGTGGAAAGGGATTTTGGACGATTAACTTTCCAGGGAACGAGATATATTGGATTTGAGAGAGGATAAAAGGATACGATAAACATAAGTAAGGCAATAGGTTTTGGAAATAAAAGATAGCAGGGCGGAAGTTATAAGATAACGAGAGGTTATAAGGTATAAAAAGTTATAGGATAACAAGAGGTATAAGACATGATGATTCGTGACATGAAATTAGAAGATTATGATGCCGTAGATACATTAATGCAGCAGCTGCATAAAATCCATGTGAATGGAAGGCCGGATTTGTATGTGGAGATGGAACATCCTTACAGCAAAGAAGAATTGACAGAGAAAATCTATAATAAGGAAGTAATTACTCTCGCAGCTGAGGAAGAAAATCGGATTGTGGGTTTATGTATTGTTGTAATACGGCATCGAAGCGGCATGGTGAACATGAAAACAGCATATGTGGATGATCTGGTGGTGGATCAATCGTATCAGCACCGGGGAATTGCGAAAAGTTTGTTCCAGAAAGCAGAGGAACGGGCAAAGGCACTTGGTGCAGAACGAATGGACCTAACAGTATGGTCTTTTAATGAAAATGCCTTGAAATTTTATCAGTCTATAGGGATGGTACCTCAGAGGTATATTTTGGAAAAGCCGCTGAGATGAGGAGAATTTCAACAAGAGAGGTGACCTAAATTTGCAAACCAAAAAACATAAGAAAAAAACAGTAATTTTCCTGCTGGTGGCAGCAATTCTTCTTATCATTGCAGCCGCTGCTGGTGGTATATATTATTCCACTGCCCGCAAAAATTCGGCGAAGGAGCAGGTGAAAGATTTACTTACAGAGTACATGGAGCATATTGAAAAGCAGGAATACGAAGAAATGTATGCCATGATTGCTCCGGAAGAGTCCGGAAATGTAGATCAGGAGACATTTACTGAGCGAAATTCCAGGATTTATGAGGGAATTGAAGTGGCCAATCTGAAACTGGAAAATCTGGTGTCAGAAGAGGATGAGGAAGAGAAGGGACATATAAATGTTTCCTACGATACTTCTTTTGATACCGTTGCCGGCGCAGTGAGCTTTCATAATGAAGTGACCTTCTGTGATACGGATGATGGGTATAAGATTTTGTGGAAGGACAGCCTGATTTTCCCTAATCTGGAGGCAACGGATAAGGTAAGGGTTTCTACTGATAAGGCAGAGCGCGGCAAGATTACCGACCGAAATGGATATTTGCTGGCTGGAAAGGGTACGGCCTGGTCCGTGGGGATTGTTCCGGGAAAATTGGAAGACCGGGAGGAATCTCTGGAGAAGATTGCAGAGCTGTTGGAAATGAATGTGGAAACCATTGAAAAGAAGTTGGCGGCCAGCTGGGTGAAGGAGGATTCCTTTGTACCGGTGGGTATGATTCATAAAGCACAGGAACTGGATCTGAACCGGGTTGATCCGGATGAGGAAGATGTGGAAGCAGAAAAATGCAAGGAAGCCCTTTTGGAGATTCCTGGTGTGAAACTGTCAGAGACGGAGGTTCGTTACTATTCTCTGGGAGAGGCGGCTTCTCATTTGATCGGATATGTGCAGGAAGTAACGGCTGAGGATCTGGAAAAACACGCAGGAGAAGGGTACAGCTCCGGCAGTGTGATCGGTAAAAGCGGTATGGAAAGCCTGTTTGAGACGGAACTGAAAGGCCAGGATGGTTATGAAATCAAACTGGTAGATGAAGATGGGCAGCCCAAGGAGATCATAGCCTCTATTCCCAAGCAGGATGGAGAGGATATTCGGCTGACGATTGATGCAGAATTGCAGAAATCCTTATATGAACAGTTTCAGGAAGACAGGGGATGTTCCGTGGCAATGAATCCGTATACCGGGGAAGTTCTGGCGCTGGTGAGTACCCCTTCCTATAATAATAATGACTTTATTTTGGGGATATCTTCTGAAAAATGGACGGCTCTGAATGAGGATGAGGATGGCCTGCTGTACAATCGTTTCCGCCAGACCTGGTGCCCCGGTTCTACCATGAAACCGATTATGGCAGCCATTGGTTTAAAAACAGGTGTCCTGGATCCGGATGAGGACTTTGGAAGTGAAGGAAAATCCTGGCAGAAGGATTCTTCCTGGGGAAATTATCATGTAACAACTCTGACAGAATACAGTCCGGTCACCATGAAAAATGCCATTATCCATTCTGACAATATTTATTTTGCGAAAGTGGCACTGAAAATCGGAGCGGAAAATCTGATGCAGTCGCTGGATGATCTGGGATTTAATCAGAAACTGCCCTTTGAAATTTCCATGAATGCGTCTCAGTATTCCAATACGGAAACCATTGAAACGGAAATTCAGCTGGCAGACAGCGGATACGGACAGGGCCAGATTCTTATGAACCCCCTGCATTTGGCAACGATTTATACTGCCTTTTTAAATGAAGGCAATATTGTAAAACCTTACCTGCAGGATCAGGAAAGCACAGAAAATGCAAAAAGCACAGAAAATGCAGAAGGTGCAGAAACAGGCTTCTGGATTTCCGAAGCGTTTTCGGCAGATATCGTGGATCAGGTACTGGAAAGCATGGTAGGTGTTATTGAGACCAAAGGAACCAGCGCTCATGCAGCGCAGATGAAAGGTGTTACACTGGCTGGAAAGACCGGAACTGCGGAAGTAAAAGCCACAAAAGAAGACACCGAAGGTACAGAAATCGGCTGGTTTGCGGTATGTACCGCTGACCCGGATGAAGAAAATCCGCTGCTGCTGGTAAGTATGGTGGAAGATGTGAAAAGTCTGGGAGGAACCAGCTATGTGGTGAAGAAGGACAAGGCGGTCTTGGAAAAATATCTGAGATAGAAAGTGTATAGAAAAAGAGATACATGAAATCTCTGAAATAGAAAGTGCATAGTAAACGGTATGCATGAAATATCTTAAAAGATACACATACACAATGTTAAAATGCGTTCAGGAGGATTGATATGCGGAATCATGAAGTAACAACCAGACAGTATCTGCTGGATAAACATGGAGAAATCAAGGAGCCGGGCTGGGCAAGAAGGCCAATCTGGAAATACAGCCGGAATATGATCAAGGCACCGTCATTTCGTATTAAAGAATGGGACTATTATCTGGTAATGGGACAGGGGTTTGCAGCGGCATTTACCATTTCGGACAACGGCTATATGGGGCTTCAGTCTGTATCCCTGCTGTGTCTGGATAAGGAAAATCCCTGGGAACATACAGAGAGTATTATCAGTCTGTTTCCCATGGGTAAATTAAAGATGCCTGAGAGCTCATCCAAAGGAAATGTACGTTATAAGGACAAACGGCTTCAGATGCAGTTTTTAAAGAAACGTGGAAAACGCCGTATCGTATGCAATTTTGATGACTTTTACGAGGGAAAATCCTTCTTCTGCGATATTACCCTGGAACAGCCGCCCATGGACTCTATGGTCATTGCCACACCCTGGGATAAAAAACATGCATTTTATTATAATCAGAAGATTAACTGCATGCGGGCATCGGGTGTTATGTCCTATGATGGAAAAATATATCGCTTCCATCCGGAGACGGATTTTGGAACGCTGGACTGGGGCAGAGGGGTCTGGACCTACGATAACACCTGGTATTGGGGCTCCGGCAACTGTATGTTAAATGGAAAGCCATTTGGTTTTAATATCGGTTATGGATTTGGCAATACCAGTGCTGCTACCGAAAATGTGCTGTTCTACGATGGAAAAGCGCACAAGTTGGATGATGTAACTTTCCATATTCCAGAGGATGATTACTGTAAACCCTGGAAATTTACTTCCTCAGACGGTCGGTTTGAAATGGATTTTGTGCCGGTACTGGACCGCGCATCCAACACGGATCTGAAAATCATCTGCTCCGATCAGCATCAGGTATTTGGTGCCATGAGCGGAAAAGCAGTTCTGGATGATGGAACAGTTCTGGAACTGAAAGATGTGATGTGCTTTGCGGAGAAAGTGCGGAATAAGTATTAGGGATCCCTTTTTTGGGTGAGGTGTATTCAGCAGACCGTTCAGCTTTTGCTGAACGGTCTGCTAGAGCGTGTTTGAAAAAGGCTTTATGCAGGATGTGCAGACTGCGTGAATGATTTTTCAAACACGCTCTAGTATTTTAATATTGAGAAAGTTTTTCTGCAAGCCGGGTGGCTTCCCGCAGTTCCTTCATTAAATCGTCATAGCTTAAGTCTTCGGTCTGGATAATCAGCGGCCAGATGGTTTCATTTACATATTTAACCTGTTCCCGGATGTTGTAAATGGCAGGAAGAATCATGGCATCGTTGAAAACTTTGTAATTTACATTGGCAACGGGGTATTTGTCGGGGGACTGTTTCACCAGCTCCATGGTTTCCAGGTGGATGGGAGCCTGACCGGAATCCGCCCAGTTCAACATTACCTCCGGCTGGTATGCATATGCCATAAATGCTGCGATACCGTCCAGTTTTTTCTGATCATTTACTTTAGAGGAAACCGCAAGTGCATGACCGCCTGCGGGGACGCAAACGGTGTCACCGTATAGCTGCGGAATTGTGGCAATACCAAGATTGTCACCTAAAGCTTCTTTGGCAGAAGTCAGACTCCAGGGACCGGTTAAAGAACATGCTGCGGTTATAGAATTTATATTGTTGGAGGAATCATTTATAAAAGTATTAAAATGGTCATTTTCCTGTGTGCTGACTGCGGCCAGCTTGTCAACATAGATCAGATCGTGGATTTTCAGGAATGCATTACAAACGTCTTTTGTATCCAGCTTGATGGACTGTCCTTTCACCCATTCCACACCGGATTGTCCAAGTGCGATCATCCAGGCCCACTGATGATCGCCGCTTAAGGAAAATACCAGGGGATAGATGCCGGTTTCTTCTGAGTTTAGTTCTTCTTTTAAGGCAGCCATATCTTCATATGTGGTGGGAACTTCTTTTACGTATTCGGTATTGTAGTAAAAGGTTTCTGCATACAGATCAAGAGGGAATGCAAAAATACCATTGTCATATTTGGTATAGGTTTTTGTGATGGGATGAAAATCATCTTCAAAGGATATATCAGCTGCTTCGTAAATATCGGATACTTCCCGCAGCAGTCCCAGTGTATGATAAGTGGAAATCCAGTCTGCGTGCATGACCA
The DNA here is from genome assembly GCA_045121095.1 of Lachnospiraceae bacterium. Lineage (GTDB taxonomy): Bacteria > Bacillota > Clostridia > Lachnospirales > Lachnospiraceae > TWA4. The sequence goes on along the minus strand of JBGVFN010000065.1, from coordinate 9,455 downwards.
GCATATCGAAGTCTTCGGAGCGGAATCGTGCGTAATAATCAGAGTCCTGTACCTGTTCAATGTAATATTTATCCTGGGATTCATTGAATCCATCTACAATTTTGTCCATAAAAGGTCCATCACCGCCAGTGAAACCGTTGATAAAACGGATGGTGGTAACTTCGCCGCTGTCCGATTCGTCAGTGGAATCTATTTGCGCTTCTTTTGCTCCGGAATTGCTGCCCGTATTGTCCGTGCTGGTGCAGCCTGACAGGGGCAGGGCAAATGTCATGGTTGCCGCCAATAGCAGAGCGGTGAATTTTTCGAGTAGTTTCTTCATTTTTCAAGTAGTCTCCTTTGAGTATAAACTTTTGGTCAGAGTTTTTGGATTATAGTCCTTTGATGATAGATTTTTCAAACACGTTCTTGTTCTGTAAATGGGGAATATCTATTGTTTATAGACTGTTTATAGACGCCTTAAATCCGGTTATCCACCATCATCATATTCAGTTTCTGCCATTTCTGCATTTCTTTGCGGGTAATTAACAGCTGTTTCATAAATTCAGCGGTAGGTTCCTGCGGTGTTAATGTGACCAGACAGCGGAATGCGCAGGGCATCAGGTCGGCGCTGGAGATTCCGCACAGCAGACCATTGGTAGAATCGCAGATTTCCAGAGGGTTGAAAATGTACAGAAGATCCTCTTCCAGCGTATTGCACTGGTTTACAAAGGAAAAACGAATCAGCATGTCACTGTAAATAACCCGGCCGGTGTAATAGATTTCACTGCTTCTGCCATTGGGGGTAACGGAGCAGATGGAGAGGGATGCTTCATAGTGTCCTGGCTGGTCAATGGCTTCATAAATATCGATTACACCATCTTTCAGGCGTTTATAACGTCCATCATAGAAATAAAAGTAGAGTCTCTTTGCCTGAAAAAAGGGACTTTTTCTTAAATTGGCAGGGACGATCGGTTCGGGCTCCGGTTCTGGAGTCTGAAAATCAATCAGCTGATTCATATGTACCTGCAGAACCTGGCTGATCTCGTGCAGCGTTTCAATATCCAGAGTAATTTCGCCGGTTTCGTATTTGCTGACGCTGGCACGGCTCTTATGAATCTGATCCGCCAGCTGCTGAATCGTCAGTCCCCGCATTTTCCGGTACATGCGGATGCGGCTGCCTACGTGTTGACTGATATGGCTCATAGGGGCACTCCTTTGTTTCTTTAAAATATACATATTTCAAAAATTGCTTTTTCGACAGAAACTATTATACACCATATCCTTAAAAAAATCTATTTTAAAGAAACTTTTTTGTAAAAAATCTCCCATGATGAATCTTCGGTGGATTTGAAATTTCAGGATAAACAGGTATAATAGTGCAGGAATAAAAATAAAGAAGAAATCGAAAAGCAGCAAAAAAGGAAGAAACATTATGGAAAAAAAGAAAAAAAGCAGTTTCAGCAGTTCGATTGGTTTTGTACTGTCCGCAGCCGGCAGTGCAGTTGGCGTGGGAAATATCTGGCGTTTTCCTTATCTGGCAGCAAAAGATGGAGGCGGTCTGTTCCTGATTCTTTATCTGGCACTGGTACTGACCTTCGGATTTACTTTGCTGACAACTGATATTGCCATCGGACGCCGTACAAAGCAGAATGCGCTGAATGCATTTGGCACAATTAATAAAAAATGGAAGTTTTTAGGATATCTGACTTTCCTGGTACCGGCATTGATCATGACTTATTACTCTGTAATCGGTGGCTGGGTTACCAAATATGCAGTAACTTATTTGACTCTTAAAGGAAATGATGCAGCAGAAGATGGTTATTTTACTTCATTTATTACCTCTGAAGTATCGCCGGTAGTCTTTATGCTGATCTTCCTTGCCATTACTGCATTTGTTGTATACCGTGGTGTGGAAAAAGGCATTGAGAAATTTTCCAAACTGGTTATGCCCGGCTTGATTCTGATGATCATCGGCATTGCTATTTTCTCATTAACCCTTTCTCATACAGACGAAAGCGGTATAACGAGAACTGGCCTTCAGGGCGCTGCAGTGTATTTTATCCCCAATCTGGAAGGAATCACTGTAAAACGTTTTCTGGAAATTCTTCTGGATGCCATGAGTCAGCTGTTTTTCTCACTGAGCGTATCCATGGGTATTATGATCACCTATGGTTCTTATGTAAAAGATGATGTAAACCTGAGCCGTTCTGTAAATCAGATTGAGATCTTCGATACCGGTGTGGCATTATTAGCAGGTCTGATGATTATTCCTGCAGTTTACGTATTCTCCGGAACAGAGGGTATGGCTTCCGGTCCCAGCCTGATGTTCATCTCCCTGCCTAAAGTATTTGAAGCCATGGGCGGAGCCGGTCAGATCATTGGTTTGGTATTTTTTGTTATGGTTGTATTTGCTGCTTTAACTTCCTGTGTATCCATTATGGAAACTCTGGTAGCAAACTGTATGGAAATTTTTGGGAAAACCCGAAAACAGATCAGCCTTGTAATCGGTACACTCTCCGCAGTAACAGCAACAATCATCTGTCTGGGTTATAATGTATTCTATTTTGAAATGAAACTGCCCAACGGACAGACTGCTCAGCTGCTGGATGTGGTAGATTATGTCAGCAACAGTTTCCTGATGCCGTTTATCTCTTTCCTGACCTGTGTCTTTGTAGGCTGGATCATCAAACCCCAGTGGATCATCGATGAAATGGAATCCAGCGGACACACCTTCCACAGAAAGAAACTGTATGCATTTGTAATTCGCTATCTGGCACCGATTATGATGGGCGTATTGTTCTTAAAATCCGCAGGATGTTTTTAGGAAGTGCGGCTATCGGGTATGGTGATCTGATATGGTGATCGGGTATGGTGATCTGATATGGTGATCTGATATGGTAATCTGATATGGTAATCTGATATGGTGATCTGATATGGCTATCTGATATGGCTATCGGGTATGGTTATCTGGTGTGTGGTTATCTGGTATTTTGAAGCCGGATAGAATTTTCTAAAATATGGAAAATAGAAGTAAATCAGAGCGTGCCTGAATGATTTTTCAGATATGTTTTAAAATCAAACTTTATATATAAAAAGCTGGTTGTTATAAGACCGGCTTTTTTGTATTATAAGGATATGAAGCGGTGATTCGGAAGATAGGATATAGTCAGTGGTGGTAGGTCCCTCTGGCAAGAAATTTTGGGGTGTAGAGATGGAAAAGTATCTGAGATACCCCGTGGCGTGGGTGGAGAAAGCAAGAAGTGGTCAGTGGTACCCCCGAAGAAGAAGTTTTGGGGTGTAGGAGAAGAAAAAGTATCTGAAATACCCTGGAACGGGGGTGCAGAAAGCAAGAAGCAGTCAGTGATACCCTCGAAGAAGAAGTTTTGGGGTGTAGGAGATGAAAAAGCATCTGAAATATCCCGTGGCGTGGGTGGAGAAAGTAAGGAGTGGTCAGTGATACCCCCGAAAAAGAAGTTTTGGGGTGTAGGAGAAGAAAAAGTATCTGAAAAACCCCGTGGCGTGGGAGGAGAAAGCAAGAAGTGGTCAGTGGTACCCCCGAAGAAGAAATTTTGGGGTGAAGAGATGGAAAAGTATCTGAAACCCCCCATAGAGGAGTAAAATTTACAATAGTTAAGAAATTACAATGGAAGCTTATATTAGGAGGTTAAAAAATGAAGATTGGTATTTTAGGCGCAGGTCATATTGCAGGAACATTGGCTAATACGATGAACCTGATGGCGGAAGTGGAATTGTATGCGGTTGCATCCAGAAGTTTGGAAAAAGCGCAGGGATTTGCCAATCAGTACGGTGTTCAGAAGGCATATGGTTCTTATAAGGAAATGGTGGAAGATCCGAAGGTGGAGCTGGTATATATTGCTACACCCCATTCTCATCATTATGAACATATGAAATTATGTATCGAACATGGCAAGCATGTATTATGTGAAAAATCTTTTACCATGAACAGCCGTCAGGCAGAAGAAGTGCGTAAAATGGCACAGGAAAAAGGCGTACTGGCAGCGGAAGCCATCTGGACCAGATACATGCCTTCCAGAAAGATGATTAATGACCTGGTAGAAAGCGGAATGATCGGAAAAGTGTCCATGCTTACAGCAAATTTGTGTTATGTAATCCATCAGAAGGAGCGAATAATGCGGCCGGAACTGGCGGGCGGTGCTTTGCTGGATGTGGGCGTTTATCCTTTGAACTTTGCTATGATGCATTTCGGTGACCAAATCAGCAAAATAGAATCTTCTGTTCAATATACGGAAACCGGCGTGGATGGCATGGAAACCATCACATTATTTTATGAAGATGGACGGATGGCATCTCTTACAGCGGGAATTTACAGTCGTTCCGATCGAAAAGGAATTATCCATGGTGATAAAGGCTATTTAGTTGTAGAAAATGTAAACAATCCCCAGTCTATTTCTGTATTTGATACCAGTGATCAGCTTGTAAAATATCTGGAAGTTTCACAGCAGATCAGTGGTTATGAATATGAAATTCAGGAATGTATGGATGCCATAAAAGCGGGAAAACTAGAATGTGATTCCATGCCGTTGGCGGATACAATAAGAGTGATGGAAGTCATGGATGAACTGCGCAGGCAGTGGAATCTTGTGTATCCAGGGGAGGTCAATTAAAAGAACGTTGCATATTGTGTAGGGCATGATAGCATAAAATTGTATATTTCTCAGAAAGAAAACTGGGCCACAGGAAGAAAAAAGCGTGTATGGCCCAGAAAGAGAGAGAAAACTGGGCCATAGGAAGAAAAAAAGCGTGTGTGGCCCAGAAAGAGCAGCTAAATTCGTATAAAAGCACATGGCACACAAAATTTATAAATACGAACGGAGGTATAAATCTTATGGATGCAAAGCAACTACTAAAAGAAGCTTACGAAATAGAGGAAAAGCTGGTGGAGGACCGTCGCTATTTTCATTCCTATCCGGAGGTTGGATTTGACCTTTTGAAAACCAGGGAATATGTGAAAAAAGAACTGGTTTCCATGGGATATGAGCCTGTGGATTGTGGAAAGGCCGGTGTGATTGCTTTAGTGGGCGGGAAAAAGCCCGGTAAGGTGTTTATGATTCGTGGAGATATGGATGCTCTTCCGGTTCAGGAGGAGTCTGATGTGGAGTTTGTTTCCCGTCATGAAGGAAAAATGCATGCATGCGGCCATGATATGCATACTGCCATGATGCTGGGGGCAGCAAGGATTTTGAAGACTCATGAGGATGAAATTGCAGGTACGGTAAAACTTTGTTTTCAGCCTTCGGAAGAGAATTTTGAAGGTTCTCATGATATGATTCAGGCTGGATTGCTGAAAAATCCCGATGTGGATGCAGCTTTAATGATTCATGTAACGGCGGCGGCTCCCATGCCTGCTGGTACAGTGATTGTCTGCAGTGGTGGAGTCAGTGCTCCTGCAGCGGATTATTTTACCATTCGGATCCAGGGTAAAGGCTGCCATGGCGCTATGCCTCAGAATGGTATCGATCCTATTACCGTGGCAGCTCATATTATCATGGCACTGCAGGAGTTAAATGCCAGGGAACTGGCTATGGCAGATGAAGCGGCTTTGACCATTGGGACCATTCACGCGGGAATTGCAGAAAATGTAATACCCGATACGGCTCAGATGGGTGGTACTCTTCGTACTTATGATGAAGAAACACGCGCCATGCTCAAAGAACGTATGCGTGAAATCTGCAGTGGAATTGCAAAGGTATTTCGTGCTTCAGCAGAAGTGGAATTTACCAGCGGATGTCCGTCTCTGCTGAATGATAAAGAGGTATCAGAATCCGTTACTCAGTATACAAAGGAACTATTAGGAGCCGGAAAGGCATTTTCCATGGCAGAAATTCAGGCTATGGCAGAAGCTTCCAATTCAAAAGCCTCCCGTGCCACCGGATCGGAGGATTTTGCTTATGTAAGTCGGGAAGTTCCAGCTGTTATGCTGGCGTTGGCAGCAGGGCAGCCGGAGCAGGGATATATTTATCCGCAGCATCATCCTAAGGTAAAATTTGACGAAACGGTACTGCCGGCGGGAAGTGCGGTTTATGCTTATACGGCTATGCGGTGGCTGGAAGAACATGAGAAATAAGCCTCTCTTTTTGAAGAATAATACTTTTGGAGAATAGCTAGTACTACAGCGAGCATTTTAAGTATTACCTGAATTTTTATAAAAAACGTAAATGGCGGAATTACAGAGCCTTCACTACCTTATAAAATTACACAATTAATGTCCGCTGCAGTACTATGCCTTTCCGGAATATCAATGTTTTTTTGGAATAATGGATGCAGGAATGGAATCGTTCGGAAGGTAAATTGTGGTGTATCTTTGGAAACTGTCATGGTATAATCTAGTATGCCTCAAGCTAATTATCCAGCTGTTTCACTTGTCTAAATTTCCATCTGCTGCGTTGTCGTCAATCGTCGTAGCCACCGCTACGACTCATTCCTCCGCCTTGCAGACTGAAAATTTATCCTGCGCGAAACAACCGACTAATTAGCGTGAGTCATACTAGGCAGAAAAAAACTTCATCATAATACTACCAGAAAGGACGAAAAGAAATTATGAGAAAAAAATTAATGACATTGTTTATGGCAGCGATGCTGGCTGTAACAACCATCTGTCTTTCCGCATGTGGAGGAAATTCTGATCAGGAAACAACAAAGGCTGCAGAGGGTGATAATAAGGAAACAGAAAGTATTGCTAATGCCGATGACAGCACCGGCAGCACTACGTATCCTCTTACCATCACCGATGATCTTGGCAACGAAGTAACCATCGAATCCGAGCCGGAGCGCGTGGTATCCTTATCTCCTTCCTGTACAGAAATTCTGTTTGCAGTGGGTGCGGGAGATCGTGTAAAGGGCAGAACGGATTATTGTTCTTATCCGGAAGAAGCAGCAGCAGTAGATTCCATCGGAACCTATTCTTCACCCAATACAGAGCTGATCATTTCCATGGAACCGGATGTGATCTTTGCAGCGGATTATATTGATGACAGCATTCGCTCTACGGTAGAAGCAGCAGGCGCAAAAGTAGTGGTATTTTCCGCAACAACCATTGAAGCAGTAGAGAAAGATATCCAGCTGGCTGGACAGATTCTGAATCTGAATGAAGAATCACAGGAAATCGTAGATGGTATGGAAGCAGATCTGAAGGAAATTCAGGAAACTCTGGCTGCCAATACAGAAACCAAATCCGTATTTGTTGATATCGGTTCTTTCTACAGTGCAGGCCCTGGCTCTTTATATGATGATGTGCTGAACCAGATTGGTGTAACCAATATTGCAGCAGATGCTGGTGAAACATGGCCTCAGCTGTCTGTGGAAGTGATTATTGAGAAAAATCCTGATGTGTATATTTCTACTTATACAACACCGGATGAGCTGAAAGCAATTTCCGGTCTGAATGAACTGGATTGCATTAAAAATGATCAGATTGTTTATTTTGATGGTTATTCTGCAGAAGCAGATATGATTCAGAGACCGGGTCCTCGTATTGTAGAAGGTGTACGGGTACTGGCAGAAAGTATTTATCCCGAATTATTCCAGTAGGAAATCTATTCTAGAAGAAGGTTGTTCTGCAGAACGTGATTTAAATAAGAAGTTCTGTGGGTGTGGAATTACCTTAAATTGTATGAAAATTGTAACAGTTCAGCGCTGCTGAATCGTTACAAAAACCTTATAAAAGCAATATAGAACAGCAGCCTGATTTCTCTGGGAAAATGGGCTGCTGTTTTGGAGGTTTACATAAATGAAGAAAATAAGCAGAAAATGGGCGGTTGTTTTATCTGTGGTGCTGTGTCTTGTTATGATGTATGTCTGCACCATCATAGGTATTGCGTCGATTTCGTTTGAGGATGCAAATCGGATTTTACTGCATGAAATCCTGCATCTGGATATAAATATGGAAGGTATTTCCAATGGCAGTATTGCGATCATTAAAAATGTACGTCTTCCCCGTGTGGTGCTGGGATTTATTGCAGGTGCGTCACTGGCCATCTGTGGTTCCGGCTTTCAGGGGATTTTTAAAAATCCCATGGCAGATCCGTTTGTTCTGGGTGTGTCATCGGGTGCTGCGCTGGGCGCATCCATTGGCATTGTGCTCCATTTTGACAGTGGATTTCTGGGCATGAGTGGAACCACACTTCTGGCATTTGTAGGTGCATTTCTCACCATTGGTCTGGTGTACAATATTTCCAGAGTAGGCAAAAAAGTGCCGGTGTCGACCTTGCTGCTGTCTGGTATTGCGGTGAGCCAGACATTGTCTGCAGGAATTTCTGTCATGATGATTATGAATCAGCAGAGTATGGACCAGATTATGTTCTGGACCATGGGAAGTCTGAACGGAAAAGGCTGGAATCAGATTATAATGATTCTGCCTTATGTGATCGTGGGCATTTTGCTGCTGCTGACTTCCTGCCGGGAACTGGATATTATGCTGACTGGTGAAGATACGGCTATTCAGCTGGGCGTAAATGTGGAATTTTTGAAAAAGAAAGTACTTTTTGCATCCAGTATTATCACAGCAGCGGTCATTTCCGTAACAGGAATTATTGGGTTTGTTGGTCTGGTAGTGCCCCATGTGGTGCGCATGATCGCCGGGCCCAAACATCGTACATTAATGCCTTTATCTCTGCTGTTTGGCGGAACCTTTCTGATCATTTGCGATACGCTGGCACGAAGTGTCGCTGCCTGGGAAATTCCTGTGGGTGTTATTACATCCCTCTGCGGCGGTCCCTTCTTTATTTACCTGCTTCGCAAGACAAAGAAAGGGGGAAGTTTCTGATGAGTAAGGAAATTTTAAGAGATGAACATGTGATAGGGAAAGCCTTAAAGGATGAACAGATGGATAAGGAAATCCTGAAATTTGAACATGTGGCAGCTGCTTATGGAGATCGGGAAGTTCTGAAGGATGTAAATCTAACCATCCGGGAAGGGGAATTTGCCGGTCTGATTGGCTCCAATGGTACTGGAAAATCCACGTTGATCAAATGTGTTTCCGGTCTGCTGCCGCTGAAACGGGGCAGTATCCGTATTTGCGGAAAAGAAAATGCTGCTTTGAAAAATAAAGAGCGTGCGCAGCTGGTGGCGGTGGTTCCTCAGTCCTACCATGTGGAATACGATTTTACGGTGGAAGATATTATTATGATGGGGCGCAATCCTTATCTGAGTTTTCGGAGAAAAGAGAGCGAGGAAGATCAGGAAATCGTGCAGGAGGCCATGCGGGTCACCAACACGGAAATGTTTCGGGGGCGCTATTATAATGAACTGAGCGGCGGTGAGCGTCAGCGTGTGATTCTGGCCCGGGCCATTGCACAGAAGCCCAGGGTGATTCTGCTGGATGAGCCCACCTCTGCGCTGGATGTGCATCATCAGATTGAAGTGATGGAACTGATTGCCCGGTTAAACGAAGAAGAGAATATGACAGTTTTAGCCGTGCTTCACGATATTAACATGGC
>JBGVFN010000064.1:0-4764 GCA_045121095.1 Lachnospiraceae bacterium | reverse complement strand
GCCACATGAAACCTTCCTCCCAAATAAGCCGGCATAGCAATGAAACGTCTGTCTCTGGCATTATTTAAAGGAAAATTTTTAATTCGGGATTTATCCGGAAAATACAGCATCAAGCCATGGGAATCGCTGTCCGGACCGCCCATAATGAAATCTCCATCTTCCATCAGCCCCATTGCTTCCTGCATGACTTCGACACATCTGGCAGAATCCAGAACGCCTGCATCCACCATATCCTCTTCACTAAGATATAAGAAACTAACTTCCTGATTATCTTCCAGTATATTACTGCGTCGGCCTCCTGATTCTGAAAGAACGGCCTTTGAATACATAAATATCCTCTTCCTTTCCTCTTTAATAATTATCAAATGGTATTTTTTTGGCTTCCAGTCGTTTTGCCTGGACCACGTTAAACATTCCATATATTAAAATAGCAATTACGAATACCAGGAATACCAGTGTGGACAAAGCATTGATTTCAGGTGATACCCCTTTCTTTACCATGGAATATACTTTCATACTCAGATTTGTAGTAGCTGCATCTGCCAGGAAGCTGGAGATGACCAGATTTTCCAGAGCCAGGGAAAATGCCATAAATGCACCGGAAATTACTCCTGGCATTACTGCTGGCAGCGTTATATTCAAAAACGTGTGAAACCGGTCTGCTCCCAGATCCAGCGATGCTTCTTCAATGGATGGATCCATGCCAACCAGACGGGATTTTACAGTGATAAAAATATACGGAAGCAGCAAAGTGGAGTTACCGGCGATCATGGTCCAGATACTCAGTGAAATATCCGCCATACTAAATAACATCAGCGTTGCCACAGCCAGTACGATTTCCGGAATCACAATAGGAAAATAAATAGAATAGGTGATCAGACCTTTTCCTTTAAATTTTGCATTTTTATAGCCGACCGCGCCCAGCGTTCCAATGGTCACGGCAATCAGAGATGAAATCACGGCAATGAAAACGGTATTTCCGAAAATCTTCCAAAGTTCCACATCCTGCATCAGTTTTACATAATTATTCAATGTAAAACCTTTCCAGACTGCATTACTTTTGCTGTCATTGAATGAATACATGATCATAACAATAACAGGAATATAAAAAAACAAATAAATCAGTCCCGCATAAAGCCAGGAAGCACCTTTTAGTATCTTTTTTCTTCTTTTTTTACGGTCCATCATCTGCTCCTTTCCAGAGATTCAGTTTTTCAAAGAGTCCATCTTCGATTTTTATACACCCAGTTCATCCAGATCTCCGCCCAGTTTCTGATAAATAAACAGCATGATCAGAATCAAAACCGCCAGAATCATAGATAAAGCAGCACCAAATGGCCAGTTTCTGGAAATGGAAAACTGATTATTAATCAGATTCCCTACCATCATCTGTGTTCCGCCGCCCAGCATATCGGTAATCTGATAATATCCAATGGTAGGGATAAATACCAGGATCACCCCTGCAAAGATGCCTGGTGAAGTCAGCGGTAAGGTGACCTTGAAAAAAGTCTTCACCGGTCCTGCCCCCAGATCCTTAGATGCCTCGATCAACCCTTTATCCAGTTTTTCAATGGAAGAATACATAGGAAGCACGGCGAAAGGCATCAGCATATAAATCATACCTACAATTACTGCAAAATTATTATAAAGCAGGTTAAGCGGCTCTTTTATCAATCCTACACTTCCAAGGAGCGTATTCACAATACCGGAATTGTTTAAAAGGATTACAAAACTGTATACAATGACCAGTTCATTGGTCCAAAATGGAAGCATCATCAGAACCATTAACACACCTGATACCTTTGCCTTTTGGCTTGCCATAAAATAGGCCAGAGGATACCCCATCAATATAGAAAGAACCGTGGTAAAAAATGCAATTACAACCGATTCTTTAATCACACTGAAATAGACTGGATCCAGCATGGCTTTATAATTATCCAGTGTAAATTGATACTGGATTACCCCAAGAGGTCCTTTCGTCATGAAACTCATGATCAGCAGCAGAATAACAGGTGCATAAATAAAGATCAGCGACCAGATGGTGATGGGGCCGCACATGAATAACTGGGCAAATCGTTTTGCCATGGAAACCTTTTCCTTATTCTTTTTCACCGTTCACAACACCTCCAATATCCTCTATTTTGACAGCGTCTTTTAAAGGATTTGCCGTTTTCATAGCCACACCTTTCTCCAAAGGCCAATTCAGATATACCACATCACCTACCTTTGCCAGCTGGCTGGAATCAAATCGGTTAATCTTAACTTCTTCGCCATTGCTTCTCTGCACAATCATTTTAATCAAATTTCCCACATAAATCTGTTCTTTTACCACACCTTTTATGGTGAAACCAGGTTTCCGTTCATAGGAAAACTGCATATTCTCCGGTCTTACCGATACAGAAACTGCGTCTCCCACCTGAAAATCTCCCGGAAGAGCAGAGATATGACCGGCTTCTGTTCCAAGCTTTACCCGTTTTTCTTCCAGAGCAGTTACTACCGTATCAAAAATATTGGATTCTCCAATAAAGCTTGCCACAAATTTCGTTTTGGGATTTTCGTAAATGTTGTATGGTGTATCAATCTGTTCCACAACGCCCTGATTCATAACTGCGATTCTGTCGCTCATGGTCAGCGCTTCTTCCTGATCATGGGTAACATACACAAAGGTAATCTTCAACTGTCTCTGAAGGCGTTTCAGCTCAATCTGCATCTGCTTGCGAAGCTTTAGATCCAATGCCCCCAGTGGTTCATCCAAAAGCAGCACCTTGGGTCGGTTGATCAATGCTCTTGCAATGGCAACTCTCTGCTTCTGACCACCGGACATCTGGTTGATACGCCGTTTTTCAAAGCCCTCCAGCTGTACCAGTTTCAGCATTTCGGTTACCCGTTCTTTGATCTCATTTTTCGGTACTTTCTTTACCTTCAGACCATAAGCCACATTATCAAAAACATTCATATTGGGGAATAATGCATAATTCTGAAATACCGTATTGACATCTCTTTCATACGGTTCTTTCTTTTCTACACTTTCATTTTCCACTTTAATGACTCCGGAGGTGGGCATTTCAAATCCGGAAATCATTCGAAGTGTAGTCGTTTTCCCACATCCGGATGGTCCTAACAGCGTTAGAAATTCCCCTTCACTGATATTGACATTCAGATTTTTTACCACATGATTTTCTCCATACCATTTATCCACATTCACCATGGATACGATTGTTTTTGCCATCTATCCTCTTCCTTTCCGCTGCCGTAAATTCTACTTCTGTCTATACCAGCCTATAATGCTTTGCTGCCACGTTCATTGGTACGGATACGCATGGCTTCATAAACATCGTAAACAAATACTTTTCCATCACCATTTTTGCCAGTTCCAATGGCGCTGGTAATATCAGCAAGGATTTCTTCCAGCTGTTCATCCTGAACAACCGCAAATACCATGATTTTAGGCAAAAGATTAATATCATCTCCTGTAATATTCAGCTCCGGAATATATCCCTTCTGCCTGCCGCATCCCATAACAGACATCACTGTCATACCCTGGCAGTTATGTACCACCAGTACTTCCTTCAGCCCCGCAAGTTTTTCTGTTCTGGTAATAATTTCGATCTTTTTCATAGTTTCTATTTCCTTTCTGAATCGTAGCTTGTTTTTTAATGTACTAATTACTTATCACTTATCACTGACTGCTTCTCATTAATTGCTCATCAGTTTTGTATAATAAGAATCCATAATATTGATCTGGTCATCATTTACTGCAATTTTCCAGGAAGCATCATGTAATTTTGCAAATGCTTCAATAGCCGGATTTTCATAGAAATCTTCCGGTAAATAGTCTTCCAGACATTCTCTTGCAAGTACCGGATTATCTCCCCAGGCTGTTACACTTTTTGCATATTCTTCCGGATCAAGCATAAAGTTCAAAAGCTTATGAGCATTTTCCTTATTTTCAGAACTTTCCGGAATTCCCCAGTAAGTGCCGGAGTATTCACTTCCGCTGTCAATATCTGCAATGGCAAATTTATCCCAGTTCTCTTTATTTTCATTGCAAAGAGTCATATAATCCCAGCAAAATGCTACGGAACATTCTCCATTTTCCAGTTCTGATACCGCGCTTTCACCTACGAATGCTTTTACATTTTCTTTAATGTCCATCAGCAGATCTGCTGCCTCAGAAATCTCCCCTTCATCCGTAGAATCCGCGCTGTATCCGAGAGATTCCAGTGCCATGCCAAAAAGGGAAATGGTAGAGTTTACCATACATACCTGATTTTTCAACGCAGGATCTGCCAGGTCCTGAAAGCTTTTGATTTCAATAGGACAGGTTTCCTTGTTGTAAACCAGGCAGGTATATAAAGGAGCCAGACAGGGAACGGTATATTCCATTTTCTCATCGCCGGTAAAACCGGTCAGCTGCTCGTCCAGATACTGTGTATTATCCAGTTCTGCATAATCCAGTTTTGCCAGGAGTCCATTATCAACAAAGGATTTAACGTATGCAGATTCAATGTCGATCATGTCATAGCTGGTACTCCCCTGAAGAAGTTTGGAAATAATGGTGTCTGTGTTATCGATGTAACTGACATTTACATGAATCCCTGTTTCTTTTTCAAAATCTTTAAATACTTCCTCATCCCAGGTGCCATCCCAAACCATAATATTCAGTTCATCGGATGCTTTTTTACTTCCGCCGCAGCCGGTCAGCATACCTGATGCCATCACTGCCGCCATTCCCATTGCCATGATTCTCTTTGTCATCTTTTT
>JBGVFN010000063.1:0-12669 GCA_045121095.1 Lachnospiraceae bacterium | reverse complement strand
ATCACTATTTTCGAAAAAAGATCAAAGAAGAACAGATTACAGCCCTGTATCAGAATATCCGAAAGGGGATGTCTTTGGAAGATGTCCTGAAAATGGTAGGGTAACTTTGTGCAATTTTCAAAATTTGCTCATTTATAGCTTCAAAAAGGACGGAGGTATGATTTTATGAAAAAATCATTCAAACAGGTTTTTGCTTTACTTCTGGCATTAACCATGGTACTTGGATGTCTGACTGCCTGCGGCGGCAAGGATCCGACAGGAGAAACAGGAGGTTCCAATACCAATGAAACTACAGAAGCAGCCAACAAAGCGGACGGCAGCACATTTACATATGCAATCGGCGGCGATCCCGGTGCCAATGTAAACGTTATCACAACAAGTGACCGTTTTGGTCTGATGACCATTAAGATGATCTATTCACCTCTTTGCATGTACAATGCAGACGGTATTGAATGGTTTCTGGCCGAAAGCGTTGATACATCAGATGACAATACAGAATATACTTTCCATTTACGTAAAGATGTTGTATGGTCTGATGGTGAAGCGTTCAATGCAGATGACGTAGTATTTACTTACGAAGCAATGGAAGATCCCAACAACGCAGGCTGGGCATACGCACAGCTGGTTTACGATCAGGGCGCAACAAAGATTGAAAAGGTCGATGATTACACCGTTAAGTTTACATTACCTTTTGCAAGTGCTGCATCTCTTGAAATGTTATGCAACATCTTTATTATGCCTGAACATGTCTATAAAGATGTTACCGATTTTGAAAACAACGAATTTAATACAAAGCCCGTTGGTACTGGTCCTTACGTAATGACAGAGTACTCTGCAGGTTCTTATGTTAAATTTGAAGCAAATGAAAGCTATATGTTCGGTGCTCCCGATATTGATACATTTGTTTACCGTATCGTTGAAAACTCCAATACTGCTATGATGGCTATCCAGAGCGGCGAAGTAGATGCATGGGTTGCAACTCCCGCAGAAGTAAACCAGATGGATCTGGAAGGCAACAACCTGGAAACTTATATCTACAGTGAAGGTCGTGTTGGATACATGGCGATCAATGCAAAACAGATTCCTGATCAGAAAGTTCGTCAGGCTATCTTCTATGCACTGAACAAAGAAGACATCAACAACGCTGTTTATTTAAGTGAAGAAAACTATCTGGTTCCTACCAGCTTCATGCCTCCCATCAGCCAGTTCTACACAGAAAATGTTGAAACATACGAAACCAACATTGACAAAGCAAAAGAACTGCTGAAAGAAGCAGGCGCAGAAGGCATAACCGTAGAATTAAGCTTCAATGGTTCTGATTCTGCACAGTCTACACAGGCAGCTCTGATCCAGCAGCAGCTGGCACAGGCTGGTATTAACTGTGAACTGAACGGTATGGATTCCACTGCGATGTTTGAACAGTTAGAAGATCCTGATACCACAATCCAGATGTTCCTGAATGGTTACATCATGGGTATCGATCCCGATACATTTGCTTCTTTGTTTGAATCAGAAGGCGGATATAACTACATGCACTACGATTTCCCTGAAATCGATGAACTGTTCAAAAAAGGTCGTGAAACAAGTGATCAGGATGAACGTTTTGCAATTTATGAAGAACTGCAGCAGGTACTTCAGGATAAAGCATGCTTCTATCCTTTAGTTTCCAACAGCCGTATCCTTGTTGTAAATAAGAGAGTTGGCGGTGTTGAAGAAGCTGGTCTGGTTCCTGTTTACACATTCGAAGATACATCCAAGCTGACAATCAGCGAATAATGGTGATTATTCAAGTAAACGAAAATGAGTGAAATCCGGGGCCTGTTTGAAGGAACAGGCCCTGTTTTCTATGTCTCACATGAAACCGTTACGAGTTCTTTAAGGAGAAAAATATGGCAAAGTACATTATAAAAAGAATATTGGCTGCCATTCCCATGGTCCTGATCATAACGATCCTGTGTTTTGGGTTGATGAATCTGGCTCCCTATGATGCCATTGATGCCATGACAACCCCCAACATGCCTCAGGAGACCGTTGAATTGATTAAAGCCAAATATGGTTATGATCAGCCGGTTTATGTTCAGTATATCCGCTGGCTGGATGGCCTGCTTAATGGTAATTTCGGATACTCCATCGTTACCCATCAGAGTATTTCCACTGACCTTGCAGTCCGCATTCCCAATACCATTAAATTAATTTTACCGGCATATCTGTTTGCTTATTTCATGGCAATTGTGCTGGGACTTCTGGCCGGTTCCCATAAAAATAAATGGATTGATAAACTGATCGATGGTTTATCTGCAGTAG
The DNA here is from genome assembly GCA_045121095.1 of Lachnospiraceae bacterium. GTDB lineage: Bacteria > Bacillota > Clostridia > Lachnospirales > Lachnospiraceae > TWA4. The sequence goes on along the minus strand of JBGVFN010000063.1, from coordinate 10,365 downwards.
GTATTGCTCTGCCCTCATTCTGGGTTGCCATGCTGCTGATCTATTTCCTGGGATATCGGTTAAATGTGCTTCCTATTGTAGGTATGCATACCATTGGTAAAGAAAGTTCCATCATAGATTTTCTGAAGCACTATATTATGCCTTTTACCGTTTTATTTTTAAGTTTCCTGCCGGATGGCGTACGTTATGTCCGTTCTTCCACCATTACACAGTATTCGGAAGATTATGTTATGGTTCAGCAGGCATTTGGCGCATCAAAAGCAGAAATTATGTTTAAACATGTCTGCAAAAACGTATTACTGCCTATTATTACAAAGCTTGGTATGGCACTTCCCATGCTTGTAACCGGTGCGATTATTACAGAAACAATTTTCGGATGGCCCGGTGTAGGTCCTTACTTTGTAAAAGCCATTCAGGGTATGGATTATCCCATCGTAATGGTAATCCTGGTTTTATCTTCTACACTGGTAATCTTGGGCAATCTGCTTTCAGATATCCTGTATTGTCTGACGGATCCGAGAATTAAGGATTTGGGGTGATCGATGATGAAAGAAAAAAGAAATGATCAGAAAAGACGTATTGAAAATGTAATAAGTGCATTAAAACATGACAAACTGGCAATCGCATCCCTTATCTTTCTGGCAGTGATCATCATCCTGTCACTGATTGCACCGCTTTTGCCCATAGATCCCAATGCCACAGACGTTCAGAGCATGCTGCAGCCGCCTTCCTGGGAACATCCCTTCGGTACAGACGAAATCGGACGTGATTATCTGGCCAGAGTTATTTATGGCGGACGTGTTTCACTGCTGGTAGGCTTTCTTGCCATGGTTACCTGTGTATGTGTCGGTGTTGTGGTAGGTACCATAGCAGGATATTGCGGTGGGTGGATTGATAGTATCCTTATGCGTATTGTGGATGTAATGTCCTCCATCCCCTGGATGGTTCTGGTAACGGTTATCAGTCTGTTCCTGAAACGGGGCCTGAAATCCATCATTATTGTAATCGGTTTCTTTACGTGGATGGAAATTGCCCGTCTGGTACGTGCAGAGACCCTGTCCCTGAAAGAGCGTGAATACGTAATGTATGCCAAATTCGCGGGAGTACCGGGTTATCAGATTATTTTGAAACATATTGTACCGGCAGTTCTGCCCACCATCATTATTTCTGCATCCACCGGTATCGCCAATGCCATTATGACAGAGTCTTCTTTAAGTTTCCTGGGTCTTGGTATTCAGCAGCCCATGGCTTCCTGGGGAAGTCTGCTTCAGAATGCCCAGAGCAACATGCAGAACGCTATTTATATGGCGATTATCCCCGGTCTTTTGATTGTACTGACCATTTTTGCTTTTAACAAGCTGGGCAACCTGCTTCGTATTTTTGTGGAACCGAGAGTCATGTCCGGTGAAAAGGATTAAGGAGGCGTAAATATGGATGAAAAAATGACAACGCAGACCAGCGAACGTCTGTTGACCGTGGAAAATCTGAAAACGACCTTCCAGATCCATAAAACACGGGTTTCTGCTGTGCGCGGAGCCAGTATTCATGTAGATGACGGCGATATTCTTGCTGTTGTTGGTGAATCCGGAAGCGGAAAAAGTGTATTGATGAAGTCCATTATGGGACTTTTACCGGAAAATGCAGAAACAACTGCAGACCGTCTGGTATATATGGGAAAAGATCTTCTGACCCTTTCCTACGATGAAAGACGTAAGATGCGCGGTCAGGAATTTGCCATGATCTTCCAGGATCCCATGACTGCATTAAATCCCTTAAAGAAGATTGGTACACATTTAACAGAAGTTCTCATGCGTCACCGTGGACTGAATAAAAAAGAAGCCAAAGCAGAAGCCATTGAGGCACTGAAAAAAGTAGGAATTCCTTCACCGGAAAGCCGTCTGAATCAGTATCCTCATGAATTTTCCGGTGGTATGCGCCAGCGTGTACTGATCGCCATGGCATTATGCTGTAAACCGAAGCTTCTGATTGCCGATGAACCTACCACAGCACTGGATGTTACCATTCAGGCTCAGATTCTTGAACTGCTGAAACAGCTGCGGGAAGAAGAAAATATGAGCATTGTACTGATTACCCATGATCTGGGGGTTGTAGCAAGTCTCAGCAATCGTATTTCCGTTATGTACGGCGGCCTGATCATGGAAGAAGGTCTGACGGACGAAATCTTCTATGCACCCAAGCATCCCTACACAAAAGCGCTGCTTCATGCAATCCCTCAGCCCACCACAGGCAGCCGTGAACGTCTGGAAGCAATTCCGGGTATGGCACCTTCTCTGGTGAACCCGCCGGCAGGATGTCCCTTTGCAGAACGCTGCAAATACGCCTGCGACAAGTGCAGCGAAAAACTTCCGGAATATCGTCAGTACACAGATACCCAGCGTGCCATGTGCGTATTTACCGGCGAAGAACTGGAGCAGAAGGATAAGGAGGAAATGACCGATGGCAGATAAAGACAAAAAAGAGAATATTTTGCTGGAAACCAGAGATCTTCAGAAGCATTTCCTTGTAAAAGACTTCTTCGGACGTAAAAGAAATGCAGTAAAAGCAGTAGATGGTATCACATTTCAGATTCGCAAAGGTGAAACCTTCGGTCTGGTTGGTGAATCCGGATGTGGAAAATCCACTCTTGGGCGAACCCTGATCCGTATGTATGATCCCACCGGCGGGCAGATTCTGTTTGACGGACAGGATATTACAAACCTGAAAGGCTCACAGCTTCTGCCTTATCACAAGCGGATGCAGATTATTTTCCAGGACCCGTATTCTGCACTGGATCCGCATCATAATGTAAAAGAAATTATTTACGAACCCATGTCTTTATACGCAAATTCAAAAGCATCAGGGAGCGCCATTGACGATCAGATCGTGGAGCTGCTGGAAAAAGTTGGTATGAAGGCAGACGATATGTATAAATATGCCTACGAATTTTCAGGCGGTCAGCGCCAGCGTATCGGTATAGCCCGCGCTTTGGCTGTAAAACCTGAATTCCTGTTATGTGACGAACCTATTTCCGCGCTGGATGTTTCCATTCAGGCACAGGTTGTCAATATGCTGGAAGATCTGCAGCAGGAACTGGGTCTGACGTACCTCTTCGTAGCCCATGACCTGTCCATGGTACGCCATATTTCCACGCGAATCGGCGTTATGTATCTGGGTAAGATCGTAGAAATCGCAGAAAGCGATGAGCTTTATGACAACCCTCTGCATCCTTATACAGAGGCCCTTTTATCCGCCATCCCTGTGGCAGACCCCAAAACCGCACGCAGTTCCAAGCGTAAGATTATTGAAGGAGATCTGCCAAGCCCCATGAACGTGCCCAGCGGATGCCGTTTCCACACAAGATGCCCCTACGCAAAACCTGAATGTAGCCAGTCTGAGCCGCAGCTGGTAGAAAAAACACCGGGACACTTTGTGGCATGTCATAATATTTAATATTTTGCTGAATGAAATGAAACAGTCCAGCCGTGGAGGCTGGACTGTTTTTTGTGGTAAAGAAAGGTTATTTCAAAATAGAGAAAGCCGATTGAAACTATATAAAATGGCATAAACTCACAAAAGAATAAAGAATTTACTTTCAAAAAAGCCTGAATTTACAAGGGATTTCAAAGAGCATCAAAAAAACTTAGTAAATTTTCGTAAATTACTTGAATTATTCAGAAAATTTTAGTAGAATATACCCATGCGAATTATTCGGGAAATCAGATACAATTTCCGAAGGATTCAAATTTAGTGCGTATTGGAGGTAATAGAATGAACGTTTATGAAACACAGAATATTCGTAACGTTGTAGTATTGGGACACGGTGGCGCTGGTAAGACAACCATGGTTGAGGCTATGGCATATGTTGCTGGTGTTACTGCAAGAATGGGCAAAGTAGCAGATGGAAATACCATCAGCGATTTTGATAAAGAAGAGATCAAACGTCAGTTTTCCATCAGCACCAGCGTAGTTCCGATCGAATGGGAAGGTATTAAGATTAACCTTCTGGATACTCCTGGCTATTTTGATTTTGTTGGTGAAGTAGAAGAAGCAGTCAGCGCAGCAGATGCAGCCATTATCGTAGTGAACGGAAAATCCGGTGTAGAAGTTGGCACACAGAAAGCATGGGATATTTGCGAAAAGAATGATATTCCCCGTTTATTCTTTGTAACCGGTATGGATGATGATCAGGCCAGCTTTAAGAATGTTATGCTGCAGCTTAATGAAAAATTCGGCCGTAAAGTGGCACCGTTCTACGTACCCATGCGTGAGAACGAAAAGTTCGTAGGTTTCGTAAATCTGGTTAAGATGAAAGGTCGTCGTTTCATCGGCAATACCAGTGAATTTGAAGAATGTGACATCCCCGATTATCTGGAACATCATGTATCTGTCAGCCGTGACTCCCTGCTGGAAGCAGTTGCAGAAACCAGTGAAGAACTGATGGAACGTTATTTCGAAGGTGATGAATTTACATATGAAGAAATTCAGGATGCATTAAAGACTAACGTAGTTGACGGCACCATCGTACCTGTATTGATGGGTTCCGGCACCAACGCACAGGGTATGAAGATGCTTATGTATGTTATCCGTAAGTATCTGCCTTCACCCGTAAGCAAGTTTATTTATGGTAATGATATGGAAACCGGTGAGATGGTTCCCGTTGAATACGACAGCGCAAAACATATGAGTGCTCGTGTATTCAAGACTCTGGTAGATCCTTTTATTGGTAAATACTCCCTGTTTAAAGTTGTAACTGGTACTCTGAAAGCAGATAATGCCATCTACAACATTAATCAGGAAAAAGAAGAAAAGATTTCCCGTCTGTACGTTCTGCGCGGTAAAGAAGCAATTGAAGTTTCTGAACTTTCCGCCGGTGATATCGGTGCGGTTGCAAAGACTTCTCTGGCTACTGGCGATACCTTTGCTCAGAAGGGTGCACGGGTTGTTTATGCAAAACCTGAACTCTCTCAGCCTTATACCTTCATGCGTTATAAAGCAGTGAAGAAGGGTGATGATGATAAAGTTGCTGCTGCTCTGGCTAAACTGATGGATGAAGATAAGACTCTGAAAGCTGTGAATGATGCAGAAAACAGACAGACTCTGCTTTACGGTATCGGTGAACAGCAGATTGAAGTTGCTGTAAGCAAGATGGCAGAACGTTATAAAGTAGAAGTAGAACTGACCAGACCGAAAGTTGCATTCCGCGAAACAATCCGTAAGAAAGCAACCGTTACCGGTACTCATAAGAAACAGTCCGGCGGACATGGACAGTACGGTGTAGTTGTTATGGATTTCGAGCCTCTGGGCGATATGGAAAAAGCTTACGAATTCGCTGAAAGAGTTGTAGGTGGTGCAGTTCCCAAGAACTTCTTCCCTGCAGTTGACAAAGGTCTTCAGGAATCCGTTCTGAAGGGACCGTTAGCTGGATACCCTGTAGTTGGCGTAAAAGCAACACTGACTGATGGTAAATACCACCCGGTAGACTCTTCTGAAATGGCATTCAAGACTGCTACAATCCTGGCATTCAAGGATGGTTTCATGAAAGCTTCACCCGTTCTGCTTGAGCCTATCGTAACTCTGTCTGTTACCGTTCCCAACAGCTATGCTGGTGATATCATGGGTGACATGAACAAGAGAAGAGGCCGTGTACTTGGTATGGATCATGTAAGTGCAGGACAGCAGGTTATTACTGCAGAAGTTCCCTTATCTGAATTATACGGATACAACACCGATCTGCGTTCCATGACTGGTGGTATCGGCGAATACAAGTATGAATTTGCACGTTACGAACAGGCTCCCGCAGATGTTCAGAAACGTGAAATCGAAGCAAGAGCAAAAGATGCAGAATAATAAATAGTGATTTGATCGGGTATTCTCGCACGTTGATTGGAGAATACAGATTATAGAAAAAAGCGTATGGTAATCAGAATAGCTGACATACCATACGCTTTTTATCGTGCGCCTGGTGACGCACGTTTTTAGCAGATCGGATTTTAAATTATCCTTCTGTATAAAGAATTCCTGCCAGTTTTAAGATTCGTTTGACCATATCATCCCACGCCGTATCGATGGTCTTATCCATGGAAAAGAAATTCAAAGAAGCACCGGATACAACGGTCAGTTTCTGATTTTCATAGCGAAAATGCAGGTAAAGGCCGCTGATATCAGAGGGCTGACAGGGCAGATGATATTGTTTCAGGAATTTCTCCACGTTGGAAGCAGACAACTGAAAGACCAGACGAAAGCTTTGGGGAAGTTTTTTGCCTTTGATCAGCTGATAACAGAAAGGCCGCAGAGTCTTCCAGTCGGAGTAGGACGGATCCCGAAGGAGCTCCTTTTCTTCCTCCGTATAATAATCCGGGTGGATTTTTCCGTCCACATGGAAGGTGTTGCTGGTGCAGATGGTGATTTCTTTTACCAGAAAATAGTCAAAGGTTTCTTTTAGAAAAATGCAGCTGGTGGCTGTTTTTAATTCAGGAAGAGTTAAAGCAATCATGAGATGCCTCCGTTTTTCAAATTACCTATACTCTACCGAAAGCGGGTGGAAATGTCAATCTGATTAAGAGGAAAAAAAGAAAGAGCTGTTTTTTGTTCAATCTGCGGATGGTTGAATGAAGATAAAGTCATTATAATAGATATGCCGCACAAATATGTGGCGGGAGGGAAAAAGATGTCGTTATATTATGAAGAAACAGGAAAACTGCTGCGCTGTTTGAAAGAAGGCGTTTCTGCTTATCATAGTGTCAGACAGGCTGCAGGTCAGTTAGAAGAAGCCGGGTTCTGCAGATTGTGGAATGAAGGCAACTGGAAGATTGAAAAGGGAAAAAGCTATTACACAGAAATTTTTGGAACTTCGTTATTTGCATTTCATGTGCCGGAAACTTATGAGGCAAGTATGCCCATTCATGTGGCAGCAGCTCATACAGACTGGCCGGGACTGCGGATCAAGTCTTTGCCGGAATTGACAGAAGCACGTTATGAAAAGTTAAATATTGAGATTTATGGCGGTCCTATTTTTTATTCATGGATGGATCGTCCTTTATCCATTGCAGGTGCAGTTTGTCTGAAGGGGGAAGACCCGTCCCATCCTGAGATGCGTCTGGTGGACTTTAAACGCCCCATGGCGGTGATTCCCAGCATGGCTATCCATTATAACCGGGAAGTGAATAAAGGCGTGGATATTAACCCTCAGAGGGATATGCTGCCCCTTCTGGACGTGGTACCGCCGGAATGGAAGCATGATGGCTATTTCAGCCGTTTGCTGGCAGAGGAACTGGATACCGATCCGGAATCCATCCTTTCTTTTGATCTGGGATTCTATAATATGGATGAGCCAGTCCTTTATGGAGAACATACAGAGATGCTTTCTGCACCGCGTCTGGATAACCTGACTTCTGTGCAGGCCTGTGTATCTGCCATAATCCGTGCGCTGGAAGCCAATACATTTTCTGCAATTATGCTATTTGACAATGAAGAAATCGGAAGTACCACAAAGCAGGGAGCCAATTCTGTATTATTTGCCCGTCTGCTGGAAAAAGTGGTCATTTCCCTGGGGGGAGAGCATTCGGATTATATTAATACAGTCATGAATGGTATTTTATTGTCCTGTGATGTATCTCATGCGGTTCATCCCAATCAGGCATTTATGAGTGACCCCACCAATCGGGTATTTCCCGGAGATGGAGTTGCATTTAAGCTCAACAGCTGTCAGCGCTATGCAACGGATGTACAGGCCACTGCCTTTGCAGAGGGTGTCTGCCAGAAATATGAGATTCCTCATAAACGATTCTGCAACCGCGCAGATGTAAAGGGAGGAAGTACCCTGGGTGCCATGTTAAGTGCGCAGCTTTGTATGCGTACCATTGACTTGGGTGTTTCCGTTCTGGCCATGCATTCCGCCAGAGAATTGATGGCAACTGCAGACCAGCAGGCACTTACCGATTTTGTAGCGTCCACTTTTATAGAAAAATAAGTTGACCATTCAGCAGGGGGTGAACCGTTATAAAATAAGCGGTTTACCCCTCTTTTCAAATATGATTTTCCGTGCTATCATTAGTAGTAATGAAAACCATATGATGTTGGGAGGTCTCTATGGATTACAAGATTATTGGAGACAGTTGTCTTGATTGTAACGAAGAATTACGGGGAAAAGTTACAATTGTACCATTAACGCTGGAAATTGGCGATTTAAGAGTAGTAGATGATGAAAGCTTTGATCAGCTGGCTTTTATAAAAGCAGTTCGGGAATCAGAAGAATGTGCCCATTCAGCCTGCCCTTCGCCCCATGCATTTATGGAGGCTTATGAAGGCGATGCAAAAAGAGTTTATTGCATTACCCTGTCAAAGCATTTAAGCGGTTCGCATAACAGTGCAGTTCTTGGTAAGGATTTGTATTATGAAGAACATGAGGGTGATGCAAAACAGATTGCAGTATTCAGTTCGGATTCTGCCTGCTGCGGTGAATCCATCATCGCGAAAAAGATTATAGAACTGGAAGCCATGAATCTTTCTTTTGAAGAAATCTGCACTCAGGTCGAAGACTTTATCTACCATATGACTACTTTATTTGTACTGGAAGATCTGGATACTTTAAAGAAAAATGGCCGTTTGACCGGTCTTGCTGCTGTTCTTGCAACGGCTCTGAATATTAAACCCCTGATGGGAGCTGACCATGGCGTCATCATTAAGCTGGACCAGGCCAGAGGTATCAACCGGGCATTAAAGAAGCTGATAGAAAAGGTGGAAGCGACGGTGGACAATCCCCAGAATCGCGTGCTGGGAATCAGCCACTGCAATTGTCCGGAAAGAGCTGCCTATGTAAAGGAAGAAATCAGTAAACGGGTAACCTTTAAAGAAATTTACGTAACTAATACAGCCGGCGTAGGTACTGTATATGCCAATGATGGAGGAATTGTAGTAAGTTATTAAGATGACAAGTATTTACTGAACTGTTGCAAAATTTGTTCGAAAAAACAGACAATATTTTGAAAAATCATCAGTATGTTATAAAATACCGTGCAGATCAATTAGATTTTGTGCGGTATTTTTTTGTGCGGAAAATCCCAGGAAAAAAATCTGGAATATTTTTTTGAAAACGGTTGATTTTTCTAGGAAAATATGGTATAAAAGTGGTCAGAGCATAGAATTGTAACTGTTAAATCAGGCAAGACCTATATCTGATGTTGTTGGATGGAAGGTGTTGTCTTTTTTTGTTTATCCGAATGAAAGGAAGCTGTATCCTATGATCATTTATAAGATTTTAAATAACAATGCAGTTTTAACCAGATCTGAGGATAACAATGAAGCAATTGTAACCGGTAAGGGCATTGCATTTCAAAAAAAGACAGGCGATGAGATCATCCTGAACGATACCTGCAGGGTATTTGTTCCAGAGTCACGGGAGATTTCTCAACGGTATCAGCAGCTGATACAGGAAATCCCGGTGGAATACGTCAACATCAGTGAGCAGATTGCAGAAGACGCAAGGCGTACCTGCAATAAAAGGATTTTTGATACCATTTATCTGACGCTTACAGATCACATTTACAGTGTATGTGAGCGGTATAAAGAAGGAATCCGTCTGAAAAATGATCTGTTTCTTGAAATCAAGCGATTGTATAAGCCGGAGTTTGCGGTAGGAGAACGGGCGGTCGCACTTTTGAATAAGACTTTTCAGATGGAGTTATTGCCGGATGAGGCAGCATTTATTGCTTTTCATATTGTGAATTCGGAGCTGAATGAAGAAAGCGGCATGACCGACATGGTGGAAGTGACCAGGATCATTCAGGAGTTGCTTGATACGGTGACGGAAGAACTTCCCTGTCCGCTGTATGAAGAAAGTTACATTTATGATCGGTTTATTGCCCATTTAAAGCATCTTGCACTGAGAGTAAGCCGTCAGGAGAATTATTATGGTGATGATGATGAATTATTTTTCACCATGTGTATGAAGAATCCGGAAGCATATCAATGTGTGAAAAAAGTCCGGAAGCTGATGGCAGAAAAGTATCAGTATGATTTAACCAATGAAGAACAGCTGTATCTTCTGATTCATATTTCAAGATTGATTCGGGAAGCAGAAGTTCATTCGCAGATTTAACAATTGAATACATAAATTAGTGATACAAAAAGTAATTTTTAACAGGATTGTAACTGAAAAGGCAAAACCTGAAAACATACAAGGGGAGACTCTGCTCATGTTTTCAGGTTTTTTCTATATATTGTTGTTTAGTGTTTTTTCTTTTCCTATATTGTGAGGGTTCTTTATGGCGGATTATCGTTTACAGGCAGAACAGATTTTAAATCTTATTGGCGGGAAAGAGAATGTTGAATTTCTTACCCATTGTTTTACCAGACTTCGTTTCGTTT
>JBGVFN010000062.1:0-4404 GCA_045121095.1 Lachnospiraceae bacterium | reverse complement strand
TGTCACTACTATATGGGTATCACGCAGAATATAAAGCAGATGAACGGACGCATTATTTTGAATATAACGTATTTTTAACGCATTGCTTTATATATAATATGAAAAAAACTTTGAAATGTTTGAATATGTACCTATATATCCGGTTGTATTGTCTCTGTTTTGCAGTTACCCGCATATTTACCAATACATTACGCAGCCGGCCTGCGGAAAGGCATCCGCCGAATTTTCGATAACCTTTCTCCTCGTCAACCTTTTCAGGTACTGGCGCTATAAAACGGAATCGGATACAGCATCAAAAACCCGGTTCCGTTGTTAGTGCATAGTAACATGATTTTTATTTGAAGTCAAGTTTTGACGTTTCGATTTCTGATTTTCTCAATTTTTATCAAGAACTTGCTTCTGAATTCTTTATTTTTCGGTATTGTGTAGGTGTATATCCGCGGAGTTCACGAAAAGTCTTGGCAAAATAGCTCATTTCCTGAAAACCGCAGCGGGAACCGATTTCAATGACTTTAAGATCCGTGGTAAGCAGCAGTTCTGCGGCTTTCTGTATGCGAAACTGTTTCACATATTGAATCGGGGTGGTACCAATGGTGCTCCGAAAACAGCGCAGACATTCGCTTTCACTGATCATGGCACTTTCTGCAATCTGTGCCGTATTCAGCTCCTCAAAATAATGCTCCTGAATATACTGCAGCATGGCTTTGATTCGTTCTCCATTGCGTAAAGCCTTTTCGGACGGGCGATTCTGCATGGGTGGATGATGTGTGGCAAGGAGATAGATCAGGCGGGAGAGTGCATGACGCACTTCAAATTCATAACCAGCAGGTTTTTTAGCCATATTTAGCCATGCGCATTCAATAGCATCAAGAGCGTCCTGATTCCAGGAGATAGAAGCGTCAAAGAAAATACTTTTTAACATGGCATTGCTTAATACGGGCTGTACGTAATCCTGCCAGAAAATACTGTCCATGCTGCCTCCTACCAGACGGGGATGAAAAACAACCGAATGGAACATGCAATGGGTTGTATCCACATCCCAGGCAGAATGAAGTACCCCCGTATTTACAAAGAAACCGTTTCCTGCGGTTACCATATATTTTTCTGTACCTGCTGCTACGATTGCTGTGCCGGATTCTACCACAACCGCTTCCAGCTCATCGTGCCAGTGCCAGGCAACAGGATCTTCGGTCATATCATCGTGATAGAAGGCAACGGGAAATGGGGTAGTACCGTGGTCGATCAGCTCACGGCCCTGGGGATTAGTCATACCCTGTGGATCGATGTTTTTTTCATAGGTAATAATTGCCATGAGGTTACTCCTTTGTCTGCAGCTTGTATTTCCTGACGGTTTTGTCATATAAAACAGGCTGTTTCGTCCTATGTAACTCTGATTTTTGTTGATATAATCATAACAGACTTGAAGGAGGAACGCAATCTATGTTTCAATTATTACTAGCTGTCATTTATTTATCATTTATCAGTCTTGGACTGCCTGATTCTTTGCTGGGCTCTGCCTGGCCCACCATGTATGGAGAATTTAACGTACCCGTTTCTTACGCAGGCATTATCTCCATGATTATTTCAATAGGAACAATTGTTTCCAGTCTGCAAAGTGACCGCCTGACCCGAAAGCTGGGTACTGGAAAAGTTACAGCATTCAGCGTAGCTACAACAGCAATTGCTTTATTTGGCTTTTCCATCAGTAATTCCTTCTGGATGTTATGTCTGTGGGCAATTCCTTATGGCCTCGGCGCCGGAAGTGTAGATGCTTCTCTGAATAACTATGTAGCGTTACATTATGCAAGCCGTCACATGAGCTGGCTGCATTGTATGTGGGGAATCGGTGCTTCTGTTGGACCTTATATTATGGGATTTGCTCTCAGCGGCGGACAGACCTGGCAGATGGGATACCGTTACATTGCTGTACTGCAGATCGTATTAACTGCAATTTTACTGTTCAGCCTTCCTTTATGGAAAAATCGTTCTGCTGAAAATTCAGAATCTTTGGAATCCGAAACAGAAGCAGGGAATGAAAATTCAGGGGAAGCACTTTCTCTGGCACAGGTTTTTCAGATTCCCGGTGCAAAAGAAGTCATGATTACCTTTTTCTGTTACTGTGCCCTGGAACAGACTTCCGGTCTTTGGGCCAGCAGTTATCTGGTACTGCACCACGGTATGGATTCCGAAACAGCAGCAGGATATGCAAGTATGTTTTACATCGGCATTACCGTAGGACGGGCATTCAGCGGATTTTTGACCATGAAGCTCAATGACACGCAGATGATTCGCCTGGGACAGATCATTATTGCCATTGGGGTTGGCGCCATGTTCCTGCCATTTGGTGAAATGACTGCGCTGGGTGGTCTGATCCTGATCGGTCTTGGCTGTGCACCCATTTATCCCTGTATTATTCACTCCACACCGGAACATTTCGGTGCAGAAAAATCCCAGGCAGTAATCGGAGTACAGATGGCCTGCGCTTATGTGGGAACCTGCCTTATGCCGCCTTTATTTGGACTCATTGCAAACCATATCACGGTGGCGCTGCTTCCTGTTTATCTGCTTTTCATACTGGTATTAATGGCAGTCATGCATGAACAGCTGCTGAAAAAATCCGAGCATGGAAAAACCGTAAGATGATGGAATATAGCAAATTAGAATATATTAAATGCTAAAACATTGAAAACTTTATACTGCTTTTTCATTTTTCCACTATATTAACAATATATCGAAAAGAGACTTCTGCGAAACGTTAAAATGATTTGTCAGAAGTCTCTTTTTGATTTTGGGGGATTTTTCTTATAGATTCAGACATTGATTTGGTTTAGCCACTTGTGTTATACTGTAAATGATACTTTCAAAAAATTTTCTTGACAAGGAATGGACCTTTTGATTTTTTTACGTTATGTAAAAATAAGTAGTTTGCATCAAAAAGGAATGAAAATATGAATTATTTTTCTCTCATGAACAAAGACGAAAAAATATTGGATTTTTCAGTCGAAATAGATGAATATGGAGATACTTTGTTTGAGGAAGAGGAGTCTGCTGGAAGATTGCCTTATGGATATCGGGATATACAAAGCTTCTTGAATGGACGGAAAGCCCCATCTTACCGCAAACACATTTCATCCCTTTTAGCAGGTGCAGGGATTCGTACAGACGTTGATTTCATTTTGTTAACAAAGGCATTAAGTCTGAATGATACCATATGGGTGAAAGAGGAAGGGACAGCGGATACATGGGCTGATGTTTCTCTATATCAAAATCCATTTAATGAGGTAATTGCCAGAACTGCATTTGATGGAATTCATCCCAGTGCATTTTCTTCTCAGCCATCGCCAGAGTACAGTACAGATGGGATGTATGCAAAATGTTGGGTTCGAACGAACGATGATATTTTTCTGGTTAAAAAACCTTCTCAAACACATGGTACAGAAATTTTTTCGGAGGTAATGGCTTCAGAACTGGCAAAATATTTTTGCAGTTTTTCAGTTTCGTATTATTTAGCAGATTACCATGGAAACCAGGTAACGATCTGTCCAATTTTTACAAATGAAGATATTGGATTTATTCCTTCCTATAAATTCATTAAATCCGGAAAAAGAGAAAATGTATCGAATCTGCTGAATGTATATTCGCAATATGAATCGGAAGATGATTTTCGAAGAATGCTGATTTTCGATGCATTGATTTTAAATGAAGACCGACATTCTGGTAATTATGGATTTTTGTTTTCAAATAATACGGGGCAGATTCTGGGAATGAGTCCAGTATTTGACAATAACCGCAGTCTGTTGTTTGATATGCAGGAATATGATGAAAAAACAATACGGAATAAAATTCCACGTCTGGGAGGGGATTTTAATGTTCTTGCGAATAAACTGCTTACCCCAGATATTCGTTCTGATCTGGTGAATTTGAGAAATTTCAGTTTTCAATATCGAGAAGGGATTCCGGAAAAGCGTTTAGAGATGGCAGAAAAACTGATCAATTCACAGATTGAGAACATTTTGGAGGGAATTCCTGTCCATGCTTATCGGACGGATTTATGAATATGAAGAAGATAGATTTGGAAGCAATCTGCGGTAGCTTTCAATACTGAAAATATACAGACATACAGCAACAGCAAAAACAGAAAGTAGTTTAGAACAACTTGAAAAAATAATTACTAATTATTCGTTAAAGCTGTGTTTCGCGAATAGTTGTTTTCTTATATAAATACCCTCGCTTTTCTGTTCATTACTAAATTTAATGACAGTCTCGCGAAGGTATTTATATTTTGTAATTTTTTCTGTTGTTGCAGCTTCGATGCATGGATGATGGTATTGCCTTCATCTCATTCTAATTTGTTTCGCTTTCTTTATTTTTTTCAATGAGATCTGCGATTGTCTGATCTAAAAA